>NZ_JALJRR010000002.1:218915-481901 GCF_024519615.1 Pseudomonas sp. Pse79
GCTCGCCCCCGATGGCAGTGGCTCAGTTACAGATACTGAGACTGACACACCGCCACCGGGGGCAAGCCCCCTCCCACATTTGTTCGGTGGTGTCTTTTAAATAGCGGTCCCCAAAAGGGAGTCCCATTCAGGCCGGAAAACCTGTCCAATCCAGGCAAAGAACTTGCCTACATAAACAACATTCAATTCTGACATCAGTGCGCTCAACGCCAACCTGTGTGGGAGCAAGCCCCTCCCACATCGGGATCATCGCAAGGCTTATGTTCAGGCCAGGCCGGATTCAACCAGCAGGGCTTCTAACCCCATCAAATCCGGCACTTTTGCCACATGCTCCCCCACCTGCACCGCCGCCAGTTCCAGCGGGCACAGCGGCACATCCACGTAGCTCAACTGGCTATCGAGTTTGTACGAGCGGGGAATCCCCTGGATCACCATCGCAATGAACTTCAATGACGGCCGCCCGCCCAGGGCGTTCAGCACGACGATGCGCGAGCGCTCGCCGGTCACGCTGGCTTCACCGCAGGCCGCTTCGAAGCTGATCAGCGGCAATTGCCGGTCGCGCCAGGTCACTTGCCGCAGGTACCAGGGCGGTGCGTCGCTGGCCGGTTCGCCGCGCTGGAAGTCGATCAGTTCAGCGATGGCGACGTTGGGCAGCACCAGGTGGCGGTCGGCGAGGGGCAGGAGCAGGCCGGTGAGTTGGCTGGTGCGGTGGTCAAGCATGGGACTTGCTCCAATAGGCGATGCTTTCCAGCAGCACCGACTCCTGATACGGCTTGCCGAGGTAGTCGTTGACGCCGATGGCCATGGCACGGTCGCGGTGTTTCTGGCCGGTGCGGGAGGTGATCATGATGATCGGCAAGCGCATCAGCCGTGGGTCGTTGCGCACCTGGATGGCCACTTCGAAACCGTCCATGCGCGGCATTTCGATGTCCAGCAGCATCAGGTCCGGGGTGTGTTCTTCCAGCACGGCCATGGCGTCGATGCCGTCCTTGGCGGTGAGGACGTTCATGCCGTTGCGCTCGAGCAGGCGGCTGGTGACTTTGCGCACGGTGACCGAGTCGTCCACCACCAGCACCAGCAGCGGGCGCTTTTTCAGCGGCGCGTTGAGCAGCAGCGGGACGTCCACCACCTGGGCCGGCAAGGCCGGTTGCCGGGCGCGGATGTGGGCGAGCAGGTCGATGATCAAGACCACACGGCCATCGCCGAGAATGGTCGCCCCGGAGAGCCCCTTCACCCCGGCAAACTGCGGCCCCAGGCCCTTGACCACGATTTCCCGGCTCCCCGCCATGCTGTCCACCTGCACCGCCACGTGCCGTTCGTTGTACTGCACCAACAGCACGGGTAACGGTTGGTACTGGCCCAGCAGTTTCGGGCGGGCGACCGTGTGCAGCAGGTCGCCGAGGTAAAACAGCTCATAGCGCTGACCAGCGTATTCATAACGTGGCGGGTCCAGTTGATAGTGCCCTTCCAGCTCATGGGGCAACACGCGCACCAGGCCTTCGATGGTGTTGAGCGGCATCGCGTATTGATCGTCCGCACACTGCACCATCAGCGCACGGTTGACCGACACGGTGAACGGCAGGCGAATACGAAAATGCACGCCCGCCCCCGGTATCGAATCGATAAACATCGAGCCGCCAAGCTGGCGCACTTCTTCATGCACCACGTCCATGCCCACGCCACGCCCGGAAATCTGGGTGATCTTTTCCGCGGTGGAGAACCCCGGCTGCAGGATGAACTGCAACACGTCATGGTCGCTGATCTCTTGATCAGCGGCGAGCAGGCCGCGCTTGATCGCCTTGCGCCGTACCGCATCGAGAGACACGCCGGCACCGTCGTCGCGCAGGTCGAAGACGATATCGCCGCCTTCGTGGGTCAGGTCCAGGGTGACGCGGCCCTTCTCGGGCTTGCCGGCCAGCAGCCGCGCCTCGCGGGACTCCAGGCCGTGGTCGACGGCGTTGCGCAGCATATGTTCCAGCGGCGCGACCATGCGCTCCAGCACGTTGCGGTCCATCTCGCCCTCGGCATTGCCGACCACGAATTCCACGTCCTTGCCCAACTCCTGCGCGACCTGGCGCACGATGCGCTTGAGGCGCGGCAGCATGCGTTCAAAGGGCACCATGCGCGTTCGCATCAGGCCTTCTTGCAATTCGGTGTTGATGCGCGCTTGTTGCTGCAACAGGTCGTGGGCATCCTGGTTGCGGCGTTCGAGGGTTTCCTTGAGGTCGAGCAAGTCGGAAGCAGACTCGAACAACGCCCGGGACAGTTGCTGCAACTGTGAATGACGGTCCATTTCCAGCGGGTCGAACTCGTCATAGTCCAAGCGCTCGGCTTCGGCCTGCTGACGGCTGAAGAGGCGGCCCTGGGTTTCGCTGTCGAGCCGACGCAGTTGGTCGCGCATGCGCTCGAGGGTGGTTTCCACCTCGTTGAGGGCAACCTGCGCGTCGTTGACCTGCTGTTCGATTCGGCCACGGAAGATCGAGGTTTCACCGGCCAGGTTGACCAGGTCGTCCAGCAGGTCGGCGGAGATTTTCACCATGTCGGCCGTCGGTTCGACAGCCGCTTCGGCCTTGCCTGTCACCAACGCCACCGCCGCCACCGGCTCATCGCTGGGGTGGACCAGGCTCTTGATGCGCTCGATGAGTTTGTCCACCGAGCCCACCGGCAAGCCCGCCGCCACCGCATCGATCATCTGCGCCAGGCGGTCGTGACAACCTTGCAGCAAGGCGAACAACTCAGAGGACGCCACGAGCAAACCGGAGGACAAGCCTTCGTAGAGAAACTCCAGCTCATGGGCCAAGTCGCCGATCGGGCCGATCTCGACCATGCGCGCACCGCCCTTGAGGGTGTGCAGGTCGCGCAGCAGGGTTTCGACTTCCTGGCGGTTATGGGGCTCAGCCTGCCAGCGCAGCAACGCCGCGCCCGAGCTGTCGAGAATATCGGCGGCTTCTTCGAGGAAGATATCCAGCAATTCAGGGTCGATGCCCAAGGTATGCGCGGCCGCGACCGGCGCCGTGGGCGAACCGCTGTGGCGCAACGCCCGGACTTTGGCGATCAACTCACTGGAATCGCTCAGCGCCTGATGCTCTTGCAACTGGTCCAACTGCAACGCCAAGTGCTCATGACTGGACATCAGTACCTGGGACAGCTCGCCGGAATAGCTGTAGCGGCGGTCCGCCAGGCCTTCGTAAAGGCCTTCCAGCTCGTAGGCAAGGTCGCCGACCGGCCCGATTTCGGCCATGCGCGCGCCGCCCTTGAGGGTGTGCATATCGCGCTGCAACGAGGTCAACGGCGCTACGCCCTCGGGTTCCAGCAACCAGCGCTTGAGGGATTGCCCGGCGCTGTCGAGGATATCCACGGCTTCTTCGAGGAAGATCTCGACGATCTCATCATCTACCACCGCGTGCCGATCCAGCCGGGCCGTCGCGGCGCCCAGTTCGGAGATGCTCAGCGCACGGCTGCCGTCGCTTTTGATCAGGCCGGTGGCGGACGGATCGAGGGCGCCATCCAGCAGCTCGCGCAAGGCTTGCATGCGCGTCGGGGCCGGGCTGATTTCCTGGCCGGCGGCCAGTTCGTCGAGCATGTTGATCAGCGCTTCGTGGGCCTGTTCGGCCTCCTGAAAAAACCGCTCGCTGACCGCCAGGCTGCTTTCTTCCACGGCGCCGTAAAGGTCGAGCAGGGCTTCGCACAGTTCGTCGATGGCGTGCAGGTCGGCGAGATGCGCGCCCTGCCCCAGGGTGGTCAATTCATCCAGCAGCGCGGTCAGTTCCTGGCGTTCGCCGGGGTGTTGTTGCCAGCGGCGCAGCAGGCTTTCGGCGTCGAGCAGGATGTCCATGCCCTGGGCCAGGAAGTTGTTGATCAGTTGCGGATCACGCTTGATCCGCAGCCCAGTGCTCGGCGCTTCGAGCTGGGCTTGAAGCTGCTGATCGAGCAGGCTTTGGGTGCGACCGATCAGGTCGGCGGCCCCTTGGATCGGCATCAGCGGGTCGCCGTTCAACTGGCGCAAGCCCCGTTGGAACAGGCCCTCGGCCTCCAGCAGCAGTTCCACTTCATCCAGGTCCAACGGCAGGCGGTGGGCCTTGTACTCGCGGGTCAGGTGATCGAGCGGGCGCGCCAGTTCGGCGATCGGCAGCACGCCGGCCATGTAAGCGCTGCCTTTGAGGGTGTGCAAGGCGCGTTGCAGCTCATCGCTGACTTGCAGCGGCACATGCTCGGCGGCCTGGCGCAGGAAATGGTTGAGGCTGTCGAGGTGGCTCTGGACTTCGTTGCGGAAGATCTCCAGCAGCATCGGGTCATGGGGTTCGGCAGCCGCCACGGCAGTGCCGCTGGCCAACGCGTGGGCGCGCGCGGCCAGGGCGTCGACCGCGTCCCGCTGGCGCTGGGCACCGGCGGCGAAGTCGGCGATCAGTTCCGGCAGCAGGGCCACTGCTTCATCCAGCACCTGTTGCACCTCGGGGCCGGCGGCCACGCTACGCTCCAGCACGCGGTTGAGCAGGTTCTCGACGGCCCAGGCCAGTTCCGCCAGCACCAGGGCCCGCACCATGCGGCCGCTGCCTTTGAGGGTGTGGAAGGCACGGCGCATTTCGCCGAGGGCGGTTTTATCGACGCCGCTCGGTAGATGGTGGTGCAGCACCTCGAGGACTTCGGCGGTCTCTTCGAGGAACACTTCACGCAGTTCGTCGTCGATCGGCTCTTCACCGGCCGGCGGCGGCAGCAGGCTGCCGGGGCGTTGCAGGGCGGGCGGGTTCAAGCGCGAAGCGGGATTGGCCAGCGCGTCGAACTGGGACTGGCTCGGCGTGCTCTCGCTCGACAGCGCACCATCCGGCGCCACCAGCGCCTGGCGCCAGGGCTTTTCGGCAGGCAGGTAACCCAGCGCGGCCAGGCCCCGGGTGGCCAGCTCCAGCACCCGTTCGCCAGCGGCGTCAGGGTCTTGGAGCATGCGTTCCAGGTAGTACTCCAGGCCGCTGATCACGTCGGCGAAATGCTCCAGCTGCTCTGCGGACGGCACTGCGTCGTTGATCATCAGTTGTTCATCGACGTAATCGGTGCAACCGCGCATCAGGCTCGCTGCGCGTGGCAGTGGAATCATCGCCAGGGCGCCGCGCACCTGGCTCAACAGCTCCGGCAGGGACTCCAGGCGCTGGCGCTCCCACTGGGCGTCGATGCAGTCGATCACCAGCTCTTTGGCTTGCTTGAGGCACTGGCAGGACTCGCGGATCACCAACTGATGAATCTGCGTCAGGTCGGTGGTGGGCAGGCGGCTTTCTTCGCGGTTTTCCGGCTCGACCGTGCCCGCCATCCCGGCCAGCGTGGCTTCGACGTAGAGCAACGCGCCAGCGACATCCATCAGCACCGCATCGTTGGGTTCGCGCTGGCCCTGGGCCAGGCTCAACACCACCGCAAGCTGGTCGATGATGACTTTGCGCGGCTGGCCAAAGCCCAGCACCGCGAGGGTATCGGCGATTTGCCGCAGCGGCGCCAACAGCGCATCGAGGTCGCTGGTGTGTTGACGGTCGCTGCGCACGAACAGGTCGAGGCGTTCCTTGACCCGCACCAGCTCCTCGCACAACGCGCCGAGCACCGAGCCCATCGCATTGCGGTCCGGCCCGGCCAGGCGCGCCCGTTCGGCATCGACCACGGCGCTGTCGGGCAAGGCTTCATCGAGGCCATAGCGTTCTTTCAGGCTTTGCATGCGCGGCGTTGGCCGGGTGACTTTGGCGACGTAGAACAGCAGGCTCTTGAGCAGTTCATCCGGCGCCGGCTGGTTGATGCCGCCAATGCCCTGGACGAGCAGGCGCTTGAGTTGCTTGTCGCTGGCCTTGAGCAGGCTGCGCAGCGCCGGGCTGTTGGCGATCACGCCGGTCAACATGCCCTCGACCAGCGCCGAGGTGACTTGCCACAGCGGCAACAGCGGCGCGCCCTGGCACAGCGCTTCGAGGCGGGCGAAGACCCGCGCCATGTCTTCCAGGTTGCTCGGGCCGTGATCTTCGCGCAGCAACCCGGCCAGGGCTTGTTGCAGCAGCAGGTGCCACTGGCGCACCTGCTCGTTCAGGTCGGGCGGCGCACGTTGCGCCAGCGTTTCTTCGGACAACGGCGCAATCGACAGCAGTTGCGGGCTGAACAGGCTGGTTTCGGACAACAGGCTTTCGCCGCGCGCACTGCGCAGGTCGTTGAGCAGCGGCAACACCACCAGCGGCAAGTCGCGGCGCGCGCTGTGGATGCGGTCCAGGTACAGCGGCAATTGGCCGAGGGCTTGTTGTAGCAGGCGGATGCTTTCATCGCGCTGGCTGACGCGCCCGGCCTGCAGGGCCAGAGCCAGGGCTTCGATTTCTTCGGCGAGCAGCGCCGCGCCGTAGAACTCGACCATTTGCAAAGCGCCATGCACTTGATGGATGCACGCCAGGCAGTCGCCGAGGGTGTCGTTGTCGGTGGTTTCGACAAACGCGTCCAGCGCCGAACGGGCCTGTTTCAGGGTTTCGGCAATGTCGCCCTTGACCCATTCGAGGGCCACGTAGTCGTGCCGATCAACCATAACTGCTCCGCTTAGAATTCATGAGTTGCTGGTGTTCTTGAAACAAAGGTTGCTGGTGTTCTTGAAACAAAGAGCGAGATCACATGTGGAGGGGGCTTGCTCCCGATGACGGTGTATCAGTCACCTGATTCATTGACTGACCCACTGCCATCGGGAGCAAGCTCCCTCCCACATTTGGATTGCATTTCAATCATCAGCCTGCTTAGCAGCCGGCAAGGTGAAGCCCGATACTGAGCGGCGCAACTGGCTGGCCATTTTCGCCAGGTTGCCGATGCTCTCGGCGGTGGCGGTCGAGCCCGATGAGGTCTGGCTGGTGATCTGCTGGATGACGTTCATGGTCAGCGAGATCTGCCCCGCCGACGACGTCTGTTGCTGCGCCGCGTTGGAAATACTCTGGATCAGCGCCGCCAGGGTTTTCGACACGCCTTCGATCTCTTCCAGCGCCACCCCGGCGTCCTGGGCCAGCCGTGCGCCGCGCACCACTTCAGTGGTGGTCTGTTCCATCGAGATGACGGCTTCGTTGGTGTCGGCCTGGATCGCCCGCACCAGGGTTTCGATCTGCCGCGTGGCCGCCGAGGAGCGTTCGGCCAGGCGTTGCACTTCATCGGCAACCACCGCGAAGCCGCGCCCGGCATCCCCGGCCATGCTTGCCTGGATCGCGGCGTTGAGCGCAAGGATGTTGGTCTGGTCGGCGATGTCATCGATCAGGCTGACAATGTCGCCGATCTCCTGGGACGACTCGCCCAGGCGCTTGATGCGCTTGGCGGTGTCCTGGATCTGCTCGCGAATGTTGTCCATGCCGTGGATGGTGTTGTGCACCACTTCATTGCCCTTGTTGGCGATTTCCACCGAGCGCTCGGCCACCGCCGAGGATTCAGCGGCGTTCGCCGACACCTGATCGATCGACTGGGCCATCTGCTTGATCGCGGTGGAGGCCTCGGCGATCTGCTGGGCCTGATGCTCCGAGGCCTGCGCCAGGTGCATGGCGGTGGCCTGGGTGTCCTGCACCGCGCCGGCGACCTGGCCGGCGGTGAGGTTGATGGTAGCGACAAGGTCGCGCAGTTGGTCCACGGAATAGTTGATGGAGTCGGCGATGGTGCCGGTGAAGTCTTCAGTCACCGAGGCCGTCACGGTGAGGTCGCCGTCGGCCAGGTCTTCGATTTCATCCAGCAGGCGCATGATCGCGTTCTGGTTGCGCTCGTTCTTCTCGGCGGTTTCCCGCAGTTGCTGGTTGGTGGCGCGGACCATCACCAGGCCGATCAGGATGATCGAGGCCAGCGCCAGCAAGCCCAGCACATAGCCGCCGATCGTGTCGAAGCTGCGCCCGCCGGCGAGGTTTTCAAAGCCGGTGGCCAGGTGCGAGGCTTCATCGAGCAGGGTTTGCGAGAGGTTGAAAATATTGCTCGCCGAGGCCCGGACCTGGAACAGTTGCGGCGAGGTTTCGAGGATCTCGTCCACGGAGCCGGAGACAAACTCGAACAGTTCGGCGATTTCCGCCAGGCGCGCCCGTGCGTCGTGGTCCTCGACCTGGGTGATGCGCAGCCCGGGGTTGCCCTGGAGCATGCCGGTGAGCACCTGGCCGAAGCGGTTGGCATCGCGGCCAAAGGCATCGGCGGCCTGCGCGGCAGTTTCGTCACCGGCCAGCACGGTGTTGACCGCCCCCAGGATCCGCTCGGCCAGCAGCGACTGGCGCTGGGCCAAGGCCACCTGGCTGGCCGGGGCGCCGCGTTGCAGCAGAATATCCACGACCTTTTCCGATTCCATCTGCAGTTGCGGCACGGTTTCGGCCAGGGTCGCGGCAACTTGATGCAACGACAGCACGGTCTGTTCGCTGGCGAGGATCGCGTCGGTGTTTTTCAGCAGCGCTTCCCAATCGGTCTGCACCGCCCGCATCTCTGCACGTACCGCACTGGGCGCGGCGGGCAGGCCGGTGTCCGGGTCGCCCTTTTTCAGGTAACCCCAGCGCCGGGCAAAGTCATTGCGCGCCTCCGCCAGCAACTTGAACGCCGCGGCCTTGCCGGCGGCGGCTTCGGTGGCGTTCTTGGCGATACGCTGGGACAGCACCCGCAACTCGCCGGCGTGGCCGATGTACTGCTTGTCGTAGGTGGACTGGGTGTTGAGGTACGCGAAGTTGGCGAACAGCAACATGATGAACACGATCAGCGCAATAAACAGCACGATGATCTGCGAGCGGCTGCGTGAGCCTGCCTGGGGTTTGGGTGTGGTAGCGGTGGTCATGCGGCAACATCCATGAAGCCAGGGGCCTGGGCCAGAGCGAAGGGGCTGAAGACCTGCCACTGCTGATCAGCGTCGAACCGGCCACTGATAAAGGGCACGCCGGGGGTGGCGCTGGGCAACAAGGCGTCTTGTGCGAAATGCTGCATACCCACCACCTCGTCCACCAGCAGCCCGATAAATATGTCCTGGTATTCCACGACCAATACCCGCCGCTGCTTGTCTGCCTTGGACAGCGCATGGCCGAGGAACCCACCGAGATCCATCACCGGCAGCAGGCGCCCACGCAGGTTAGCGACTCCTCTGATCCAGGTCTTGACCCCGGGCATTAAAGTGCAGCGCGGCTCATGCAGCACTTCGGCGACTTCGCGCATGGGCGCGACAAACCACTGTTCGCCCACGCGAAAGCCGATCCCGCTCCAGCCTTGCAGGCGGGTTTCCTGGGACGGCAGGTCAGCGGCCAGCAGGCGACAGCGGCGGTCGATGTCCAGCAGCAGCTCGAAGGCGGTTAGCGACTCGGTCATGATGGCGTGCCGTCAGCGGGCCAAGACCTTGTTCAGGGTGGCGATCAGCGTGGCTTCGTCCACCGGCTTGGTCAGGTAATCCTTGGCGCCCTGGCGCGCGCCCCAGATTTTGTCGGTTTCCTGGTCCTTGGTGGTGATGATGATGATCGGGATGCCATTGGTTTCCCGCTCCTTGGACAGCTGGCGGGTGGCCTGGAAGCCATTGAGGCCCGGCATCACGATGTCCATCAAGACCGCGTCGGGCTTTTCCTGGCGGGCCAGGGCCACGCCGTCGGCACCGTTTTCCGCTTTCAAGACCTGATGACCGTGCTTTTCCAGCATGCCGGTCAGTTTGTACATTTCGGTCGGCGAATCGTCGACGATCAGAACACGTGCCATGGTTTTCCCCACTACATTGGAAGACGCACGCCCTTGTGAGGTTGCGTCAGTGTGCTTGTTCTACTGCGGCGAAACCCGGCACGTAGGCCTTGATCGCGCCCAGCAGTTCTTCCTTGCTGAAAGGCTTGGTCAAAAACTGATCGACACCGACGATACGCCCCTTGGCCTTGTCGAACAGGCCGTCCTTGGAAGACAGCATGATCACCGGGATCGACTTGAACGCCGGGTTGTTCTTCACCAGGGCGCACGTCTGATAGCCATCCAGGCGCGGCATCATGATGTCGACAAAGATAATGTGCGGGTGATGATCCACAATCCGGGCCAGGGCATCGAAACCATCGATGGCCGTGATGACATCGCAGCCCACGTTCTTCAACAGGGTTTCGGCGGTGCGGCGGATCGTTTTCGAATCGTCGATCACCATCACTCTCAAGGCGTTGGAATGCTGTTCCATATCTGCTCTACCATCGCCACAGCGAATCGGTTTTCGGTGTGTACGGCCTGATACTGCCCAGGATGAGCGTCACAAGCCTTGGAATTCAGGGGCTGCTGCGCCGTGGCAGTCTTTTTAGCACAGTCTCGTGGAGCAATCTATCGAGCGACCCGCCAGGTGGTTTTTCCTTGACCCACAACAGTCGCAGCGCCACTCTGACGCCACTTTTATGCGCCCTAATTTGCTAGAGGAAATCCCCCATGAGCGTTCGCGTCGGCATTGTCATGGACCCTATCGCCAGCATTTCCTATAAAAAGGACAGCTCGCTGGCCATGCTCCTGGCCGCCCAGGCCCGCGGCTGGAGCCTGTTCTATATGGAACAGCGCGACCTTTACCAGGGCGACGGCGAGGCGCGTGCGCGGATGCGTCCGCTCGAGGTGTTCGCCAACCCTGAAAAGTGGTTCGAGCTGCAAGACGAAATCGACAGCCCCCTGAGCGACCTGGACGTGATCCTGATGCGCAAGGACCCGCCGTTCGACATGGAATTCGTCTACTCCACCTACCTGCTGGAGCAGGCCGAGCGCGCTGGCGTGCTGATCGTCAACAAGCCGCAGAGCCTGCGCGACTGCAATGAGAAGCTGTTCGCCACGCTGTTCCCGCACTGCACGCCGCCGACCGTGGTCAGCCGCCGCGCCGATGTGCTGCGCGAATTCGCCGCCAAGCACGGCGATGTGATCCTCAAACCGCTGGACGGCATGGGCGGCACCTCGATCTTCCGCCACCGCGCTGGCGACCCGAACCTGTCGGTGATCCTCGAAACCCTGACCGCCCTGGGCACCCAGCAGATCATGGGCCAGGCTTATCTGCCGGCGATCAAGGACGGCGACAAGCGCATCCTGATGATCGACGGCGAACCGGTGGATTATTGCCTGGCGCGCATCCCGGCAGCCGGCGAGACCCGCGGCAACCTGGCGGCCGGCGGTCGTGGCGAAGCCCGGCCTTTGTCGGACAAGGACCGCTGGATTGCTTCCCAGGTCGGCCCGACCCTGCGGGAAAAAGGTTTGCTGTTCGTAGGCCTCGACGTAATTGGTGAACACCTCACCGAAATCAACGTCACCAGCCCGACCTGTATTCGCGAGATCGACAATGCATTTGGCACGAACATCGGCGAAATGCTGATGGCCGCGATTGAGCGCAAGCTACAAGCCAAGTGACATAGAACAGCCGGACACCCGCCAACATTGCGTTATCATGCGCCACCTGTGAAACACGCGATGTTGGTTTTCTTGTCATGACACTCCCGTCCGATCTGCCCTTCGAACCCTCCCCCAGCGGCGTGCGCCCGGCTGATCGGCTCGGATTTACCCTGTTTCTCGCGGCATTGATCCACCTGGCGCTGATCCTCGGCGTGGGTTTCACCATGGTCGAACCCAAGCAAATCACCAAGACCCTGGAAATCACCCTCGCCACGTTCAAGAGCGAAAAGAAGCCCGAGAAGGCCGATTTTCTCGCCCAGGACAATCAGCAGGGCAGCGGCACGCTGGACAAGAAAGCCGTGCCCAAGACCACCGAAGTGGCGCCGTTCCAGGACAACAAGGTAAATAAAGTCTCCCCGCCACCGACGCCCAAGCCCGAAGTCCCCCAGGCCGCGCCCAAGCCTGTGGTGACCACCATCGCGCCGAAACCGCAAAAAGCCGCGACCCAGCGCGAGAAAACCAAGACCGAACCGCGACCCGAGCCCGTCAAGCCGGCGCCGACCTTCGACAGCTCGCAGCTCTCCGACCAGATATCCAGCCTCGAAGCCGAACTGGCCAATGAGCAACAGCTGTACGCCAAGCGCCCGCGCATCTACCGCCTGAACGCGGCGTCCACCATGCGCGACAAAGGCGCCTGGTATAAGGACGAGTGGCGCAAGAAGGTCGAGCGCATCGGCAACCTCAACTACCCGGACGAGGCCCGCCGCCAGCAGATCTACGGCAATTTGCGCTTGCTGGTGTCGATCAACCGCGACGGCACGTTATATGAAGTGCAGGTACTCGAATCGTCCGGCCAGCCGCTGCTGGACCAGGCCGCCCAGCGCATCGTGCGCCTGGCCGCGCCCTTTGCGCCGTTCAGCGGCGACCTGAATGACGTGGACCGCCTGGAAATCATCCGCACCTGGCGGTTTGCCAAGGGCGATCGCCTGTCCAGCAACTGATAACCCCAATCAACACCAATCACTGTAGGAGCGAGCTTGCTCGCGAAAAACTTGAGAGCGACGCGGTTCTACCTGGAGCACTTCGTTATCGTTGGCGTTTTTCGCGAGCAAGCTCGCTCCTACAGAAAAGGCGACGGCGCTGTATTCGGATCACTCCCAGCTTGTCAGTTCGCCCCTCCAACGCCACACTAGCGGACATGAAAAATGTCAGCCCGACCTACCTCAAGCACCAATTCCTGATCGCCATGCCCCATATGGCCGACCCGAACTTTGCGCAGACCTTGACCTACATTGTCGAGCACACGGCCAATGGTGCCATGGGGTTGGTGGTGAACCGCCCGCAAGAGCTGAACCTGGCCGATATCCTCGAGCAACTGCGCCCGGAGATCGACCCGCCAGCCCGCTGCCAGGGCGTGCCGATCTATATCGGCGGGCCGGTGCAGACCGATCGCGGCTTTGTGCTGCACCCGACCGGGCCGAAGTTCCAGGCCACGGTGGACCTCGACGGCGTGTCGCTGTCCACATCCCAGGACGTGTTGTTCGCCATCGCCGACGGCGTCGGCCCCGAACAGAGTGTGATCACCCTCGGCTACGCTGGCTGGGAAGCCGGGCAACTGGAGGCCGAGCTGGCCAGTAACGCCTGGCTGACCTGCCCCTACGATGCCGACATTCTGTTCAACACTGCCGCCGAGCTGCGCCTGGACGCGGCCGCGGCCAAGCTGCGGGTCAACCTCAGCCTGCTGACCAGCCAGGCGGGGCACGCCTGATGGCCTTGCGTCTGATCCTCGGTTTTGACTACGGCACCAAACAGATCGGCGTCGCTGTCGGCCAGGTCATCACTGGCCAGGCCCGCGAGCTGTGTACCTTGAAAGCCCAGAACGGCATACCGGACTGGAACCAGGTCGAAGCCCTGATCAAGGAGTGGAAGCCCGACGCGGCGGTGGTCGGCCTGCCCTTGAACATGGACGGCACCCCCAGCGACATGTGCCTGCGCGCCGAAAAGTTCGCGCGCCGCCTCAACGGCCGCTACAACCTGCCTTTTTATACCCACGATGAGCGCCTGACGACCTTCGAAGCCAAGGGTGAGCGCCGCGACCGTGGCGGGCAGAAAGGCAGCTACCGCGACAACCCGGTGGACGCCATCGCCGCGGCCTTGCTGTTGCAGGGTTGGCTGGATGAAAACACCGCGTTATTTGAATCCTGACTGACGCGGCTTGCCGCGTCTTTTTACGTTTGAGCCCGGTCCTTGCTGGCAAACCCTGCCGCGCAAGGCCTTGAAGGAGCGACCATGAGCCTGCCAAACCCCGCCGAACTGATCAGCCAGATGGCGATTCGCCTCAAGGCCCACCTGAAACACCGTGGCATCAGCGAGCCGCGCTTCATCGGCATTCGCACGGGTGGCGTGTGGGTGGCCCAGGCGCTGCTGCAAGAGCTGGGCAACGATTCGCCGCTGGGTACGCTGGATGTGTCCTTCTACCGCGACGACTTCAGCCAGAACGGCCTGCACCCGCAAGTGCGCCCGTCGGCCCTGCCGTTCGAAATCGAAGGCCAGCACCTGGTGCTGATCGACGACGTGCTGATGAGCGGCCGCACCGTCCGTGCCGCGCTGAACGAGCTGTTCGACTACGGCCGCCCCGCCAGCGTGACGCTGGTCTGCCTGCTGGACCTGGACGCCGGCGAGCTGCCGATCAGCCCGGATGTGGTCGGCGCGACCCTGTCGCTTTCAGCCCAGCAGCGGGTAAAATTGTCCGGTCCCACGCCGCTCGTACTCGAACTGCAAGACCTTGCCCTTTAACCCGCCTTGTAAAGAGTCCCCGCGATGACGCCTCTAGATGCCAAGCGCCCGCTGCAGCTCAATGCTCAGGGCCAGCTGCAACACTTCTTGTCCCTCGACGGTTTGCCCCGTGAACTGCTCACCGAAATCCTCGACACCGCCGACTCGTTCCTCGAAGTCGGTGGCCGCGCGGTGAAGAAGGTCCCGCTGCTGCGCGGCAAGACCATCTGCAATGTGTTCTTCGAGAACTCCACGCGCACCCGCACTACCTTCGAACTGGCGGCCCAGCGCCTGTCGGCCGACGTGATCACACTGAACGTGTCGACCTCGTCGGCGAGCAAGGGCGAGACCCTGCTCGACACCCTGCGCAACCTTGAAGCGATGGCCGCCGACATGTTCGTGGTGCGCCACGGCGACTCCGGCGCCGCGCACTTCATCGCCGAGCACGTCTGCCCGCAGGTGGCGATCATCAACGGCGGCGACGGCCGTCACGCCCACCCGACCCAGGGCATGCTCGACATGCTCACCATCCGTCGGCACAAAGGCAGCTTTGAAAACCTTTCGGTGGCCATCGTCGGCGACATCCTGCACTCGCGGGTAGCGCGCTCGAACATGCTGGCCCTGAAAACCCTGGGTTGCCCGGATATCCGCGTGATCGCACCGAAAACCCTGCTGCCGATCGGCATCGAGCAATACGGCGTGAAGGTCTACACCGACATGACCGAAGGCCTCAAGGATGTGGACGTCGTGATCATGCTGCGCCTGCAACGCGAACGCATGTCCGGTGGCCTGTTGCCGAGCGAAGGCGAGTTCTACCGCCTGTTCGGCCTGACCACCACGCGCCTGGCCGGAGCCAAGCCGGATGCCATCGTGATGCACCCGGGGCCGATCAACCGAGGGGTGGAGATCGAATCGGCGGTGGCCGACGGCAACCAGTCGGTGATTCTCAACCAGGTGACCTACGGCATCGCCATACGCATGGCGGTGCTGTCCATGGCCATGAGCGGGCAAACCGCGCAACGTCAATTCGAGCAGGAGAAGGCCCAGTGAAGCTCAGCATTCTCGGCGCCCGCGTCATTGATCCGGCCAGTGGCCTGGATCAAGTCACCGATCTTCATCTGGAAGCCGGCAAGATCATCGCCATCGGCGCTGCGCCCGCTGGCTTCAGCGCCAGTGAGACCCTCGACGCCAAGGGCCTGGTGGCCGCGCCTGGCCTGGTCGACCTGAACGTCGCCCTGCGCGAGCCGGGTTACAGCCGCAAAGGCAACATCACCAGCGAAACCCGCGCCGCCGCCGCCGGTGGCGTCACCAGCCTGTGCTGCCCGCCGCACACCAAGCCGGTGCTGGACACCTCAGCCGTGGCCGAGCTGATCCTCGACCGCGCCCGCGAAGCCGGCAATTGCAAAGTGTTCCCCATCGGCGCCCTGAGCAAAGGCCTGGAAGGCGAGCAACTGGCCGAACTGATTGCGCTGCGCGATGCCGGTTGCGTGGCCTTCGGCAACGGCCTGGAGAGTTTCCGCAGCACCCGCACGCTGTGCCGTGCCCTGGAATACGCGGCCACCTTCGACCTGACGGTGATCTTCCACTCCCAGGACCGCGACCTGGCCGAAGGCGGCCTGGCCCATGAAGGCGCCGTGGCCAGCTTCCTCGGCCTGCCGGGCATCCCGGAGACCGCGGAAACCGTGGCCCTGGCCCGCGATCTGCTGCTGGTGGAACAAAGCGGCGTGCGCGCGCACTTCAGCCAACTGACCAGCGCCCGCGGCGTGGCCCTGATCGCCCAGGCCCAGGCCCGCGGCTTGCCGGTGACGGCGGACGTGGCGCTGTATCAGTTGATCCTGACGGACGAGGCGCTGATCGACTTCTCCAGCCTGTATCACGTACAACCGCCGCTGCGCACCCGTGCCGACCGCGAGGGTTTGCGTGCGGCGGTGAAGTCCGGTGTGGTGTCGGCGATTTCCAGCCATCACCAGCCCCACGAGCGCGATGCCAAGCTGGCACCGTTCGGCGCGACCGAGCCGGGTATCAGCAGCGTCGAGCTGTTGCTGCCGTTGGCGATGACGCTGGTGGAGGATGGCTTGCTCGACCTGCCGACGCTGCTGGCGCGCCTGAGTGCAGGCCCTGCCGAAGCCTTGCGCCTGCCGGCGGGCAAGTTGGCGGTGGGGGCGGCGGCAGACCTGGTGCTGTTCGATCCAGCCAGCTCGACGATTGCCGGTGAGCACTGGCTGTCCAAGGGCGAAAACTGCCCGTTCATCGGCCATAGCCTGCCGGCGAGCGTGCGCTACACCCTGGTGGACGGACGCATCAGCTACCAGGCCTGATACAAGTCTGGAGTGAGCACAGTCAATGTGGGAGGGGGCTTGCCCCCGATAGCAGTGGGTCAGCTACAGATAAGCTGACTGGTCCACCGCCATCGGGGGCAAGCCCCCTCCCACATTGGGTTCTCTATAGAGCTTGAGAGATCAGCGCCCGCCTCTTAGCTCGGCGTTACGGATCGATATCTGCGTATTCAACGTCCAGAAGTCATACAACACCCCCACCAGGAACAGGCCGCCGGTCAGCAGGTACAGCAGGCCGGTGATCCATTTGCCCTGGTACATCCGGTGTACACCGAACACCCCGAGAAACGCCAACAGAATCCAGGCCACGTTGTATTCGATCGGGCCGGCGGTAAAACGCAGGTCGGCTTCACGGTCCATCGCCGGAATCAGGAACAAGTCGATCAGCCAGCCAATACCCAGCAAGCCCAACGTGAAAAACCAGATCGTCCCGGTGACGGGTTTGCCGTAATAGAAGCGATGCGCCCCGGTAAAACCAAAAATCCAGAGCAGGTAACCGATCACCTTGCTGTGGGTGTCTTGCTGCGAAACATCCTGTCGATAGGTGTTCATGGCGTACCTCTTTTGCTGCGATAGATAAATTTTTTCACTTTCTTTGTGACTTTTTTACATGCGCCCGACGTATGGCCGATGGTATCTTCGCTCCCCTGAAAGCCTGATGCCACCTGACTTGTGTAGGACAATTGCGGCGATTCGTCGCGTATTTCCTGAGTTTGACCCCAAGGTTCAGTCGACAAACGGCCTGAGAACGACACAAAAAGCTGTTATAAAGTTGCGCGCAAACCCATAAGAGCCACGCCTAATGCGACCATTTTTCAAGACATGGCTAACCATTTGCCTATTAATGCCACTGGCCGCCCACGCCACCAATCGTGAGCAACGACTTCCTAACGTCAACGGTTTCACCCCTAAAGTCCACAGCACACCCAGCACGGCCAAATCCGTAAAGCCCACCGTCAGCCGCCCGACTCAACTGAGCAAGGCCCACGGTAAGGCAACACCCGGCCTGATGGCGGGTAACACCAAGCAAAGCAGCACCGTCCTCAGCCGCGCCGTGAATGTGCTCGGTACACCTTATCGTTGGGGCGGCAGCAGCCCAAGTAAAGGGTTCGACTGCAGCGGCCTGGTAAAATATGCGTTCAACGACGTTGCCGCGGTGGATTTGCCACGCACCTCCAACGCTATGGCCGCCGGCCACGGCCAGAAGGTTGACCGCAAGGACTTGAAGCCGGGCGACCTGCTGTTCTTCAAATTGAAGAGCCGCCGGGTTAACCACGTTGCCATCTACCTGGGCAACGACCGCTTTATCCACGCACCGCGCCGTGGCAAGTCGGTCAGCATCGATACCCTGAAGAAGCCGTTCTGGGACAAGAACTACGTGATCGCCAAGCGGGTTCTGCCGAAAGAACAGAACAACCTGCGGATCGTCCAACGCTGATCTGACGCTGGAATACAGTACCCATGTGGGAGGGGCTTGCCCCCTCCCTCATTTGATTTCATTGCCCACAAGATCTCATATGTCTGTCGGCACCCTCGCCTTCTCCCGCGCCGCCTCCCGGCTGATCACGCCCTGCGTGACCAAGGCCTTCAAGCGCATATCCAACGTCTGCATCCCCGATGCGCCACCGGTCTGAATCGCCGAGACGATCTGCGCCACCTTGTCTTCGCGGATCAAATTGCGAATGGCGGGCGTACACAGCATGATTTCATGGGCCGCCACGCGCCCGCCGCCGACCTTCTTGACCAACACCTGGGACACCACCGCCTGCAGCGACTCCGAGAGCATCGAGCGGACCATCGGCTTTTCTCCCGCCGGAAACACGTCCACCAGGCGATCCACGGTCTTGGCCGCCGATGCGGTGTGCAGGGTGCCGAAGACCAGATGCCCGGTCTCAGCCGCCGTCAGCGCCAGGCGGATGGTTTCCAGGTCACGCAGTTCACCCACCAGGATCACATCCGGGTCTTGCCGCAGTGCCGAACGCAAGGCCGCCGAAAAACTGTGGGTGTCGCGGTGCACCTGGCGCTGGTTGATCAAGGCCCGGCAGGGCTGGTGGATGAACTCGATGGGGTCTTCCAAGGTGAGGATGTGCTGGCGCCGGTGCTGGTTGAGGTGATCGATCAGCGCCGCCAGGGTGGTCGACTTGCCCGAACCCGTGGGCCCGGTCACCAGCACCAGGCCGCGCGGCAGTTGGGCGATACGTTGGAACACCGCGCCCAACCCGAGGTTTTCCAGGCTCTGGACCTGGGCGGGGATGTTGCGAAACACCGCGCCCATGCCACGCGCCTGCTGGAACACATTCACCCGGAATCGCCCGACACCGGGCAGTTCGAAGGCGAAATCCGTTTCAAGAGATGTTTCGAAATCCTTTTGTTGGTACTGGTTGAGCAAAGGGCTGAGCAAATCCGCCACGTGCGTGGGTGACAGCACTGGCCCATCCAGGGACCAGACCTCGCCATCCATCCGCAGCATCGGTGCGAGGCCGGCCGACAGGTGCAGGTCGGAGGCGCCCCGGCGCACGCTGTGCGTGAGTAATTCAGTGATATCCATAGGGCTTTCCATTTCCAGTAGAATGCCGCGGACTCCATATCCACGGGCGCATCTTGAATGTCGACGATAGCAGACAACATTGGCCAGGTTCGCCAGCGCATCCGCGCCGCAGCCGACGCCGTGCAACGTGACGCAAACAGCATCCACCTGCTGGCCGTGAGCAAGACCAAGCCCGCGCAAGCCGTGCGCGAAGCCTATGCCGCCGGGATGTGCGATTTCGGCGAAAACTACCTGCAGGAAGCCTTGGGCAAACAGGCCGAATTAACCGACCTGCCCTTGAGTTGGCACTTCATCGGCCCCATTCAATCGAACAAGACTCGCGCGATCGCCGAGAACTTCGCTTGGGTGCATTCCGTGGACCGCCTGAAAATCGCACAACGCTTGTCCGAACAACGCCCGGCCGACCTGGCGCCGCTGAACATCTGCATCCAGGTCAACGTCAGTGGCGAAGCCAGCAAGTCCGGCTGCACGCCCGCCGACCTGCCGGCGCTGGCCAACGCGATCAGCGCCCTGCCGCGCTTGAAGTTGCGCGGTTTGATGGCGATCCCTGAACCGACCGAAGACCGCGCCGCACAGGATGCAGCGTTCGCCGCCGTCCGCGACCTGCAGGCCAGTTTGAACCTGCCGCTCGACACACTTTCCATGGGCATGAGCCACGACCTCGAGTCGGCCATCGCCCAAGGCGCCACCTGGGTGCGGATCGGTACCGCTCTGTTTGGCGCCCGCGACTACGGTCAGCCGTGAAATGGCCGACTTCCCACTGAATAAGGACCTGTCATGAGCAACACGCGTATTGCCTTTATCGGCGCCGGCAACATGGCGGCCAGCCTGATCGGCGGCCTGCGGGCCAAGGGCCTGCAAGCCCAACAGATCCGCGCCAGCGATCCGGGCGCCGAAACCCGCGCCCGCGTCAGCGCCGAACACGGTATCGACACCTTCGCCGACAACGCCGAGGCCATCCAGGGCGTCGACGTGATCGTGCTGGCGGTCAAGCCGCAAGCCATGAAGGCCGTGTGCGAAAGCCTGCGCCCGAGCCTGCAGCCGCACCAGTTGGTGGTGTCCATCGCCGCCGGCATCACCTGCGCCAGCATGAACCGCTGGCTCGGCGCCCAGCCCATCGTGCGCTGCATGCCCAACACCCCGGCGCTGCTGCGCAAAGGCGTGAGCGGTTTGTATGCCACCGCCCAGGTGAGCGCCGAACAGCGCGACCAGGCCCAGGAACTGCTGTCCGCCGTGGGCATCGCCCTGTGGCTGGAACAGGAAGAGCAACTGGACGCGGTGACCGCCGTCTCCGGCAGCGGCCCTGCCTACTTCTTCCTGCTGATCGAAGCCATGACCGCCGCCGGCGTGAAACTGGGCCTGAGCCGGGACATCGCCGAGCAACTGGCCGCGCAAACCGCCCTGGGCGCCGCGCAGATGGCCGTGACCAGCGACGTGGATGCCGCCGAACTGCGCCGCCGCGTGACCTCCCCCGGCGGCACCACGCAAGCCGCCATTGAATCGTTCCAGGCCGGGGGCTTCGAAGCCCTGGTGGAAAAAGCACTGGGTGCCGCGGCACATCGTTCGGCCGAGATGGCCGAGCAACTGGGCAAATAGTCGTCCCCAACCTGCAACTGGACTAGATAGGAATCGAACATGCTCGGAATCAATGACGCTGCCATTTTCATCATCCAGACCCTGGGCAGCCTGTACCTGCTGATCGTGCTGATGCGCTTTATCCTGCAACTGGTGCGGGCGAACTTCTACAACCCGCTGTGCCAGTTCGTGGTGAAGGCCACCCAGCCGCTGCTCAAGCCCCTGCGCCGGGTGATCCCGAGCCTGTTCGGGCTGGACATGTCCTCGCTGGTGCTGGCGCTGCTGCTGCAGATCCTGCTGTTCGCGGTGATCCTGATGCTCAACGGCTACCAGGCCTTGACCCTCCTGCTGCTGCCATGGGCGCTGATCGGGGTTTTCTCGCTGTTTTTGAAGATCCTCTTCTGGTCGATGATCATCAGCGTGATCCTCTCGTGGGTCGCACCCGGCAGCCGCAGCCCTGGGGCCGAGCTGGTCGCGCAGATCACCGAACCGGTGCTGGCGCCGTTCCGCCGGTTGATCCCCAACCTGGGCGGTCTGGACATCTCGCCGATCTTCGCATTTATCGCGATCCAGCTCCTGCAAAGCTGGGTGATCCCGCGCCTGGCGTTCTATGCGTTCATGCCCAAAGAGCTGTTCGGGCTGATCTGATTCGGCCCCGCTTGCGTGTCAGGGCCGGATAACCTCCGGCCTTTGCTTGCCGCTAGGGGCAGCGGTCTTTAGACTTACGCCTCATTTAAACGAGAGCAGGGTCGATGCCAGCTGCCTTTCCCCCCGATTCTGTTGGACTGGTCGTGCCCCAAATGGCGCACTTCAGCGAACCGCTGGCCCTGGCCTGCGGACGTTCGCTGCCAGCCTACGACCTGATCTATGAAACCTACGGCCAGTTGAACGCCACGGCGAGCAACGCCGTGCTGATCTGCCACGCCTTGTCCGGCCATCATCACGCCGCGGGCTTCCACAGCGTCGACGAGCGCAAGCCCGGCTGGTGGGACAGCTGCATCGGCCCCGGCAAGCCCATCGATACCAACAAGTTCTTTGTGGTCAGCCTGAACAACCTCGGCGGCTGCAACGGCTCGACCGGCCCCAGCAGCCTCAACCCGGAAACCGGCAAGCCCTTCGGCGCCGACTTCCCGGTGCTGACCGTGGAAGACTGGGTCCACAGCCAGGCGCGCCTGGCCGACCGGCTGGGCATCCAGCAATGGGCCGCCGTGATCGGCGGCAGCCTCGGCGGCATGCAGGCCCTGCAATGGACCATCACTTACCCCGATCGCGTGCGCCATTGCCTGGCCATCGCCTCGGCCCCCAAGTTGTCGGCGCAGAACATCGCCTTCAACGAAGTGGCGCGCCAGGCGATCCTGACCGACCCGGACTTCCACGGCGGCTCGTTCCAGGAAGCCGGCGTGATCCCCAAGCGCGGCTTGATGCTGGCGCGGATGGTTGGGCATATCACCTACCTGTCCGACGATTCCATGGGCGAGAAATTCGGCCGCGGCCTCAAGAGCGAGAAACTCAACTACGACTTCCACAGCGTCGAGTTCCAGGTGGAAAGCTACCTGCGTTATCAGGGCGAAGAGTTCTCCGGGCGGTTTGACGCCAACACCTACCTGCTGATGACCAAGGCCCTGGACTACTTCGACCCGGCCGCCAACTTCGACGACGACCTGGCGAAAACCTTCGAGGGCGCGTCGGCCAAGTTCTGCGTGATGTCGTTCACCACCGACTGGCGCTTCTCGCCGGCCCGCTCGCGGGAACTGGTGGATGCCTTGATGGCGGCGAAGAAAGACGTCTGCTACCTGGAAATCGATGCTCCGCAAGGCCACGACGCCTTCCTGATCCCGATTCCTCGTTATCTGCAGGCGTTCAGTAACTACATGAACCGCATAACTCTGTGAGAACGCCATGAGAGCCGACCTGGAAATCATCCAAGACTGGATACCCGCCGGCAGCCGCGTGCTCGACCTTGGCTGCGGCAATGGCGAACTGCTGAGCTGGCTGCGCGACAACAAGCAAGTCACCGGCTATGGCCTGGAAAACGACCCGGACAACATCGCCGAGTGCGTGGCCAAGGGCATCAACGTGATCGAGCAGGACCTGGACAAGGGCCTGGGCAACTTTGCCAGCAACAGCTTCGACGTCGTGGTGATGACCCAGGCCCTGCAGGCGGTGCATTACCCGGACCGCATCCTCGACGAAATGCTGCGCGTCGGCCGCCAGTGCATCATCACCTTCCCCAACTTCGGTCACTGGCGCTGCCGCTGGTACCTGGCCACCAAGGGCCGCATGCCGGTGTCGGATTTCCTGCCGTACACGTGGTACAACACGCCGAACATCCACTTTTGCACCTTCGAAGACTTCGAAGCCCTGTGTGGCGAGCGGGAAGCCAAGGTGATCAACCGCCTTGCCGTCGATCAACAGCACCGCCACGGCTGGGCGAGTAAACTATGGCCCAACCTGTTGGGTGAAATCGGGATTTACCGGGTCAGCAGCCCGGGCCTGACAGACCACAAGATCGCCGTCTAACTATTTTCGAGGAAGACGAATATGAGACGCCTGGCTGTATTTCTACTCACCGCGTGCCTGGGCGTCAGCGCCATGGCCGCCGATGCCATCGACAGTAAGCGCCAGAAGGAATTTGGCGATATCACCGTACACTACAACACCTTCACCTCCAGCTTCCTGCAACCCGATACGGCCCAGGCTGTCGGCGTGGTACGCAGCAAGAACAAGGGCTTGATCAACGTGACCGTGATCAAGGGCGTGACGCCCGTGGCCGCGCAAGTGACCGGCACGATCAAAGACCTGAGCGGCAGGAGCGAAATCCTGACGTTCAAGCAGATTACCGAAAAAGGTGCGATCTATTACCTCGCGCCCTACAACGTGCCGCAACAGGAAGTGCGGGTTTTCACCATCAACGTTGAAACCGGCGGCAAGGCCCATGGTTTCCAATTCAACCAGGAACTGTTTCCGGCGGACTGATGAACCTGACTCAACTCGTGCTGGCCAGCCATAACGCCGGCAAACTCAAAGAACTCCAGGCCATGCTCGGCGAGTCCGTGCAACTGCGCTCGATCGGCGAGTTCAGCCAGGTCGAGCCCGAAGAAACGGGCCTGTCGTTCGTCGAGAACGCCATCCTCAAGGCGCGCAATGCCGCGCGCCTGTCCGGCCTGCCGGCGCTGGCGGACGACTCGGGCCTGGCGGTGGACTTCCTCGGCGGCGCCCCCGGTATCTATTCGGCGCGCTATGCCGACGGCAAAGGCGACGCGGCGAACAACGCCAAGCTGCTCGACGTGCTCAAGGACGTGCCGGATGCCGAGCGTGGCGCGCAGTTCGTCTGCGTGCTGGCCCTGGTGCGACATGCCGACGATCCGTTGCCGATCCTCTGCGAAGGCCTGTGGCACGGGCGCATCCTGCATGCGGCCAGCGGCGCGCATGGGTTTGGCTACGACCCGCTGTTCTGGGTGCCGGAGCGCGATGTCTCCAGCGCCGAACTGAGCCCGGCCGACAAAAACCAGATCAGCCACCGCGCCCGCGCCATGGCTTTGCTGCGCCAGCGCCTGGGCTTGAAATGACCCAGAACACCTCCGCGCAGCCGCTGATCCACGGCGGCGCGCAAACACCACGGGCGGCCCTGCCCCATCTGCCGCCCCTGGCGCTGTACATCCACATCCCGTGGTGCGTGCGCAAATGCCCTTATTGCGACTTCAACTCCCACACCGCCAGCCCCGTGTTGCCGGAAGAAGAGTACGTCGATGCGCTGCTGGCCGACCTCGATCAGGACCTGCACGCGGTTTATGGCAGGGAACTGAGTTCGATCTTCTTCGGTGGCGGCACGCCGAGCCTGTTCAGTGCCGCCGCGCTGGGCCGTCTGCTCAAGGGCGTGGAAGCGCGCATCCCGTTTGCCGACGACATCGAGATCACCCTGGAAGCCAACCCGGGAACGTTCGAGCAAGAGAAGTTCGTGGCGTACCGCAAGCTGGGGATCAACCGCCTGTCCATCGGCATCCAGAGCTTCCAGCAGGAAAAACTCGCGGCCCTGGGCCGTATCCACAACGGCGATGAAGCCGTGCGCGCCGCCGGCATGGCGCGCCAGGCCGGGTTCGACAACTTCAACCTGGACCTGATGCATGGCTTGCCCGATCAGTCCCTGGACGACGCCCTGAGCGACCTGCGCCAGGCCATCGCGCTCAAACCGACCCATTTGTCGTGGTACCAACTGACCCTGGAGCCCAACACCGTATTCTGGAACCAGCCGCCGACGCTGCCGGAAGACGACACCCTGTGGGATATCCAGGAAGCCGGCCAGGCGCTGCTGGCCGAACACGGTTACGCGCAATATGAAGTCTCGGCCTATGCGCAACCGGGGCGAGCGGCGCGACATAACCTCAACTACTGGAGCTTCGGCGACTTCATCGGCATCGGTGCCGGCGCCCATGGCAAGCTCAGCCACCCGGACGGGCGCATCGTCCGCACCTGGAAGACCCGCGCACCGAAGGACTACCTCAACCCGGCCAAAAGCTTCCTGGCCGGCACGAACGCGCTGACCAACGAAGAGCTGCCGTTCGAGTTCCTGATGAACGCCCTGCGCCTCACCGAAGGCGTCGACGCCAAGCTCTACGCCGAACGCACCGGGCTGGCGCTGGCAAGCCTCGCGCAAGGCCGCACCGAGGCAGAACAAAGTGGCTTAATGCAGGTCGAACCGTCACGCCTGGCGGCGACTGACCGCGGGCAACTCTTTCTCAATGACCTGTTGCAGAAGTTTTTGAGCTGATCGCTCTTAAGGAAATCGAATGGATTTGGTACTCGACCTGCTCGCCACCGTATCCCGCTGGAGCCGCAGCAACCTGTCGGAAATCTCCCTGGCCCTCGTCGGCTGCCTGTTGGTGCTGTTCGGCGCCGATATCAAAGGCTGGGTCGAAGCCCGCCTGGGCAGCATCGCCGGCGCCTTGCGCGTACCGTTGATGGCCCTGCTGTGCATGATCGGCAGCGGCGCGGCGCTGATCTACGCCACGCCGTGGATTGTACGGGGGCTGAGCCAGTTCAATAACTACAGCCTGGCGCCGGTATTGGTGGTGGTGCTGGTATTGATCGGCGTCGTCGCCGACCGCCGCTGAATTTAAAGCCAGATACAAAACAATGTGGGAGGGGGCTTGCCCCCGATAGCAGAGTGTCAGTCAACCACTCTATGACTGACCCACCGCTATCGAGGGCAAGCCCCCTCCCACATTTTTTGACCGCATTCCAAGTTACTGGCTGATCAGTCGACTTTCTCGAACTTCAAATCCCACACCCCATGCCCCAACCGCTCGCCGCGGCGTTCGAACTTGGTGATCGGGCGCTCGGCCGGGCGTGGTACGCATTTGCCGTCTTCGGCCAGGTTGCGGTAGCCAGGGGCGACGTTCATCACTTCCAGCATGTATTCCGCATAGGGCTCCCAGTCGGTGGCCATGTGCAGGATACCGCCGACTTTCAGCTTGCTGCGCACCAGCTCCGCGAAAGACGCCTGGACGATGCGGCGCTTGTGGTGACGGCTTTTGTGCCATGGGTCGGGGAAAAACAGCATCAGGCGATCGAGGCTGTTGTCGGCGATGCAGCGGTTGAGCACTTCAATCGCGTCGCAGTCGTAGACCCGCAGGTTGGTCAAACCCTGAGTCAGCACGCCATTGAGCAGCGCGCCGACACCTGGGCGATGGACTTCCACACCGATGAAATCCTGTTCCGGCGCGGCTGCAGCCATTTCCAGCAGGGAGTGGCCCATGCCGAAGCCGATTTCCAGGGAGCGCGGGGCCGAACGGCCGAACACTTGGTCATAGTCCACCGGCGCGTCGGCCAGGGGCAGGACGAACAGCGGCGTGCCTTGCTCCAGGCCCTTTTGCTGGCCTTCGGTCATGCGACCGGCGCGCATCACAAAGCTCTTGATGCGGCGGTGCTTGGACTCGTCGCCCTGTTCCACGGTGTTCGGCGTTTCGTTTGATTCAGTCATCAATGGCTCTTACTTGATCAGACCATCCAGCGGCGAGGAGGCGCTGGCGTAGAGTTTTTTCGGCATGCGCCCGGCGAGGTAGGCCAGGCGGCCCGCGACGATGGCGTGTTTCATGGCTTCGGCCATCATGATCGGCTGTTGGGCATTGGCGATGGCCGAATTCATCAGCACCGCTTCGCAGCCCAGTTCCATGGCGATGGTCGCGTCGGAGGCAGTGCCCACGCCCGCATCCACCAGCACCGGGATCTTGGCTTCTTCGAGGATGATCTGCAGGTTGTACGGGTTACAGATCCCAAGGCCAGTGCCGATCAGGCCGGCCAGCGGCATCACGGCGATGCAGCCGATTTCGGCCAGTTGGCGAGCGATGATCGGGTCATCGCTGGTGTAGACCATCACGTCGAAGCCTTCCTTGACCAGGATTTCGGCGGCCTTGAGGGTTTCGATCACGTTGGGGAACAGGGTTTTCTGGTCGGCCAGCACTTCCAGCTTCACCAGGTTGTGGCCGTCGAGCAGCTCACGGGCCAGGCGGCAGGTACGCACAGCTTCGATGGCGTCGTAGCAGCCGGCGGTGTTCGGCAGGATGGTGTAGCGGTCCGGCGGCAGGATATCCAGCAGGTTCGGTTCGCCCGGGTTCTGGCCGATGTTGGTGCGGCGCACGGCCACGGTCACGATCTCGGCGCCCGAGGCTTCGATGGCCAGGCGGGTTTCTTCCATATCGCGATACTTGCCGGTGCCTACCAGCAGACGGGACTGGTAGGTACGACCGGCCAGGACGAAGGGCTTGTCGCTACGAACGATGCTCATGGGAAATCCTCGAGGTGGGGTGAGGTTCTGCAGAATCCGGGGTGGCGCGCCTGGGCGCCGGACGACTAGCCGCCGCCGATGGCGTGGACCACTTCGACCTGGTCACCTTCGGTGAGCGCAGTCTCGACGTGTTGGCTACGCGGGACGATATCCTGGTTGAGCTCCACTGCGACGCGACGCCCGGTCAGGTCCAGACGGGTCAGCAGGGCCGCAACGGTTTCACCGTCGGGCAGTTCAAAGGGTTCGCCGTTCAACTGAATGTGCATGCCATGGGCCGCCATCGTTTTTAGGGGCAAGCATTCTAGCCCGATTGGCGTAGCTGGCCCAAGACCCTTTGATCAGCAGCGCGCTTCAGGCCGCCTGCTGCAAGCGCCACGCCGCCAGCCCCAGGAGGAACCAACCGAGCAGAAACGCCAGGCCACCGAACGGCGTGATGATGCCGAGCTTGCTGATGCCAGTCATCGTCAGCACGTACAGGCTGCCGGAGAACAGCAGGATGCCGACGACGAACGACACGCCCGCCCACGTGACCAGGCGGCCCGGCAGGTGCGCCGCGAGCAACGCCACGCCGAACAGCGCCAGGGTGTGGACCAGTTGGTAGGTCACGCCGGTATGGAAAATCGCCAGGTACTCGGCGCTCAGGCGGTTTTTCAAGCCGTGGGCAGCGAACGCACCGAGGGCGACACCGGTGAAGCCGAAAAAAGCAGCCAGCATCAGAAAGCCACGCAGCATGAGGAACTCCAGTCAGACTCATTGGGCAGGGTCTGTATAATGGCCCGCTCAACGGGTTCGGCCAAGCCATCTCTATGCTGCGTGTCCTCTTCAGTCGTTTTCTCAAAGCCGTGAAATGGTTTGCCATCGGCAGCGTGTTGCTGGTGCTGCTGTTTCGTGTCGTACCGCCGCCGTTCACGGCGCTGATGGTGGAGCGCAAGATCGAATCCTGGTTTGACGGCGAACCGATTGACCTGCAGCGCACCTGGGTGCCGTGGGATGAGATCTCCAACGACCTCAAAGTGGCGGTGATGGCGGGTGAAGACCAGCGTTTCCCACAACATTGGGGCTTCGATTTCGGCGCGATCCAGGCGGCGCTCCTGCACAACGAGCGCGGCGGCTCGATCCGCGGCGCCAGTACGCTGAGCCAGCAGGTATCGAAGAACCTGTTCCTGTGGTCCGGCCGCAGTTATCTGCGCAAGGGCCTGGAGGCCTGGTTTACCGGGCTGATCGAGGTGCTGTGGCCCAAGCAGCGGATCCTTGAGGTGTACCTCAACAGCGTGGAATGGGACGAAGGGGTGTTCGGTGCGCAAGCGGCGGCGCAGCATCACTTCGGGGTGAGTGCCAAGGCGCTTTCTCGGCAGCAGGCCAGCTACCTGGCGGCGGTGCTACCCAATCCACGGGTATGGAGCGCCAGCCATCCAACGGCCTATGTGGCACGGCGGGCGGCATGGATTCGCCAGCAGATGAGCCAATTGGGTGGGGATGGCTATCTGGTTGAGTTGAACAATTCGCGCAAGGCGCCTTGGTCCGACTGACACAACACAGAAATAAATGTGGGAGGGGGCTTGCCCCCGATAGCAATGGATCAGTCACCTTGATGTCGACTGACACTCAGCTATCGGGGGCAAGTCGAATCGTCGCACCGCCCCTCCCACAGTTTTAAGCGGCGATCGACAGCTTCAGCTTGTTCATCGCGCTTTTCTCAAGCTGACGAATCCGCTCGGCCGACACGTTGTACTTCTGCGCCAGGTCGTGCAGCGTGGCTTTTTCTTCGGCCAGCCAGCGCTGGTAGAGGATGTCACGGCTGCGGTCGTCCAGCACTTCCAGCGCTTCGTGCAGGTTGTGGTTGGAGTTGTCGCTCCAGTCGGCGTCTTCCAGTTGACGCGCCGGGTCGTACCGGTGGTCTTCCAGGTAGTTGGCCGGCGATTGGAAGGCGCTGTCGTCGTCCGCTTCAGCGGCCGGGTCGAAGGCCATGTCATGGCCGGTCAGGCGGCTTTCCATCTCGCGCACTTCACGCGGCTCCACACCGAGGCTTTCGGCCACGCGGTGGACTTCTTCGTTGTTCAGCCACGCCAGGCGTTTTTTCTGGCTGCGCAGGTTGAAGAACAGCTTGCGCTGGGCCTTGGTGGTCGCGACTTTCACGATGCGCCAGTTGCGCAGGATGAACTCGTGGATTTCCGCCTTGATCCAGTGAACGGCGAACGACACCAGGCGCACACCCATTTCCGGGTTGAAGCGCTTCACTGCCTTCATCAGGCCGACGTTGCCTTCCTGGATCAGGTCAGCCTGGGCCAGGCCGTAGCCGCTATAGCTACGGGCGATATGTACGACAAAACGCAGGTGGGCGAGCACCATCTGCCGAGCCGCCCCCAAATCCTGCTCATAGTAGAGACTCTCGGCCAGTTCACGCTCCTGCTCCGGCGTCAGCAATGGAATGCTGTTGACCGTGTGCACATAGGCCTCCAGGTTCGCACCCGGGACCAAGGCATAAACAGGTTGCAAAGAAGTGGTCATACGAAAAAACCTCCGACTCACATAACTCGTGCAGTTCAGCACTGCGAAAATTGACCGGGAACCGTAGGACAAGTTCCCTAAACCACTGATACGGTCAATACAAACGAAACCACATTAATCTGACATTAACTACTTCGGTGCCAGCTCACGTAAATGCCGTGCGACCGCAATCCACGCACCGATATACCCCAACAAGACCGCGCCAAGCAAGAGCGACAGACCATCGGCGACCGGCACCCCGGCCAGGGCGAAATCACTGCCGTACAAGCCGGCAAGCCCGATGACCGCGTCGTTCAGCCAGTTCAGGCCGAACGCCAACAAGCCCCAGGACAAAATCCCCGCACCGAAGCCATAAAGCGCGCCCATGTACAGAAAAGGACGACGCACATAGCTGTCCGTGCCGCCGACCAGTTTAATCACTTCTATCTCGGTGCGACGGTTTTCAATATGAAGACGAATGGTATTACCTATCACCAAAAGTAATGCAGACACCAACAACACCGTCAGGCCGAACACAAAGCGGTCGCCCAGCTTGAGAATCGCCGCCAGGCGCTCTACCCAGACTAGATCAAGTTGCGCCTGTTGCACCTTGGGCATCTCTGCGAGTTTTTGTCGCAGGGCCTCCAGGGCCGGTTTGTCGACTTCATTCGGCGTCACCAGCACCACGCCCGGCAGCGGGTTCTGCGGCAGCTCCTTGAGCGCCTCGCCCAGGCCGGACTGTTGCTGGAATTCCTCGAGGGCCTGATCGCGGCTGATGTACTCGGCATCCGCCACGCCCGGCAGGTTCTTGATCTCTTCGCGCAGGGCTTCGCCGTCTTTGGCGCTGGCATCCAGGTTCAGGTACAGCGAAATCTGCGCGGCGCGCTGCCAGGAACCGCCCAGGCGCTCCACATTATTAAGCAGCAGCGACAAGCCCATGGGCAGGCTCAAGGCCACGGCCATCACCAGGCAGGTGAAAAAGCTGCCGATCGGTTGCTTGCCCAGGCGACGCAGGCTGTCGAGCAGGCTGGCACGATGGCTTTCGATCCAGGCACGCAGCAGCGTGGCGAAATCCGGGCCGTCGTCTTCGTCGTGTTTTTTCTTTTTCGGTTGCGGGTCGGCCGGTTTCGGCGCCACGCGCTCGGAAACCTTGGGGCTGCGTGTCGCACTCATACGCCAGCCTCCCCGTCGCCGATCAGGCGACCGCGTTGCAGGGTCAGCATGCGATGGCGCATGCGCGCGATCAGTGCCAGGTCGTGACTGGCGATCAGCACGCTGGTGCCCAGGCGGTTGATGTCTTCGAACACGCCCATGATCTCGGCCGCCAGGCGCGGGTCGAGGTTACCGGTGGGTTCGTCCGCCAGCAGCAAGGCCGGGCGGTGGACGATGGCGCGGGCGATGCCGACACGCTGTTGCTGGCCGGTGGACAGGTCGCCGGGGTAGAGGTCGGTCTTGTCCGACAACGCCACGCGCTCCAGCGCCGAGTCCACGCGCTTGATGATTTCGGCCTTGGACAGCCCAAGGATCTGCAACGGCAACGCAATGTTATTGAACACCGTGCGATCGAACAGCAACTGGTGGTTCTGGAACACCACGCCGATCTGGCGGCGCAGGAACGGAATCTGCGCATTGCTGATGGTGGCCAGATCCTGGCCGGCCAGCAGCAGCTTGCCGGTGGTCGGGCGTTCCATGGCCAGCAGCAGGCGCAACAGGGTACTTTTGCCGGCACCCGAATGGCCGGTGACAAACAAGAATTCGCCGCGACGCACTCGAAAACTCAGCTCATGCAAGCCGACATGCCCATTGGCATAGCGTTTACCGACCTGTTCGAATCGAATCATGAACGCTCCCGCTCGGCAAACAGTGCCTGGACAAAGGGTTCGGCTTCAAAGGTGCGCAGGTCGTCGATACCTTCACCGACGCCGATATACCGAATCGGCAACCCGAACTGCTTGGCCAGGGCGAAGATCACGCCGCCCTTGGCCGTGCCGTCGAGCTTAGTCAATGCCAGGCCGGTCAGTTGCACCGTCTGGTGGAATTGTTTGGCCTGGCTGATGGCGTTCTGACCAGTACCGGCGTCGAGCACCAGCAAGACTTCGTGCGGAGCCTCGCCGTCGAGCTTGCCGATCACCCGGCGCACTTTCTTCAGCTCTTCCATCAGGTTGTCTTTGGTGTGCAGGCGACCGGCGGTATCGGCGATCAGCACATCAATGTTGCGGGCCTTGGCGGCTTGCACGGCGTCGAAGATCACCGAAGCGGAATCGGCGCCGGTGTGCTGGGCGATGACCGGGATCTTGTTGCGCTCGCCCCAGACCTGCAGTTGCTCGACGGCGGCGGCGCGGAAGGTGTCGCCGGCGGCGAGCATGACTTTCTTGCCTTCCAACTGCAGCTTCTTGGCCAGTTTGCCGATGGTGGTGGTCTTGCCGGCGCCATTGACGCCGACTACCAGGATCACGAACGGCTTCTTCGGAGTAATCACCAACGGCGCTTCGACCGGCTTGAGCATCGCGGCCAGCTCGGCCTGCAGGGATTTGTACAGCGCATCGGCGTCGGTCAACTGCTTGCGCGCGACCTTCTGGGTCAGGCTCTGGATGATCACGGCGGTGGCTTCGACACCCACGTCGGCGGTCAGCAGACGGGTTTCGATGTCTTCCAGCAGTTCGTCATCGATGGTCTTCCGGCCCAGGAACAGGCTGGCCATGCCTTCGCCGATGGTCGCGCTGGTTTTGCTCAGGCCTTGCTTGAGGCGGGCGAAGAACCCGGTTTTGCTCGGTTCGGCGGCAACCACGGGCGACGGCGCGATCACGGCGGGCGCCGCGGCCACAACAGGCGCGGGAGTCGGCTCGACCGCCACCGGCTCAACCTGCGGAATCGGCGGCGTCACATGCTCGGCCTGCACATCTTCGACCAGTGCCACGGGCTCTTCGGCCACCGGCAGTGCCAGCCACGGTTTGTGCTCAGGCTCGGCTTGCGCCACCGGCGCGGTCGGTTCGGCACCTACCAAGGGCTCAGGGGTCGGCTCAGATTGAACCTGCGGCTGTTCGACGACGGTTTCCTGCGGCTTTTTGCGCAGCCATCCGAACAGGCCTTTTTTCTCGCCAGCCGCAGCTGGGCTCTTCTTGTCGTCGTTGGAACCAAACATGGAGGACGGCTATCTCAAGGTAGCGACGCGCCAAGGGCGCCTCGGTAAATAAAAATTCGATGCAGAACAGACTGCTTTAACGCTCGCTCGTTCATGCGCAACATTTTGTAAGGCGTAAATAAAGGCCTCAACAAATCGATTCAATATGGAATTGAAGCGATAACATCGGCGAAAAGCTGAAGATTGTCGGGGAAAACCGTAGCAAACTTCAAAATTCCTACAACTGAATCCAGAACGGTATGACGACCGCAGTGGCCGTCCCCAAATCGGATCAGTATCCTAGCACCTCCTCGCCCGCCGACGCTAAGACCAAGCGGGCAGCCCAACAGGTTTAAAAACGAATGAATGCTCTAGCCCGCCGCGCCGCAGGCCTGCTGCTCAGCACAGTTTGTCTGCCCCTCTCAGCCTTGGCTGCCGACCCACAACCCACCCATGAATTCACCCTGGATAACGGCCTCAAAGTGGTCGTGCGCGAAGACCATCGCGCGCCGGTGGTGGTTTCCCAGGTCTGGTACAAAGTCGGTTCGAGCTACGAAACCCCGGGCCAGACCGGTTTGTCCCACGCTCTGGAACACATGATGTTCAAGGGCAGTTCCAAGGTCGGCCCCGGCGAAGCCTCGCTGATCCTGCGCGACCTGGGCGCCGAAGAGAACGCCTTCACCAGCGACGACTACACCGCCTACTACCAAGTGCTGGCGCGTGATCGCCTGGGTGTCGCCTTCGAACTCGAAGCCGACCGCATGGCCAGCCTGCGCCTGCCAGCCGACGAGTTCAGCCGCGAGATCGAAGTGATCAAGGAAGAACGCCGCCTGCGCACCGACGACAACCCGATGTCCAAGGCCTTCGAGCGCTTCAAGGCCATGGCCTTCCCGGCCAGCGGCTACCACACGCCAACCATCGGCTGGATGGCCGACCTCGACCGCATGAAGGTCGAAGAACTGCGCCACTGGTACCAGTCCTGGTACGTGCCGAACAACGCCACCCTGGTGGTGGTCGGCGACGTGACCCCGGACGAGGTGAAGAACCTGGCCCAGCGCTACTTCGGCCCGATCCCCAAGCGTGACGTGCCTCCGGCGAAGATCCCGCTGGAACTGGCCGAGCCCGGTGAGCGCCTGCTGACGATGCATGTGCAGACCCAACTGCCGAGCGTGATCCTGGGCTTCAACGTGCCCGGCCTGGCCACCGCGCCAGACAAACGCTCGGTACAAGCCCTGCGCCTGATCTCGGCCCTGCTCGACGGCGGCTACAGCGCGCGCATTTCGGAACGGCTCGAACGCGGTGAAGAGCTGGTCTCCTCCGCCTCCACCAACTACGACGCCTACACCCGCGGTGACAGCCTGTTCACCCTGAGCGCCACACCGAACCAGCAGAAGAAAAAGACCATCGCACAAGCCGAAGCCGGCCTGTGGCGCCTGCTGGAAGAACTCAAAGCCAAGCCGCCGACCGCCGAGGAGCTGGAGCGTATCCGCGCCCAGGTCATTGCCGGCCTGGTCTACCAGCGCGACTCGATCACCAGCCAGGCGACCGCCATCGGTTCCCTGGAAACCGTCGGCCTGTCCTGGAAACTGATGGACACCGAACTGGCCGACCTGCAAAGCGTGACCCCGGACGATATCCAGAAGGCCGCACGTACCTATTTCACCCGCGAACGTCTCAGCGTCGCCCATGTCCTGCCTGAGGAGAACGCTCATGAGTGATCGCAAAAGCAGCCGCCTGATCCTGCCCGGCCTGATCGCCGTCACCCTGATCGCGGCGAGCGCGGTGTATTTCCTGCGCCCAAGCGAATCCGTCGCCAGCCCGGCGCTGGAAAAAGCCCAGTCGACCCACACACTGCAATCCCTGGCGGAACTGGACGGCAAGGCGCCGACCAACCGCAAGCTCGACGTGCAGACCTGGAACACCGCCGAAGGCGCCAAGGTGCTGTTCGTCGAAGCCCACGAACTGCCGATGTTCGACATGCGTATCCTGTTCGCCGCCGGCAGCAGCCAGGACGGCAACGTCCCCGGCGTGGCGCTGATGACCAACGCCATGCTCAACGAAGGCGTGCCGGGCAAGAATGTGAGCCAGATCGCCAGCGGCTTTGAAGGCCTCGGCGCGGACTTCGGCAATGGCGCTTACCGCGACATGGCGCTGGTGTCCCTGCGCGGCCTGAGCGACAGCGACAAGCGCGACGCCGCCCTGGCGCTGTTTGACCAGGTGATCGGCAAACCGACCTTCCCCGCCGACTCCCTGGCGCGCATCAAGAACCAGATCCTCGCCGGCTTTGAGTATCAGAAGCAGAACCCCGGCAAACTGGCGAGCCTGGAGCTGTTCAAGCGCCTGTACGGCGACCACCCGTATGCTCACCCGAGCGAAGGCACGGCCGAGAGCGTTCCGACAATCACCCAGGCGCAGTTGCAGGCATTCCACGCCAAGGCGTATGCCGCGGGTAACGCTGTGATTGCCGTGGTGGGCGACCTGACCCGCGCCGAGGCCGAAGCCATGACTGCCAAGGTCTCGGCCTCGCTGCCCAAAGGCCCGGCCCTGGCGAAGATCGCCCAGCCGACTGAGCCCAAGGCCGGTTTGAGCCATATCGAGTTCCCGTCCAAACAGACGCACCTGTTGTTCGCGCAACTGGGCATCGATCGCGCCGACCCGGACTACGCCGCCCTGTCCCTGGGCAACCAGATCCTCGGCGGCGGGGGCTTCGGCACCCGCTTGATGAGTGAAGTGCGCGAGAAGCGCGGCCTGACCTACGGCGTCTACTCCGGTTTCTCGCCGATGCAAGTGCGCGGTCCGTTCATGATCAACCTGCAGACCCGCGCGGAAATGAGCGGCGGCACCCTGCGCCTGGTGGAAGACGTGCTGGCCGACTACCTCAAGACCGGCCCGACGCAAAAGGAGCTGGATGACGCCAAGCGCGAGCTGAGCGGCAGCTTCCCGCTGTCCACCGCGAGCAACGCCGATATCGTCGGGCAGCTGGGCGCCATGGGTTTCTACAACCTGCCGCTGAGCTATCTGGAAGATTTCATGAAACAATCCCAGGCCCTGACCGTAGAACAGGTCAAAGCGGCTTTGAACAAACACCTGAGCGCCGACAAGATGGTCATCGTGACCGCCGGCCCGACGACTGCGCAAAAGCCACTACCGCCCCCCACTGATAAACCTGCCGAGCAGCCGCTCGGGGTTCCGGAGCATTAATGGCCAGTTCATCTCGCCCGAAAAAACCTGTCCACAACGTGCATAACGGTGTGGGCCAACTGCGCATCATTGGCGGTGAATGGGGCAGCCGCAAGCTCAGCTTCCCCGACGTCGTGGGCCTGCGCCCAACGCCAGATCGCGTGCGTGAAACCCTGTTCAACTGGCTGGCACCCTACATCGCCGGGGCCAAGGTACTCGACCCGTTTGCCGGCAGCGGCGCGCTGTTCCTCGAGGCGCTGTCCCGTGGCGCGGCCCAGGCACAGGCGCTGGATGCCAGCAATGTGGCGGTGTCCAGCCTCAAGGAGCACCTGGGCACCCTGCGTTGCACCAACGGCCAGGTGCAGACCGCCGACGCGTTGCGCTACCTGGAAACCCAGGCCGCCAGCGAATACGACGTGGTGTTCCTCGACCCGCCGTTCAACCAGAACCTGCTGCCGACCGTGTGCGCGTTGCTGGAAGAGCGCCAATGGCTGGCGCCGGACTCGTGGATCTACACTGAAAGCGAAAGTGCGCCATCCAGCCTGGGCCTGCCCGGCAGCTGGCGCCTGCACCGGGAACAGAAATCCGGGCGGGTGTATTACGCATTGTGGCAACGTTCGGTACAGCCCTCGGCCTGAACGGGCTTTTGTGGCGAGCAAGCTCGCTCGCCACAGTGAGTCCGCGTGCCACAGAGAGTGTCATGACCCCCTCTTCAGACCTGTTCAAACCCGCCTTCGGCCTCGGCAACCCTCATCTGCAAACGTTGTGGGGGCCGCTGTGGCGCCCGACCACGCACCTCGAACGCCCACGCGAACGCCTGTGGCTGGACGACGGCGACTTTCTCGACCTCGACTGGCATGGCCCTCATGACGCGCAAGCGCCGTTGGTGCTGGTACTGCATGGGCTGACCGGCTCGTCCAACTCGCCTTACGTGGCCGGCCTGCAAAAAGCCCTCGCTGCCCAGGGCTGGGCCAGTGCGGCCTTGAACTGGCGCGGATGCTCGGGCGAGCCGAACCTGTTGGCGCGCAGCTACCACTCGGGCGCCAGCGAAGACCTGGCGGCAGCGATTGCCCATCTGCGCGCCAAGCGGCCGTTGGCGCCGTTGTATGCGGTGGGTTATTCCCTGGGGGGCAACGTGCTGCTCAAGCATTTGGGCGAAACCGGCGCGAATTCGGGGCTGCAAGGCGCGGCGGCGGTGTCGGTGCCGTTTCGTCTGGATCAGTGCGCCGATCGCATCGGCCTGGGCTTTTCGCGGGTGTACCAAAAGCACTTCATGCGCGAGATGGTGGCGTATATCCGCGTCAAGCAAAGCCGCTTTTTACAGGATGGTCGTGCTGAAGGGCTCAAGGCCCTGGAGGCACTCGGGTCTCTGGAGAAGATGCACACGTTCTGGGACTTCGACGGCCGGGTCACCGCGCCGCTGCATGGTTTCCTCAGTGCCGAAGACTATTACCGCCGCGCGTCGAGCCGTTACTACCTGGGCGATATCCGCACGCCGACCCTGATCATCCAGGCGGCCGATGACCCGTTTGTCTTCGCCCATAGCCTGCCCGAAGCCAGCGAGTTGTCGGATTGCACCGAGTTCGAATTGCTGGCCAAGGGTGGGCATGTGGGGTTTGTCGACGGTTCGCTGAAGCGCCCCGGTTACTACCTGGAGCGGCGGATTCCGCAATGGCTGCTGACACAACCCCGTTAAACAAGGTGGGTTTACACGCAGGACAACTCAGTCGCCCGTCGCGATTTCCCGCGTTGGATCAGTAATCCACTCGCTCCACGAGCCCGCATACAACTTGCCCAACGGGTAACCCGCCAGGCTCAGGGCGAACAGGTTATGGCATGCCGTCACGCCCGAACCGCAATACGCCACCAACTCATCCGGCGAACGGCCTTGCAACTGGGCGGCGAAGCGCTGCTTGAGCTGCTCGGCCGGCAGGAAACGCCCATCGCTGCCCAGGTTTTCGGTGAACGCCGCACATTGCGCGCCGGGAATGTGCCCGGCAATCGGGTCGATAGGCTCGACATCGCCGCGAAAGCGCGGCTGGGCGCGGGCGTCGATCAGGGTCAGGCCTGGTTGGCCCAGGCGTTTTTGCAGCTGCTTGGCATCCAGCAACAGGCGATTGTCCGGCGTGCCGACAAAGGTGCCGCGCTCGATCACCGGCGCATCCAGGCTTAACGGGAAGCCGGCCGCGTGCCAGGCCTTCAAGCCACCGTCCAGGATAAACACGCCATCACGCTTGCCCAGCCACGCCAGCGACCACCAGGTGCGGGCGGCATAAACACCCGGGCCGTCGTCGTAGAGCACCACATCGGTATCGGCATTGATGCCCCAGGCACGCAGTTGCTCGGCGAGCGTCTGCGCCTGCGGCAACGGGTGACGCCCGGTCACGCCCTTGGTCACCGGCCCACTGAGATGGCGCTCCAGGTCAGCATATTGCGCGCCTTCGATATGCCCTTCGGCGTAGCTGCACATTCCGTAGTCCGGGTCTTCCAGGGCAAAGCGGCAGTCTAGTATCACCAGAGCGCCGCGCTGTTGGCGCTCGGCCAGTTGCTGGGGGCTGATCAGTTGGGCAAGTGGCATGACAGACTCCTGTGAACAAATTCGGGAAAGATCCTACTTCACTTCTTCCAGTGCCTGGTTCAACGGCACGTAAAACTCTTTGAACAGTGCATCCACCGCCGCTTTGGCCTGCGGCGTCACAAACCCCGCTTCCAGCACCAGCACCTGATACACCCCGCGCTTGATCGCTTCGGCGCTCAGATGCGTGGATTTTTCATTGGTGGTACACAAAAACCGCACCCAGGAGGTGAGGATGATCCAGGCGTTGAGGGTCAGCGCCTCGGTTTGCACCGGATCCATATTGAGAATGCCGGCATCGACAAACCCTCGGTAAATGGCGCCACCCTGAATCAGGCAACGCTGGGAAAAGCGCCGGTAGCCGGTGGCCAGTTCCGGGTCGCTCTCCAGCAGGTGTTCGAGGTCACGGTGCAGGAAACGGTAGCGCCACATACCAGCCAGGACCGCCTGCAGGTAGAAGCGCTTGTCCTCCACCACCATGGTGCGACCCTGGGGCGGGCGCAGGAAACTGTCGACCAAGGCTTCGTATTCGCGAAACAACACGGCGATGATCGCCTGCTTGTTGGGGAAGTGGTAGTACAGGTTGCCCGGCGAAATTTCCATATGGGCGGCGATATGGTTGGTGCTGACACTGCGCTCGCCCTGCTGGTTAAAAAGCTCCAGGCTGGTTTGCACAATGCGCTCGCTGGTCTTTACTCGTGGTGCCATAGGGGATCAGCTTCTGTACACGTGATCGACCATCTTACGGCCTAACCTTGCCGGGATAAATCCAGTTGTGGCTGCAATGCCATTTGACAATTTAGAGCAATAACTCTAAAAATCCAGGCGGACCAATAACAATCCGGAACTGCACCATGTCTGCCAACGTTGCCTACCCGCAAGATTCCCAGACACTGGATCAACTTCAGGGCCTGTTCGACGCCCAACGCCGCGCCTATGCCGCCAACCCGATGCCGCCGGCCGCGCAACGCCAGCAATGGCTCAGGGCCTTGCGCGAAGTGCTCAGCGACGAACGCCAGGCGCTGATCGACGCGATCAGCCAGGACTTCAGCCATCGCAGCGCCGACGAAACCCTGTTCGCCGAACTGATGCCCAGCCTGCATGGCATTCACTATGCGAGCAAACACCTCAGTGGCTGGATGAAACCTTCCCGCCGTGCTGTAGGCATTGCCTTCCAGCCCGCCTCGGCCAAAGTCATCTACCAACCGCTGGGCGTGGTCGGGGTGATCGTGCCCTGGAACTACCCGCTGTACCTGGCCATCGGGCCATTGGTGGGTGCGTTGGCCGCGGGCAACCGGGTGATGCTCAAACTCAGCGAATCGACCCCGGCCACCGGCGAACTGCTCAAGACCCTGCTGGCGAAGGTCTTCCCCGAAGACCTGGTGTGCGTGGTGCTGGGCGAGGCCGACGTCGGCATGGCGTTTTCCAGGCTGCGCTTCGATCATCTGCTGTTCACCGGCGCCACCAGCATCGGTAAACATGTGATGCGCGCGGCGGCCGAGCATCTGACTCCGGTCACGCTGGAACTGGGCGGCAAATCGCCGGCGATCGTTTCCGCCGATGTGCCCCTCAAGGACGCCGCCGAACGCATCGCCTTCGGCAAGGCCCTGAACGCCGGGCAAACCTGCGTGGCGCCGGACTACGTGCTGGTGCCGGAAGATCGCGTCGAGGGTTTCGTCGAGGCCTACAGCAAGGCGCTTCGTGGTTTTTACCCGACTCTGGCCAACAACCCGGACTACACCGCCATCATCAACGAACGGCAACTGGCCCGGCTCAACGCCTACGTGAAGGACGCCACCGACAAGGGCGCCACCCTGATCCCTCTGTACGACCAGGGCCAGGCACGCCGCATGGCCCACAGCCTGCTGTTGAATGTCAGCGATGAAATGACGGTGATGCAGGACGAAATCTTCGGCCCGGTGCTGCCGATCGTGCCTTATCGCGGCATCGACCAAGCCTTTGCCTACATCAATCAGCGGCCTCGCCCACTGGCCCTGTACTACTTCGGCTACAACAAGCGCGAACAGAACCGCGTACTCCACGAAACCCACTCCGGCGGCGTATGCCTGAACGACACGCTGCTGCATGTGGCTCAGGACGACATGCCTTTCGGCGGCATCGGCCCATCAGGCATGGGCCACTACCACGGTCATGAAGGGTTCCTCACGTTCAGCAAGGCCAAGGGCGTGCTGGTCAAGCAGCGCCTGAACGCCGCGAAGTTGATCTACCCGCCTTACGGCAAATCGATCCAGAAGCTGATCCAGAAGCTGTTTATCCGCTGATACCGCCACCCTCGGGATAACCATAACAATGAACCCAAGCCTGACTGATTCACCCGCGCTGTCGCGGCGCGGCGTCCTGAAAATCGGCCTGTGCGCCAGCGCCTTCCTGGCCACCGCCGGGCTGGGTGCCAGCCTCAGCGGTTGCTCCAGCAGCACTCCGGCCAGCGGCTTTGCCCTGTTGCGCAGCAGTGACTTGCCGTTTCTGCGCGCGGTGATCCCGGTGCTGCTGGAAGGCGTGGCCAGCGCCCAGGAAGTCGCCAGCGGGATTGAAGACACCCTGAAAAAACTCGACTACAGCCTGCAGCACCTGTCGCCGGAGATGTTCAAGCTGACCCAGCAATTGTTCGACGTGCTGGGCATGGGCATCACCCGCGGCCCACTGACCGGGGTCTGGGGCAGTTGGGAAAACGCCAGTGGCGAACAGATCCGCAACTTCCTGCACCGCTGGGAAAACAGCTACCTGAACCTGCTGCGCATGGGCCAGGGTTCGTTGCTCAAGCTGGTGATCATGGCCTGGTACTTCCGGCCGGCGTCCTGGGCCCATTGCGGCTACCCCGGGCCGCCGAAGATCTGATTCGCATCCCCCCAATAAAAACAAGAGACGACCCCGATGCCTGTACCCGATCTGTTCCGCGACGGCCTGGCCCGCGGCTGGAAAACCCACAATGGCGCCGCCCTCGACCGCGACCTGACGCTGGAAGCCGACGTAGCGATCATCGGCAGCGGTGCCGGCGGCGGCACCACTGCCGAAATCCTCAGCGCCGCCGGCTACAAAGTGCTGCTGATCGAAGAAGGCCCGCTCAAGACCAGCAGCGATTTCAAGCTGCTCGAAGACGAGGCCTACGCCAGCCTGTATCAAGAAGGCATCGGCCGCATGAGCAAGGACGGCGCCATCACCATCTTGCAAGGCCGGGCCGTGGGCGGCACCACGCTGATCAACTGGACCTCCAGCTTCCGCACCCCGGACGCCACCCTCAGCCACTGGGCCAGCGAATATGCGGTCAAGGGCCACAGCAGCGCGGACATGGCGCCATGGTTCGAAAAAATGGAACAGCGCCTGGGCATCGCTCCCTGGGCCATGCCGCCCAACGCCAACAACGACGTGATCCGCAAAGGCTGCGAACAGTTGGGCTACAGCTGGCATGTGATCCCGCGCAACGTGCGCGGCTGCTTCAACCTGGGTTATTGCGGCATGGGTTGCCCGGTCAACGCCAAGCAGTCGATGCTGGTGACCACCATCCCCTCCACCCTGGAGAAAGGCGGCGAGCTGCTGTACCTGGCCCGCGCCGAACGCCTGGTCTACAGCGGCGACCGCATCAATAGCCTGGAATGCGTGGCCATGGACGAACGCTGCGTGGCGCCGACTGGACGCAAGATCACGGTCAAGGCCAGGCATTACGTGCTGGCCGGCGGCGGCATCAACAGCCCGGCGCTGCTGATGCGCTCGGCCGCCCCCGACCCGCATTCGCGGCTGGGCAAGCGCACCTTTTTGCATTTGGTGAACTTCTCCGCGGCGCTGTTCGACGAGGTGATCAACCCGTTCTATGGCGCGCCGCAGTCGATCTATTCCGATCACTTCCAATGGCTGGACGGCACCACCGGCAGAATGTCGTACAAGCTCGAAGCGCCGCCGCTGCACCCGGCGCTGGCCAGTACGCTGCTCGGCGGCTACGGCACCCAGAACGCCCTGGACATGAGCCAATTGCCACATACCCACGCAATGCTCGCCCTGCTGCGCGACGGCTTCCACCCCGACAGCCCCGGCGGCAGCGTGGAACTGCGCGGCGACGGCACACCGGTGCTCGATTACCAGGTGTCGCCTTACGCCTGGGACGGCCTGCGCCGCGCGTTCCACAGCATGGCCGAGATCCAGTTCGCGGCGGGCGCCAAGTCGGTCAAGCCGCTGCATCACGATGCGCGCTACGTGAAGACCCTGGCCGAAGCACGCAGCCTGATCGACGGCCTCAACCTGGAATTGCACCGCACCTGCCTGGGCAGCGCCCACGTGATGGGCGGCTGCGCCATGGGCGAAGAGCCGAAAAATGCGGTGGCCGACAGCCTCGGTCGCCATCACCAGTTGCGCAACCTGTCGATCCACGATGGTTCGCTGTTCCCCACCAGCATTGGCGCCAACCCGCAGTTGTCGGTGTACGGATTGACCGCGCAACTGGCGAGCGCATTGGCCGAACGTCTGAAAACGGCATGAAAAAACAGGGTATTTCGCGGGTCTATCTGCATAAGTCGACTTGGCCGACCGGGACGGCTGCGATACCATCCGGTTCCCCAACGGACTCCGCCAGGACGACGCGATGAACCGAGTGTTGTACCCAGGTACCTTCGACCCGATTACCAAAGGCCATGGCGATCTGGTCGAACGCGCCTCGCGCTTGTTCGACCATGTGATCATCGCGGTCGCTGCCAGCCCCAAGAAAAACCCGCTGTTTCCCCTGGAACAGCGCGTGGAGCTGGCGCGCGAGGTCACCAAGCACCTGCCCAACGTCGAAGTGGTGGGTTTCTCGACGCTGCTGGCACATTTCGCCAAAGAGCAGAACGCCAATGTGTTCCTGCGCGGCCTGCGCGCGGTATCGGACTTCGAATACGAATTCCAGTTGGCCAACATGAACCGCCAACTGGCGCCGGACGTGGAAAGCCTGTTCCTCACGCCGTCGGAGCGTTATTCGTTCATTTCCTCGACGTTGGTCCGTGAAATCGCGGCCCTGGGCGGGGATATCACCAAGTTCGTGCATCCGGCCGTGGCTGATGCGCTGACCCTGCGCTTCAAGAAGTAAGACCGCTCACTCGGCGCCCGCTCGCACTGCGGGCGCCAATGCGGCACAATTGCGCGCATTAGTTTTCCAGATGCCTTGGCTGACTGCCCTGGCAGGAGTTTCCATGTCCTTGATCATCACCGACGATTGCATCAACTGCGACGTCTGCGAACCCGAGTGCCCGAACGCCGCGATTTCCCAAGGCGAAGAGATCTACGTGATCGACCCCAACCTCTGCACCCAGTGCGTCGGCCACTACGACGAACCGCAGTGCCAGCAGGTGTGCCCGGTGGATTGCATTCCACTGGATGAAGCCCATCCGGAGACTGAAGCGCAGTTGATGGAGAAATACCGGAAGATTACCGGTAAGGCTTGAGCCTGGTGGCGTCTGTGAGGGCCTCATCGGGGGCAAGCCCCCTCCCACACGTTGATGTGTGAATACATTCAAATGTGGGAGGGGGCTTGCCCCCGATGGCGATATCCGCCATCACACAGCAATCAGCTCTGGCACTTAGGGCAAAACACACTCGCCCGCTGCCCCAGCACCACATTGCGCAACTCGCTCCCGCAGACCTTGCACGCCTCGCCGCCCCGGCCGTAGACGAACAGTTCCTGCTGGAAATACCCCGGCTGCCCGTCGCCGCCGATAAAGTCGCGCAAGGTGGTGCCGCCGCGCTCGATGGCGGCCGCCAGAATGCGCTTGATCTCGATCGCCAGCTTCAGATAGCGCCCGCGTGAAATGCCACCGGCCTCGCGGCGCGGATCGATCCCCGCCGCGAACAGCGCTTCGGTCGCATAGATATTGCCCACGCCCACCACCACCGCGTTGTCCATGATGAACGGCTTGACCGCCATCGAACGCCCACGGGACAGTTTGAACAGGCGTTCGCCATCGAACAGGTCGGTCAACGGCTCCGGCCCCAGGCGGATCAGCAGTTCGTGGTTATGCGGGTCCTGGCTCCAGAGCATCGCGCCAAAACGCCGAGGGTCGGTGTAGCGCAGGGCCAGGCCCGACTCCAGCTCGATGTCCACATGCTCATGCTTGGCCGCCGGCAGGCCGACTTCCACCAGGCGCAGGTTGCCCGACATGCCCAGGTGACTGATCAGGGTGCCCACTTCGGCGTTGATCAACAGGTACTTGGCCCGCCGCTCCACCAGCACGATGCGCTGCCCGGACAGGCGTACATCGAGGTCTTCCGGGATCGGCCAGCGCAGGCGTCGCTCGCGCACCACGACGCGGCTGACCCGCTGGCCTTCCAGGTGCGGCGCAATCCCGCGCCGAGTGGTTTCGACTTCTGGTAACTCGGGCATGTGTGCCTCGTGAGGTAAGGGTCAGTGCGCGCCCAGTTCGCGGATCGACAATTTCATGCTTTCGAAGTCGTAGTCCGACAGGCCCACGTAGTCCAGCACCAGATGGCCAATCGCGTCCCACTCATAGTCGACCGGCTGGTTGCCCAACACCCGGTACGACGAGCAGATGTGCTCGGCCATTTTCAGGATCGCCAGCAGGTTCTTGAGTTGCGGATTGCGCGGCGACTCATCGCTGAAGATCGCCAGGGCGTTGTGATGGTTGGCAATGGCGTCGGTCACATGCTCCGGCAGGCGCCAGGACTTGGCGGTGTAATAGCCGACCACCGCATGGTTGGTGTTGAACGCATTGTTTTCGGTGTCGACCACTCGGCAGTCGGCACCGGCATTGGCGTAGGACTCTTCGAGCACCACCATGTAATTGGGGAAGCGCTTGAGCATCAGCGGTACGCCGCAATCGTGGAACAGCCCCAGGGCATAGGCTTCGTCCACCGCCTGGGCGCCGGTGCGCTTGGCCAGGGTGAGGCAGGTCATGGCCACGTCCTGGGCGGTGTCCCAGAAACGGTTGAGGGTGACGATGGTGTCGTCGCTCATCTCGCCCTTGATCGACAGGGCGTTGATCAGGTTGATGATCGAACGGCTACCCAGCAGGTTAACGGCGCGCTGGATCGAGGCGATCTTGTTGCTCAGGCCGTAATACGACGAGTTGACGATCTTCAGCAGCGCGCCGGACAGGCCCGGGTCCTGGGAAATCAACCGCGCGATCACTTCCAGGTCCGGGTCGGGCATGTACTGTTCCATCTGCAAATCCACCATGATTTGCGGCTGAGGCGGCACACTGATGCCTTGCAGGGCCTGCTGGATCTGTTCGGCGGAAAGCTCTTGGGACATAAGTACACACTCTGGGCGAGAGGGGGATTCTAACCCCGATGGGAAGCTGACCGACACCTCAAAAAACCAAATGGCACTCCTATCAAATGGACGCCACAGCACGCGCGCCCCCTGCAACCCATCAGGCCAAGCCACGAAATGTAATGCAACACGGTATACTCCCGCTCTTTTTTCCGGAGCGACGTCATGTCCCTGCCAAGCCTGCGTCTCAAAGCCAACGCCGATCGTCGTTTGCGCAACGGCCACCTGTGGGTCTACAGCAACGAAATCGACGTGGCCGCCACCCCACTTCACGGCTTCCAGGCGGGCGACCAGGCCATCCTCGAAGCGGCCGGCGGCAAGACCCTGGGCATCGTGGCCATGAGCCCGAACAACCTGATCTGCGCGCGCCTGCTGTCGCGTGACATCAAGTTGCCTTTGGACAAGTCGCTGCTGGTACACCGCCTGAACGTCGCCCTGTCCCTGCGCGACCGCCTGTTCGACAAGCCGTTCTACCGCCTGGTCTACGGCGATTCCGACCTGCTGCCGGGCCTGGTGGTCGACCGTTTTGGCGACATCCTGGTGGTACAGATCGCCTCGGCGACCATGGAAGCGCATAAAGAAGACGTGATCGCCGCCCTGACCCAAGTGCTCAAGCCGAGCGGCATTCTGTTCAAGAACGACTCCGCCGCGCGCGACGCCGAAGGCCTCAACCGCTACGTCGAAACCGTGTTCGGCCTGGTGCCGGAGTGGGTCGCGCTGGAAGAAAACGGCGTGAAATTCGAAGCCCCGGTGATCCAGGGCCAGAAAACCGGCTGGTTCTACGACCACCGCATGAACCGCGCACGCCTGGCCCCGTATGCCAAAGGCAAGCGCGTCCTCGATCTGTACAGCTACATCGGCGGCTGGGGCGTGCAAGCCGCGGCCTTCGGCGCCACTGAAGTGTTCTGCGTCGACGCCTCGGCCTTCGCCCTCGACGGTGTAGAGCGCAACGCCGCGCTGAACGGCGTCGCCGAGAAAATGACCTGCATCGAAGGCGACGTCTTCGAAGCCCTCAAAGAGCTGAAAGCCAGCGAAGAACGCTTCGACGTGATCGTCGCCGACCCACCGGCCTTCATCAAACGCAAAAAAGACATGAAAAACGGCGAAGGCGCCTACCGCCGCCTCAACGAGCAAGCCATGCGCCTGCTCAGCAAGGACGGCATCCTGGTCAGCGCCTCGTGCTCGATGCACCTGCCGGAAGACGACCTGCAGAACATCCTGCTGACCAGCGCCCGCCACCTGGACCGCAACATCCAGATGCTTGAACGCGGCGGCCAGGGCCCGGATCATCCGGTGCACCCGGCGATTGTTGAGACGCGGTACATCAAGAGCATTACGTGCCGGTTGTTGCCGAATAGCTGATCGACATCAGAAATGGGGATTCCACATGGAATCCCCAACTTCATTACCTAAAATCATCACGATCGACAGTCTTTCAATGGCCGTCAATTAAACATAAAACGAAGAACCCGCATCATTTTGTAGTACCACTCCGACAAAAAAACCCGAAGAGTCTTACGCAGTTTTTTCTTGAAAATCCATAATTAACTCCTATGATTTTAATTATCACCTTCGTCGGTGATATTTAACTCAAATCAAGCTAAATCAACAAGCTAAATCAAGGAGATCCAAAAATGAAAACAATCAATCTGGAAACTTCTCACATTGCCAACTTAGCTTTCGTAGTAGCACCGAAAGCCCGCTAAGAAAATGAAACGCTGGGGAGTGCCGGCTACCCAGCGCTTTCAGAAAAAATGGAAGGCATGGCAATGCAAATAGCCCCTTATATATTCATTCTTCCCCAAACACCGGCCACGGTAGTGTGGAACTATAAAAGCCATAAACAGTTCGAGTTAAACCTAGCCTACTCAATACGGCTCACCGAACTGATAAACAACCCAGACAACTTTGATAACTCAAGCCCAATAGACGCTCAATTATTCGCAGCAGGAATATTGACAACCCGCGCACCCGAGCGCCTTATTTGGGGCTGGGATGAACTATCAAAAATCTTTCATATTGGCACCAAGAACATTCCTTGTAGCCACGTACCCGAAAACGCTGCTGAATGGGCGAGTATCTATCTTGAACACTGTAAGAAAACACTAGCCATCCCTCCTCCTCTAGCCCGAACATCCATCAAGCACGTTGACCCCCCTTTAATTCGCCTACCAACGCCACTTAAACTGCCAGAGCACTCACTTCAACATGTTTTGTTTATCCGAAAAACCTGCCGCACCTTCACGGGCGAACCTGTACCTTTACAGGCCATAAGTACGATCCTTTACCTATGCTTAGGCTATTTAAAAGAAAGAATAAACAATATTGATGAAAGCGTCGCGCAAGGCCTTGAGGCACGAAGAAGCAGCCCATCCGGCGGAGGATTAAACGCATGCGAAGGTTTTCTGTATGCTCAAAATATAGAGGGCTTGCAACCCGGAATCTACGCTTATAACGCAGCGGAGCACACGCTGAGCCTCGTTAACCCACAGATTAATCAGTCATTAGGACATGTGCTATCAGGACAGCACTTCATCAACAATCTTCCAGCGGGTCTTTTCATCACTTGCCGATTCGACAAACTGTGGTGGAAATATGAACACTCGCGAGCTTATCGGATGGCCTATGTCGAAGCAGGTCATATCTCACAAACCTTTCAATTAGTCGCGACCGCGCTGGGACTGAGCACTTGGTTGACTGGCGCGCTGACAGACCATCAGGTCGAATCATTGTTAAATATTGAAGAAAACAACCCTGAACAAGCCTTATTTTTTGTTGGGTGCGGTAAAAGCGACGGACAAGTAATGTGCAAAGAACTGAAATCACTGTTGAACAACCGAGGGTAGAATTCATGATCGAGCCGCTCATCGACCCTGGCATATGGAAGAACCGCTTCACTCTTGGAGAGTGGAATACTCACGCATCGGTACGCACCAGTGATCACCACTATAAATTGCCTACGGACATAGAAAAACAACTGGAATCACAAGATTGGTTTCCCCCCGCTCTCCTTCCTTACCTCAGTCATCCGGAAATCAGCTCAGCCGATCCGGCCATCACTAAACGTCTTTGCGCTAATCACCTAGTAAATTTCCTTCACTACACAACAGTACTTGAGCACCGAATTGTTAATCGCTCCGTCGAAGTAATCATTCATGATGAGCTCGATTTTACAATACCGCCGCGTATGAAAACAGCTGCTCTGCAACTCTATACTGATGAAGGTTACCATGCGCTATTTTCCAATCAGCTTGCCGAGCAAGTTATTGACTTCTACGGAATGACTGACCGACCGACCACGCACAGACGAATAACGCGGCTCAATCATCTTATCGACAGAACCCCGGATAAGCCGAGAGCACTCACATGGTTTCTAATTGGCTTCGTATCGGAAACGATCATTGCTAAAGATCTGCGTGAGGTTTGTCAAAATACGCTGGTATGCAGCGTTCAGGAGATGCTCAGTGACCATCTGGCTGACGAAGCAAGACACAGCCGTTATTTTAGCGAGGTATTTCATTATTTGTGGTTTCAAATGAGCGACGAAGTACGTCTCTCGTCCGCAAGACAGCTCTTAGAGATTCTTTTTATTTTCTTTGAATCTGATCAAAAATGGCTCGAACGAAGTTTACGCAGCGTGCAATTGAGCAAGACCGCTGTTCAGCAAATACTGATTACGATGGCGGACCCACAGGCTCATATTCTTCGCACGCGCTCAGGTGCTAGTTCGACGCTTCAAGCATTGAAAAGAGCCGACTGCTTCAAACAACCTGAAATCCGACAGATGTTCTCTAATAGGAGACTTTTAGATGAATGATGCATCTACATCTATCGAAGGCAAAAAAAAGCGTAGATCTGCGGTCATTCTATTAATGACGATGGTGTTACTCGGTGTTTTCCCCCTGGATGTCCTACTCCCATCCTTTCCTGCATTGGCTGCGCACTTTCAGAGTAAGCCTGCAGACATTGCGTTCTCCATCAGCCTTTTTGCAATCGGCATTTCCCTATCACAACTTTTAATCGGTCCACTCTCAGATACCCTTGGGCGTAAGAGCTTGTTGATTGGAGGGATGGTTGTATCAATCATCGGGGCAACCGGTTGTGTGTTCTCGAACGAATACACATGGTTTCTGATATTCAGGATGATTCAAGCCATAGGCTGCGGCTGTTTCGTGCTGTCACAGGCCTTGGTTCAGGATATGTTTGAAGGTAAAGAGAGGGATCGGTTACGCATCTTGATGATTACAGCCAGCGGAATTTTTATCTCCCTATCACCGCTACTCGGCAGCCTACTGCAACAGTTTCTTGATTGGCCTGGCAGCTTTTTTCTTTTTATTACATTGGCCGTTGGCGCTTTATTAAAAGCGTACTTTTTTCTGGATGGTCATCCTACAACGCCACATCCGAACCAAAATATCGTCCGCGCTTATCAGCGGGTACTGAGCAGCGGAAGTTTCGTCGGTTACTGGCTAATTGCAGCCATTGCTTTCGCCTGTCATTTTTCATTCATTGTCATATCACCGCTCATATTCATGGATCAGCTGAAGCTGTCCACCTATGAGTTCTCCCTAACCTTACTGCTTTACGGCGCGGCTTACGTGACTGGCGGCATTGTGGCTCGCATACTCTCTAATTGGCTCGCGCCCACGACTCAGATCATTTTCGGTTTGGCCCTGATTTTTTGCTCCGGACTGTTGATGCTTTTTCTGTCCCGCGTGTTTGAGCTTTCAACGGTGACGGTATTGGTGCCAATGATTATCTGCACGACTGGCACGACCATTTGTCGGCCCATCGCGACCTCTAAAGCCATGGACGTGTTCCCGGAAAGTGCCGGTACGGCGGCATCGGCTGGGAACACTTTAATTTTTATACTGGGTGGATTGATTAGCGCATTGATCAACATAAGCACGATTAACTTGCAAATGACCCTGGCATTGACTTTTTTGCTGCTGAGTACAACGGCTCTCGTGTTGAACTCATTGATTTCACGTCGCCAGCAACTATTGGACGTCGGTTGACGCCGCCAATACACGCCCAACCATTCCCTCCAGCCGCCAGCGGTGTAGAATCGGCCCTATTCATCGCCAGTCATCCCCGGCGGGTTTATGAGCTCAAGGCCCAGGCGTGCGGCGATCCCGCGACGCGAGCGGCAACTTCCGGACACACGGCTATTTCTGAGTGTTCCTGACGTCAATAGAAGCTCACTCCCCTTAAGTACCTGATTAGCCGCCCGGAGTGCTCCAATGCCTGATTACCGCTCGAAAACATCCACCCACGGCCGCAACATGGCCGGCGCCCGCGCACTGTGGCGTGCCACGGGGATGAAAGATGACGACTTCAAGAAGCCGATCATCGCGATTGCCAACTCGTTCACACAGTTCGTCCCCGGCCACGTCCACCTCAAGGACCTGGGCCAACTGGTCGCCCGCGAGATCGAACGCGCCGGCGGTGTCGCCAAAGAATTCAACACCATCGCCGTGGACGACGGCATCGCCATGGGCCATGACGGCATGCTGTATTCCCTGCCGAGCCGCGAGATCATCGCCGACTCCGTGGAGTACATGGTCAACGCCCACTGCGCCGACGCCATCGTGTGCATCTCGAACTGCGACAAGATCACCCCCGGCATGCTGATGGCCGCCTTGCGCCTGAACGTCCCGGTGATCTTCGTCTCCGGCGGCCCGATGGAAGCCGGCAAGACCAAACTCGCCTCCCACGGCCTCGACCTGGTCGATGCCATGGTCATCGCCGCCGATTCCAGCGCTTCTGACGAGAAGGTCGCGGAATACGAGCGCAGCGCCTGCCCGACCTGCGGTTCATGCTCCGGCATGTTCACCGCCAACTCGATGAACTGCCTGGTGGAAGCCCTGGGCCTGGCCTTGCCGGGCAACGGTTCCACGCTGGCCACCCACAGCGACCGCGAGCAACTGTTCCTGCAGGCCGGCCGCACCATCGTCGAGCTGTGCAAACGCTACTATGGCGAGAACGATGAGTCGGTGTTGCCGCGCAATATCGCCAACTTCAAGGCGTTCGAAAACGCCATGACCCTGGACATCGCCATGGGCGGTTCCACCAACACTATCCTGCACTTGCTGGCCGCGGCCCAGGAAGCCGAGATCGATTTCGACCTGCGCGACATCGACCGTCTGTCCCGCCACGTGCCGCAACTGTGCAAAGTCGCGCCGAACATCCAGAAGTACCACATGGAAGACGTGCACCGCGCCGGCGGGATCTTCTCGATCTTAGGTTCCCTGGCGCGCGGCGGCCTGCTGCACACCGACCTGCCGACCGTACACAGCAAGTCCCTCGCCGAAGGCATCGCCAAGTGGGACATCACCCAGACTGACGACGAAGCCGTACACACCTTCTTCAAGGCCGGCCCGGCGGGCATCCCGACCCAGACCGCGTTCAGCCAGTCGACCCGTTGGGACACCCTCGACGTCGACCGTGAAAACGGCTGCATCCGCAGTGTCGAGCACGCCTATTCGAAAGAAGGCGGCCTGGCCGTGCTGTACGGCAACATCGCCCTCGACGGCTGCGTGGTGAAAACCGCCGGTGTGGATGAGTCGATCCACGTCTTCGAAGGTCGCGCCAAGATCTACGAAAGCCAGGACAGCTCGGTACGCGGCATCCTCGCCGACGAAGTCAAAGAAGGCGACATCGTGATCATCCGCTACGAAGGCCCGAAAGGCGGCCCGGGTATGCAGGAGATGCTCTACCCAACTTCGTACCTGAAATCCAAGGGCCTGGGCAAAGCCTGCGCGCTGCTGACCGACGGCCGTTTCTCCGGCGGCACCTCGGGCCTGTCCATCGGCCATGCTTCGCCTGAAGCCGCTGCCGGCGGCGCGATTGGCCTGGTACAGGACGGCGACAAGGTACTGATCGACATTCCGAACCGCTCGATCAACCTGTTGATCAGCGACGAAGAACTGGCCGCGCGCCGGGTCGAGCAGGACAAGAAGGGCTGGAAGCCGGTGGAGAAGCGTCCGCGCAAAGTCACTACCGCGTTGAAGGCTTATGCGTTGCTGGCGACCAGTGCCGACAAGGGTGCGGTGCGTAACAAGGCGATGCTGGACGGGCTGTAAGGCCCGCCCATGAAAATGCCCCGCCAAGTGCGGGGCATTTTTTTGCCTGGAGCAATTCTCCAAAACACTGGAGATCAACATGTGGGAGGGGCGGTGCGACGATTCGCCCCTCCCACATTTTTTGACCGTGTTCAGCCTGTTACTGGATCTCATCCGGCTTGACGATCACCCAGTTCTTGTCCGCCGTCACCGGCAAGCCTTCCTTGGCCTGGGCGGCCGCGTGTTTGGCCATCATGCCGTTGAGCTGGGTCATGTACTTGTCTTTGCGGTTGACCCACAGGTGAATGCCGCCCTTGGCCACGTCCACATCGTGGAACAGCATGTAGCCGTCGCTGGTGGGCGTATCGCCGCCGACGATCACCGGTTTTTTCCATTCGTCGATGTAGGTCAGGATCGCGGCGTGCTTGCCGGCCATCCAGGTCGCCGGGGTCCACAGGTAGGGGGTCAATTCCAGACCGAGGTTGGCTTTTTCGTCGTATTTGCCGGCAGTGATCTGCTTGCGTGCGGTGGTCAGTTCGCCGGTCTTGCGGTCCTTGAGCAGGGTGCTCACGCCGATGACGTTCTGCGGTTTGACGTTGTAGCCGTACTTCGGATCGGCAGCGACCATGCGTACCAGCTCTTCCGACGCGGCGGTCATCACATACACCTCGATGCCGTTTTCCATCAGTTTGTTGTACAGCTCAGCCTGACCGGTGAAGACTTTCGGCGGCTGGACTTCGGAGTTCTTCACCGCGTCGCCTTCGAAATAGCTGACCGGCACTGGCTTGCCGGAGGCCATCAACTCATCGACCTGGACCTTGAGCTCCTTGAGGGTAAAACCTGCAAACACCTGGGCCACCCACGGGTAGCAGACCATGTCGTCCACTTCGCAGAGGCGATAGTAGTAACTGAACAGACTTTCCTTATGCTCGGCGGTGTCTTTGAAGGGCATAAGCTTGAGCGATGGGTCGAGGCTGTCGCGGGTGATCAGGCCCTTGTTTTCCATGTAGGGCAGCAGGGACTCTTCGAGGTCGTAGCGGTAGCTGGTGTTGTCCATGTCGAACACCGCGAAGTTACCCTTGTTGGCGTTGGCGGCGATCATTTCGTTCAGTTGCTTGGCGGCCGGGGCCGGCCAGTGTTTCAACTCGGTGGCGGCGAACGCCTGGCCGGCAAGTGCGAGGCAGAATGCGGCGGATACCAGTAGTTTCGGCGCGAGCTTCATAGGCGTTGTCTCCCTGAGTGAAAGACATCGACGCTAACAAATCCCTGTGACAGTTTTCGCCCGGTCGCGACCGCTTGCGTTCTGATTCCGCCATTGCCATGTGCCTGAGCGCCAACTACTTATTCCAAAAACGACAGACACCATTCCATATTGGTATTAAATCAATATATATCAAGCTGTTAGGCTTCCCGGTTCGCAATCGCAGGCTCACGCGATTGGCAACACTCTCAACGGAGCTTCAATGAATCTGCCCCTGATTCTCAACTTACTGGTGTTCGTGGCCCTGTTGCTGGGCCTGGCACAAACCCGTCGAACGAACTGGAGCCTCGCCAAGAAGGTCCTGTTCGCCCTGATACTCGGCGTGGCGTTCGGTACGGCCTTGCACGCCATTTACGGCGATGGCAACCCGGTCCTCAAAGCCTCTATCGGCTGGTTCGATCTGGTCGGTAACGGTTATGTGCAGTTGCTGCAAATGATCGTGATCCCGCTGGTGTTCGCTTCGATCCTCAGCGCCGTGGCACGTCTGCACAACGCCGCGTCCCTGGGCAAGATCAGCTTCCTGACCATCGGCACCCTACTGTTCACCACCGCGATTGCGGCGCTGATCGGCATCGGCCTGACCAACCTGTTCGGCCTCACCGCCGAAGGCCTGGTGGCCGGCACCCAGGAAATGGCGCGCCTGCAAGTGATCCAGAACGACTACGCGGGCAAGGTCGCCGACCTGAATATCCCGCAGTTGCTGTTGTCGTTCGTGCCAGCGAATCCGTTTGCCGACCTGGCCCGCGCCAAGCCGACCTCGATCATCAGCGTGGTGATCTTCGCCGCCTTCCTCGGCGTGGCCGCGCTGCAACTGCTCAAGGATGACGTGGAAAAGGGCCAGAAAGTGCTCAACGCCATCGACACCCTGCAAGCCTGGGTGATGCGCCTGGTGCGCCTGGTGATGAAGCTCACGCCCTACGGCGTATTGGCGCTGATGACCAAGGTGGTCGCCGGCTCCAACCTGCAAGACATCATCAAGCTCGGCAGTTTTGTCGTGGTCTCGTACCTGGCGCTGGGGCTGATGTTCGTGGTGCATGGCCTGCTGCTGTCGCTGGCCGGGATCAACCCGCTGCGCTTCTTGCGCAAGGTCTGGCCGGTGCTGACGTTCGCCTTCACCAGCCGCTCCAGCGCGGCGGCGATCCCGCTGAGTATCGAAGCGCAGACCCGCCGCCTGGGCATCCCGCACGCCATCGCGGGTTTCGCCGCCTCGTTCGGCGCGACCATCGGCCAGAACGGTTGCGCCGGTCTCTACCCGGCAATGCTGGCGGTGATGGTCGCGCCGACGGTCGGCATCAACCCGTTGGACCCGCTGTGGATCGCGACCCTGGTGGCGATTGTGACCTTGAGTTCGGCGGGCGTTGCCGGCGTGGGCGGCGGGGCGACGTTTGCCGCGCTGATCGTACTGCCGGCGATGGGCTTGCCGGTGTCACTGGTGGCGCTGCTGATTTCCGTGGAGCCGCTGATCGACATGGGCCGTACCGCGTTGAACGTGAACGGTTCGATGACAGCGGGGGCGATTACCAGCCAGATCATGCAGCAGACGGATAAAGAACGGCTGAATGCGGATGAGCATGCGGAGTTGGCGCAGGCCTGATAGACCGCTATCGGGGGCAAGTCGAATCGTCGCACCGCCCCTCCCACACTTGATCGCATTCACTCGGTCAAATGTGGGAGGGGGCTTGCCCCCGATGCTTTTAGGCTTTTTCCCAGACTTCGAAGTTGTAAGCCGGCTTGTCACCTTCGGCTGGGTTCTGCAGATTGGAAACCAACTTCCACTGGTTCTCATCAAACGCCGGAAACCACGCATCCCCTTCCGGGCTCAGCGCCACCCGCGTCAGGTACAGGCGATCCGCCTGTTCCAGCCCCTGCGCATAAAGCTGCGCGCCGCCGATCAACATCAGCTCATCCACGCCTTGCTCAAGCGCCCACGCCTGCGCGCGTTCCACCGCCGCTTCAAGCGACGGAAAAACTTCCGCACCTTCCAGCGCCAGGTCGGTCTGACGACTGACCACAATGTTCAAGCGCCCCGGCAGCGGTCGGCCCAGGGAGTCCCAGGTCTTGCGCCCCATGATGATCGGCTTGCCCAGGGTGGTGGCCTTGAAATATTTGAAATCCCCCGGCAAATGCCAGGGCATGCTGTTGTCGACGCCGATCACACGGTTTTCACCGAGGGCTGCGATCAGGCTTAGAGGGAGAGTTTTTTTCATGGCGACGAGAATACCAGAGCCACGCGAAGCGTACCCCAACCGGCTGCACAGCGGTTATGCTCCAGGCTCACTGACACAACAGGACGGCGCGTGACTGCACTGACCCCCCTGCAAACACTCTGGCTGACGGAAACCGTGCGCCTGCGCGAAGAACACGCCGGCCCGCTAGAAGATCAGCAAGCCAATCGCCTGGCCCGCACGGCCGGTGGCGACCTGCCGACGCGCATTCAACAGCGCGCCCTGCACCTGGCCGAGCGCGATGGGCTGACAACCGCCCTCATCCGCTGGCTGCAAGGTGCGCGTTTGGCCCTGATACTGCTGGCGATAGTCGCGGTGATCAGTGGTGCGGGCCTGGCCTTTGCTGCGCTGGGTAACGGCTTGACCCCGGTGAATGTGTTCTGGGCGCTGGGCAGCCTGCTCGGCTTGAACCTGATCCTGCTGATCAGTTGGGCATTGGGCCTGCTGTTTGCCGGAGAACACAGCGCCAGCCTTGGCCGGCTGTGGTTGTGGCTCAGCGAAAAATTCGCGCGTGACGCCAAAGCCGCGCAACTGGCGCCGGCGTTGCTGCTGCTATTGCAGCGCCAGAAGCTCAATCGCTGGGCCGTCGGGGTGCTGGTCAACAGCCTGTGGTTACTCGCGTTGCTCAGCGCGCTGGCGATCCTGCTGACGCTGCTCGCCACCCGGCGCTACGGTTTTGTGTGGGAAACCACCATCCTCGGCGCCGATACCTTCGTCGCCGTGACCCAAGCCCTCGGCGCCCTGCCCGCCCTGCTTGGTTTCAACGTCCCCACGGTGGAGATGATTCGCGCCAGCGGCGATTCCGCCCTGAACATCGACAGCGCCCGCCAGGCCTGGGCCGCCTGGCTGGTGGGCGTGCTGCTGATCTACGGCCTGTTGCCGCGGTTGATCCTCGCCCTGCTGTGCCTGTGGCGCTGGAAACGCGGACGCGCCGCCCTGCGCCTGGACCTCAACCTGCCCGGCTACAGCCAACTGCGCGAACGCCTGATGCCGAGCAGCGAGCGGCTTGGGGTCAACGATGCGGCACCGGAGCAGTTGCACGCGGTCAGCGGCGGCGTCAGCGAACTGCACAGTGACGGCGCGCTGGTGGTCGCCATCGAACTCGACGACCAGCACCCATGGCCGCCGAAGCTGCCGGGCAACGTGCAGAACGCCGGCATCCTCGACAGCCGCGAATCACGCCACAAACTGCTGGAACAACTGACCCGCTTCCCGCCCGCGCGCCTGGCCATCGCCTGCGACCCGCGCCGCTCGCCCGACCGGGGCAGCCTGGCGCTGATCGCCGAACTGGCGCGCAGCGCCAGCGCCACCCGCGTGTGGCTGCTGCAAGCGCCACCCGGCCAGGCGCTGGACGCCGAGCGCCTGGGCGATTGGCACGCGGCGCTGCAACAACTGGAACTGCCCTTCGCCGATTGCGCGCCGTTGAACTGGCTGGAGAGCGGCCATGACTAGACCCCTGAAACTCGCCGTGGTCGGCCATACCAATGTCGGCAAGACCTCGCTGCTGCGCACCCTGACCCGCGATGTCGGTTTCGGCGAAGTCTCCCATCGCCCCAGCACCACGCGGCATGTCGAAGGCGCGCGCTTGTCGGTCGAGGGCGAAGCCCTGCTGGAACTCTACGACACCCCCGGCCTGGAAGACGCCATCGCCCTGCTCGACTATCTGGAACGCCTCGATCGCCCCGGCGAACGCCTCGACGGCCCGGCACGCCTGGCGCGTTTCCTGGAAGGCAGCGAAGCCCGCCAGCGTTTCGAACAGGAAGCCAAGGTGCTGCGCCAACTGCTGGCCTCCGACGCCGGCCTGTATGTGATCGACGCCCGCGAGCCGGTGCTGGCCAAGTACCGCGACGAACTGCAAGTGCTGGCCAGTTGCGGCAAACCGTTATTGCCCGTGCTCAACTTCGTCAGCAGCAACGATCATCGCGAACCGGACTGGCGCGAAGCCCTGGCCCGCCTCGGCCTGCACGCATTGGTGCGGTTCGACAGCGTCGCGCCGCCGGAAGACGGCGAACGCCGCCTGTATGAAAGCCTCGCCCTGCTGCTGGAAAACGCCCGGCCCCAACTGGAACGGCTGATCCTCGACCAGCACGCCCAACGCCAGGCCCGCCAGCAAAGCGCCGCGCGGCTGATCGCCGAACTGCTGATCGACTGCGCCGCGTGCCGGCGCAGCGTGGTCACTGAAGAGGAACCGCAAGCCATCGGCGATTTGCGCAAGGCCGTGCGCCAGCGCGAGCAGCGTTGCGTGGAAGCCTTGCTCAAGCTGTTCGGCTTCCGCCCGCAGGACGCCGCCGCCAGCGACTTGCCGCTGCTCGACGGGCGCTGGGGCGATGACCTGTTCAACCCGGAAACCCTCAAGCAACTCGGCGTGCGCGTCGGCGGCGGGATTGCCGCCGGCGCGGCCGCCGGTGCCGGGGTCGACCTGCTGGTGGGTGGGTTGACCCTTGGCGCCGCCGCGCTGGCGGGCGCCATTGCCGGTGGCGCGCTGCAAACCGCGCGCAGCTATGGCGGGCGACTGCTGGGCAAAATCAAGGGCCAGCGCGAGCTGACCGTCGACGACAGCGTGCTGCGCCTGCTGGCCCTGCGCCAACGCCAATTGCTCAAGGCCCTGAACCTGCGCGGTCATGCGGCGATGCACAGCATCAAGGTCGACACGCCGCAGGACAAGACCTGGCGCGAAGGCAAACTGCCCGACGCCCTGCACAAGGCCCGCGCCCACCCGCAGTGGTCGTCCCTCAACCCCCACGCCAAATTGAGCCAGGCCGAGCGCCAGGAGCAGGTCGAAGCCCTGGCCGCCCGGCTCGATGAAGCCTGACCCCGCTTATTGACGCGCGTACCACTCAAAGCCCAGAAAGGTCGTACACAACGTGCGGATCAGCTCTTTATCGGCCTTGTCCGCAATACCATCGCGGTCGATGTCACTGTTGGTAAACGATTCCAGCACCCCGTCGCCATCGCCGTCATAGGCGGCGGCCTTGTAGATCAGCGAGCCCTTGCACTGCGGCGCCGTGCGCTCTTGGAATTCCAGCTTGACCGCGTTGGGCGTGCCGGCCTTGGCGTAATGATCGACGTACAGCGTCAACGTGCGCTGCCAGTGGCTGCGCCGATTGAACCAGTTCAACTTCAAAAAGCAGTCGGCGAAGGTGTCCACCCGCTGTTTTTCCAGCCGACAAGGGCGGGTGACCGGGTTCAGATCGTCCGCCCATTGCAGGTCGACCCGGCCGTCCGCGCTCATGTCCACGGCGAAGATCTCGTGGATCAGTTCATCGGGACAGCCAGCCTGCTGCTCATAGAAGTGCAGGATGACTGTGTCCGCCCGACCGTTGCCGCTCATGTCCTGGGCCGTCACTTTTAAGTAGCGCATCAGCGTTGCTCCTTGGATTGAAGAAGCAAGCCACCTTAGTGATCCGACCTCAGGGGCTCTAGGCGGCGCATCTGCGTTTGGCGTAAGGCCAATCTACGCAACCAGTAGCCGCGCGGCCTTGGCCTTGAGTACCTGCAGATCGAGCACCGGCACCTGCGCTTGCTTGGCCTGTTCGTCCCAGTGGCGCAGACGCAGGCTGATGGCGTAGAGCGGGTCTTGCTCGAACGCCCGCGCTTCGTCAGGCGTCATTGCCCCGCCTTGATACGCCAGCGTGCGGCGGCTGGCTTCGCTCAACCGGGCGTAGTAGTCCGGCTGGCTGAAGGTCAGGTAGCGCTTGGCCTCGACGTGATATTCCACCAGCCGCGCCAGGCGCTCGCTGAAACCGACGCGGCGCAGGTAATCGGCGCCCAGCCGCTCATGGCTGACCACGCCATAGCCGCCCATGTTCGCACCGCCCTGGCCGCAAAGATGGCCGATATCGTGGAAAAACGCGGCCAGCACCACTTCATCGTCGAAGCCTTCGGCCATGGCCCACTGCGCGGCCTGGGACATGTGTTCGAGCTGCGACACCGCCTCGCCGATGTAATCCGCCGTGCCGTGTTGCTCGTACAGGCCAAAGACCTCGGCAATCACCTGCTGCGGATTCATCATGCCGCCCCCCACAGTGCGCTGATATTGCGCTCGCCCAGCGCCGGCCCCACGCTCATGCCCACGCCGGTATGCATCAACGCGGCGCTGACGCCGGGCGCCACGCGCAGGAACGAGAACGGCACCGGCCCGCGTGCGCCGTAGACGCCCTGCCAACGCTCGACCACCTGGACCTTGCAACCCAGGGTCTGCTCGGCCAGTTCGAGCATCCAGTCATCGACCTGCTCGGCGTTGAACGGCGACGCATCGCGGCCGTAGTCGTGGGAGTCGCCGATGATCAGTTCGCCATGGGGCGTCGGGCTGATCAGCAAGTGAATCCCGTGCTCATGCAGGTACGGCGCTTCGCGCAGGATCTGCGCCTGCACCGCCGCCGCTTCCGGCAGGTCGGCAAACGCGCCGTAATGCACGCAACTGAGGCCGGTGAGCAAGGCGTGTTGCAGGTTCAGGTTGACCGCCGGCCGCGCGCGCAGCATTTGCAGGCGGCAGATATGCGGGTCGAGTTCGGCAATCGCTTCGGCCAGCAGGGTTTGGTAGTCGTGGCCCGAGCAGACCACGATCTGCGCGCCACGAAAACTGCCCGCCGTGCTGTGCAACTGACCGGGCTCGACGTCGCGCACCAGGGTCGAAAAGTGAAACTCCACCTGCAGTTCCTCGCGCAGGTAATCGATCAGCGCCGGGATCGCCTCGCGCGAATACAGCTGCTGATCGTCCTTGCCGTGCAACGCTGCGCGGTGATGACGGAATTGGCCGCCGTACAGATCTCGCAACGCTGCGCCCTGCAGCAGTTCGACGTTATAGCCATACGCCTGGGCGCGGCCGGCGCAGAAGGCTTCCAGCAGGTGTTCTTCGGCTTCACTGCGGGCGAACAGATACGAGCCGTTGCGCTTGAGCTGCAAGCCGGCCAGCCGCGCCCATTCGCCCCAGATATCGCGGCTTTGCCGCGCCAGGTCGAGCATCGGGCCTGGCGGTTGGCCGGTGACCAGGGCCTGGCCGAAGTTGCGTACCGAGGCGCCCAATGGCGTGGCGCTGCGCTCGAACACCTTGACCTTGAGCCCGCGCTTGGCTGCTGCGTAGGCGTGGGACAGGCCGAGGATGCCGGCGCCGATGATCAGCAGGTCGCTGTGGTGTGTCATTTAGTGATGTCCTGTTTTCAAGACCGCTATCGGGGGCAAGCCCCCTCCCACACTTGACCGAGTTCCAACATGAGAATGCGGTCAACATGTGGGAGGGGGCTTGCCCCCGAAGAGGCCATCAGCCCAAACGGAGTATTTACTGACCCGCTACCTTCTCCGACTTGCCGTCATAGCGCTTGCGCCATTCAGTCAGAATGCTGTCGCGGTTTTTCGAGGCCCAGGTGAAGTCGTTCTTGATCAGCCGCTGCTCGTAGTCCGCCGGCAATTCGGTCTGCGGCTTGGCGATGCCCGGCTGGGCGAGCACGGCGAAGTTGTCCTTGTACAGGTCCATCGCGGCGGTGCTGGCGGAGAAGTCGGCGAGTTTCTTCGCCGCGTCGGCGTGGGCGCTGCCTTTGATCACCGCCGTCGCTTCGATGTCCCAGCCCAGGCCTTCTTTCGGCAGGATGATGTCCAGCGGCGCGCCCTGGCGCTTCAGCTGCACGGCCGGGTATTCGAAGGAAATACCGATCGGGAATTCACCCGAAGCCGCCAGCTTGCACGGCTTGGAACCGGAGTGGACGTACTGGCCGATGTTCTGGTGCAGGTCGTCCATGTACTGCCAGCCCTGCTTCTCGCCGAAGGTCTGCAGCCAGGCGCTCACATCCAGGAAACCGGTGCCCGAGGACGCCGGGTTGGGCATCACGATCTTGCCCTTGTACTCAGGCTTGGTCAGGTCTTGCCAGCTCACCGGTTTGCTCAGGCCCTGCTTCTCGGCTTCGACGGTGTTGAAGCAGATCGTCGCGGCCCAGACGTCCATGCCGACCCACGCAGGCGGGTTGGCGGCGTCACGGTAGTGTTTGCCGATCTTGTCCAGGCCCTTGGGCGCGTAACTTTCGAGCATGCCTTGCTGGTCGAGGATCGCCAGGCTCGACGCGGCCAGGCCCCAGACCACATCGGCTTGCGGGCGGTCTTTTTCCGCGAGCAGCTTGGCGGTGATGATGCCGGTGGAGTCACGCACCCATTTGATTTCGATGTCGGGGTTGGCCTGCTCGAAGGCCTGTTTATAGGTCTTCAATTGCTCGGCTTCGAGGGCCGTGTACACGGTCAATTCAGTCTTGGCGAAGGCATTCAGGCTGAATGCAGTGAGTACGGCAGCGACCAACGCGAGGGGCTTGAACATGGCATACCTCCTTCAGGGTTATTGGCCCGGCGCGGTCTGGCGCCAGGCTTGGGAGCGGCGCAACGCGCCACGTGAGGCCCACGCCAGCAACAGCGAGACGCCGGCCGAAGTGAACAGGATCAAAGTGGACATGGCCGCCGCGCCGCCCACATTGCCGGCGTCGTCCATGTTCAACACGGCGACGGCGGCGAGGATGGTGTCGGGGCTGTAGAGGAAGATCGCCGCCGAGACAGTGGTCATCGCCGACACAAACAGGTAGCGCACGATGTCCAGCAGCGCCGGCAGGCAGATCGGCACGGTGACGCGCAGGTAGTGGCGGTACAGCGGCGCCTTGAGCGACAGCGCGGCGGCTTCGAACTCCGCGTCCAACTGGCGCAGCGCGGTGGTGGCGGTCATCTGCGCGGTGGTCAAATAATGAGCGATGGTACACACCACCAGCAGCGTCATGGTGCCGTAGAACACATGCAGCGGGTTGCCGCTGAGGTTGAAGAAGAAGACGTAGCCCAGGCCCAGCACCAGGCCCGGCACGGCCATCGGCACGAAGCTGAGCATGCGCAGCGCCAGGTTGAGGCCCTTCTGGCCCTGGGTTTTTTCCATCAGGTACGCGCCGGTGAAGATCAGCACGCTGCCGATCAACGCCGTACACAGCGCCAGGGTCAGGCTGTTGCGGTACGCCAGCCAGCCGCCGCCGGCTGTGTCTTCGAACTGGTAGTGGTTGAGCGACAGCGACAGGTTGTAGGGCCAGAACTTCACCAGCGACGAGTACACCGCCATGCCGAACACTAGCAGCAACACCGCGCAGATCAGCAGCACGATGGCCAGGTAACAGGCATCGCGCCGCCGCGACGGGGCCGGCTGGAACACCTGGGCACGGCCGCCCATGGCATCGCCCTGACGCCGACGCAGCCAGGTATCGACGCCAAAGCTGAACAGCGCCGGCAGCAGCAACACCATGCCGATCAACGCCCCGCGCCCGAACTGTTGCTGGCCGACCACGGCCTTGTAGGCTTCCAGCGCCAGCACCTGATAATCGCCGCCGACCACCACCGGTACGCCAAAGTCGGTGATGGTCAGGGTGAACACCAGGCAAAACGCGGCGAACACCGCCTGGCGCGTGGCCGGCCAAGTGATGCTGCGAAATGCCCGGGCCGGGCTGGCGCCCATGCTCGAGGCGGCATCGAACAAGCGCGCATCCGCCAGGGAAAGCGCCGACAACAGGATCATCAAGGCGTGTGGGAAGGTGTAGATCACCTCACCGAGGACAATGCCCCAGAAGCCGTAGATATTCTCCGACAACAAACCGCGCAGCAGGCCCTGGTTGCCGAACAGATAGACCAGCGCGATCCCCGGCAGCATCGACGGCGCCATCAAGGGCAGCAGCGATAGCCCGCGCCAGAGCGCCTTGGCCGGGATCAGTGTGCGTTGCAGCGCGTAGGCAAACAGATACGCCAGCGGTACGACAATGACCGCCACGCTGAGGGAGACTTTCAGGCTATTCCCAAGCAGCCAGTGGAAGTTGGCGCTGCTGACCAGTTCCCGCGCCGCCACCAGCCCGCCGCCCTGCCCGGCTTCGCTGCTGAAGCCGCGCCAGAAGATCGCCAACAGTGGCAACAACACCGCGATGCCCAGCAGGCACAGCCATAGCCATTTGCCACCCAGCACGAAAAGGCGGTCGCCCAACTCGGCGCGGGACACCCGGCGTGCAATGGGCAGCGTCATCAGCGCACCCATGTCAGGCAAACACCTGCAGGCTGCGCGGCGGCAACGCGACCCAGATGTCCTGGGCCCCCAGGCGCGGCATGGCTTCCGGAGCCAGTTCGGCCAGCAGCGGATGACCGGGCAGTTGCGCCAGTTCAAAGCTCATGCGGCAACGGTTGCCGAGAAAGGTGATCTCGCGGACCTTGGCCGCAAACAGGTTCTCTTCATGCACCAGCGGGTTGACGCTGATCGCTTCCGGGCGGCAGAACAAGCGCCCGGAGGTGGCCGCGCCAGCATCATCGGCCAGGCGCATGTGCATCCCGCCGACCTGCGCATGGCTCGCGCTGCTGCGGCTGAACGGCAGCCAATTGCCCTGGCCGACGAACTCCGCCACGAACGGTGTGGCCGGGTGGTCGTAAATCTCTTGGGGCGTGGCGTATTGCTCGACCTTGCCGTTGTTCATCACGGCAATGCGGTCGGCCATCAACATGGCTTCGTCCTGATTGTGGGTAACCATCAGCGTGGTGACGCCCAGGCGCCGTTGCAGTTGGCGCAGTTCGGTACACAGGTGCTCACGGACGCGGGCGTCGAGGGCCGACATCGGCTCATCGAGCAGCAACAGCGAGGGTGCCGGTGCCAAGGCGCGGGCCAGGGCGACCCGTTGTTGCTGGCCGCCGGAGAGTTGGCCGGGGTATTTCTTTTCGCTGCCGAGCAGGCCGACCAGTTCGAGCATCTGACCGACACGCTTGCGCACTTCATCGCGACCGCTGCCGGTGAGGCCGTAGCCGATATTCGCTTCAACGCTGAGGTTGGGGAACAACGCGTAGGACTGGAACAAAATTCCGTAGTCCCGCGCCTGCGGCGACAGCAGGGAAACATCCCGCTCACCCAGATAAAGCTCCCCACTGTCCTGGCGCTCGAGGCCGGCGATGCAGCGCAGCAGCGTGGTCTTGCCGCAACCGGACGGGCCCAGCAGGCACACCAGCTCGCCGGCGGCGACGTCCAGGGACACGTTGTCCAGCGCGGTAAAGGCGCCGAAGCGTTTCTGGATACCGCGCACCTTCATTGGCGCGCCGGGTTGGGTCAGGGCTGTGTTCATGGAGGCACCTCATCAAACAGATGAGGGCCATGCTAGGCAGGCAATGCGTCCCTGATGTGGCAGAAAGGCAAAACGTGGCGATAGTGGTATTGGTGGATTTGGGTAGGGGGGTGCCAGGTCTGGCGCTATCGGGGGCGGCCCCCTCCCACATTTTGACCGCATTCTCATGTTGGAACTCGGTCAAGTGTGGGAGGGGGCTTGCCCCCGATAGCGCCCTCAAGGCCACCACCGGATTTCAGATCGGCGACATTTCCTGCGCCAACCCGAGAAAAGCAGCTGGCAGGCGAGCGCCTTTTCTTTCCTTGAGGCAGTAGAGGTACTCAGCGATCTGCGGCGCGTTCTCGATGGTCAGCACTCGCAGTTGCGGGTCATGGGGCACTTCCTGGCGGGCGATGATGCTGATGCCGATATTGCGCAGCACCGCTTCACGAATCGACTCGCGGCTGCCGATTTCCAGCAGCGGCCCGTAACTCACGCCGGCGCCCTGCAGCAGCTGTTCCGTCAGGCGTCGCGTGGTGGAGCCGGCTTCACGCATCAACAGCGTATGCCCGGCCAGCGCGGTCAACGGCACATGATCGAGCGTCGCCAACGGGTGGTTCCGATGCACCGCCAGCACCAGCGGATCGGTGCCCAGCACACGGCGAATCAGGCGCGGGTCTTCCAGCAGTTGCGAGGACGCGGCGACGTCGACGCGGTAATCATCCAGGGCTTCGAGCACCTGTTGGGAGTTGCCGATTTCCACCGACACTTCCACCTGGGGCAAACGCTCGCGGAAGGCTTTGACCAGGTCGAGGATGTAATACGGCGCCGTCGCAGCAATCCGCAATGCGCCCTGGACCTGGCCACTGTTACGCAGGAAAAACTCGATATCCGCTTCCTGCTGCAACAGCGTCTTGACCATCGGCAGCAGGCGCGCGCCTTCGTCGCTGACCGTCAGGCGGCGGCCCCCGCGATAGAACAGCTCGACGCCGTACTGGCTTTCCAGGTTGCGGATCTGCGTGGTGACGGTGGGCTGGCTCAGGCCGAGTTTTTTCGCCGCCTGGGTGATGCTGCCCAGGCGGGCGACCATAAAAAACGCCTTCAACTCGGCACTCAGCACACCACCCTCACATCATTTATTTGCGCAGCAGGCGCAGGCCATTGAACACCACCAGCAGGCTTACGCCCATGTCGGCGAACACCGCCATCCACATGGTGGCCATGCCCAGGAAGGTGACCGCAAGGAAGACCGCCTTGATCACCAGCGCCAGGGCGATGTTCTGCTTGAGGATACTCGAGGTTTGCCGCGACAACCGAATGAAAGCCGGAATCTTGCGCAAATCATCGTCCATCAAGGCCACGTCGGCAGTTTCGATGGCAGTGTCGGTGCCTGCCGCGGCCATGGCAAAACCGATCTCGGCGCGGGCCAACGCCGGGGCGTCGTTGATGCCGTCGCCGACCATGCCCACGCGCCGGCCTTGGCCGTAAAGGGCTTCGATGGCTAGCAGTTTGTCGGTGGGCAACAGGTCGCCCTGGGCCTGGTCGATGCCAACCTGGGCCGCAATCGCCTGGGCAGTGTGGGTGTTATCGCCGGTGAGCATCAGGGTTTTGATGCCCAGCTCGTGCAACTGCTGGATCGCTTCGCGGCTGCTGTCCTTGACCGTGTCGGCCACGGCGAACAGCGCCAGCGGGCCGGATTTGTCGAGCAGCAGCACCACGGACTTGCCTTGTTTCTCCAGGGCGAAGAGTTTGTCTTCCAGCGCGGGCGAGCACAGGCCGAGTTCTTCCACCAGGCGGTGGTTGCCCAGGTGGTAGGTTGCGCCGTTGATATCACCGCGCACACCGCGACCGGTCAGGGCAGTGAAGTTATCCACAGCATGGCGCGGCAGGTTTTTATCCACCGCCGCGTTGGCGATGGCCAGCGATACCGGGTGGTCGGAACGCCCGGCGAGGGCGGCGGCCAACGCCGGCGCACTGTCTTCGACATTCGGGAACAGTGCCAGGTAGTCGGTTTGCACCGGTTTGCCGTGGGTGATGGTGCCGGTCTTGTCGAGGGCCAGGTAGTCGAGCTTGTAACCGCCCTCCAGGTACACGCCGCCCTTGATCAGGATGCCTTTGCGCGCCGCTGCGGCCAGGCCGCTGACGATGGTCACCGGGGTGGAGATCACCAAGGCGCACGGGCATGCGACCACCAGCAGCACCAGGGCGCGGTAGATCCAGTCGAACCAGACGCCAGCCATGAACAGCGGCGGGATCAGCGCCACGCCCAGGGCAAACAGAAACACCGCCGGGGTGTAGATCTTCGCAAAACGGTCGACAAAACGCTGGGTCGGCGCGCGGGCGCCCTGAGCCTGTTCCACGGCGTGGATGATCCGCGCCAGGGTCGAGTTGCTGGCGGCCGCCGTGACTGCGTATTCCAGGGAACCGGCCTGGTTGATGGTGCCGGCGAAGACTTTATCGCCCACGGTTTTTTCAATCGGCAGGCTTTCGCCGGTGATCGGCGCCTGGTCGATGGTCGACTGGCCGGCGGTGACTTCGCCGTCCAGGCCGATGCGCTCGCCGGGGCGAACCCGCACGATGGCGCCCAATTCCACACTGTTCACTTCCCGTTCGGCCCAACTGCCGTCGGCCTGGCGCACTGTGGCCCGTTCCGGGGTCATCTGCATCAAGCCGCTGATGGCATTGCGCGCGCGGTCGAGGGACTTGGCTTCGATCAATTCGGCCACGGTGAACAGGAACATCACCATCGCCGCTTCCGGCCATTGGCCGATCAGGATCGCGCCGGTCACGGCGATGCTCATCAGCGCGTTGATGTTCAGGTTGAGGTTTTTCAGGGCGATCCAGCCCTTTTTATAGGTGGTCAGGCCGCCGCTGAGGATCGAGACCAGCGCCACCAGGGCGATCACCCAGGTCGGGGCCGCGTTGGTGAAGTGGATCACTTCGGCGGCCAGGGCGCCGACGCCGGACAACGCCAACGGCCACCAGTGTTTCTTCGCCGGCGGTGCGGCAGCCGGGGTGCCCTCTTCGATCGGATCGGCCTGCATGCCCAGGGACTTGATGGCGTCGATGATCGGCGCGGTGCTCGGCAGGTCATGGGTGACACCGAGGATGCGGTTGATCAGGTTGAATTCCAGCTGCTGCACACCGGCAAGCTTGCCCAGTTTGTTCTGGATCAGGGTCTGCTCGGTGGGGCAGTCCATGGCTTCGATGCGGAAGGTGCTCAAGCGCGAATCGGCGCTTGGCGCGGCGCTCAGTTGCACCAACGCCGGGGCTGGCGTGCCGGAGCAGCAGGCACCGGCGTGGCCGTGGTCATGCACCGGTGTCAGTTTTTTCGGCGCATGAGCGTGGTCATGCGCGTGATCGTGCGTGTGCGGGGTGTGCGGGGTGTGATGGGAGTCGCTCATCTGGTCGCGTCCGTAAGGTGCCTGTTGCCAAGTAAAGACCCTGTAGCCACTATAGGGTCAAGCACCCATTTGGAGATTGTTGCGATGAAGATCGGCGAATTGGCCAGGCTGACCGACTGCCCGGTGGAAACCATCCGTTATTACGAGAAGGAAGGCTTGCTGCCACCACCGGCACGCACCGAGGCCAACTACCGCGTGTACACCCAGGCGCACACCGAGCGGTTGGTGTTTATCCGCAACTGCCGCAGCCTGGACATGACCCTGGAAGAAATCCGCAGCCTGCTGGGCTTACGAGACAGCCCGCAGGACCAATGCGAAAACGTGAATGCGCTGATCGACGAGCATATCCACCATGTCAAAGCGCGGATCGACGGCCTGTTGGCATTGCAGGAGCAACTGATCGACCTGCGCCAGCGCTGTGGCAGCGGGCCGGAGCTGGATCAGTGCGGGATATTGCAGCGGCTGGAGGTCAGCGGCAGTGTCGCCGCCAGCGAGGCTGAGCCTTCGCATGTGGGCAGAAGCCATGGACATTAATTCAGCCTGATAACCGAATCAAAGTGTGGGAGGGGGCTTGCTCCCTCCCACACAAGCCCACACCTTTAGACTGAGGCAGGCTTTAGATGGCGACGTCGGCCTTGATGCTTGGGTCGGCGTCGTAACCGACGATTTCGAAGTCTTCGAACTTGTAGTCATAGATCGACGCAGGCTTACGCTTGATCACCAATTCCGGCAGCTTCTTCGGCGTGCGCGCCAGTTGGGTCTGGATCTGTTCCATGTGGTTGCTGTAGGCGTGGGTGTCGCCGGTGGTGACGATGATCTCGTGGGGGATCAGGTCGCACTGCTGGGCCAGCATGTGGGTCAGCAGCGCCAGCGCGGCGGTGTTGTACGGCAGGCCGAGGAATACGTCGGAGCTGCGGATATACAACTGCATCGACAGATGGCCATCATGCACGAACGCCTGGTACAGCAGGTGGCACGGCGGCAGGGCCTGCTTGCCGTTGCGCGCGTTTTCCTGGGGGCTCTTGGTCTCGTCCGGCAGGTACTCGACGTTCCAGCCGTGGAACAGGATGCGGCGGCTGTTGGGGTTGGTCTTCAGCGTCTCGACCATGTAGTCGATCTGATTGATCGTGCCGCCGTCCTTGGTCGGCCAGGCGGTCCACTGCTCGCCGTACACCGGGCCCAGATCACCGTCTTCGGTGGCCCACTCGTCCCAGATACGCACGCCGTTCTCGTTCAACCACTTGATGTTGGTGTTGCCGCTCAACATCCAGATCAATTCGTTGGCGATGCTTTTGAAGTGAAGCTTCTTGGTGGTCAGCAGCGGGAAGCCGTCGGCCAAGTTATGCCGATACTGACGGGCAAACACAGCCTTGGTGCCGGTGCCGGTGCGGTCGCCCTTGGTCAGGCCATTGGTCACGACGTCGTTCAGTAGTTCGAGATATTGCTTCATGTCATTACCCGTATCGGTGCAGCCGAGACCTCGCAGGCCTCGGCATTCGAATTCAAAGCGCGGTGTTCTTCAACGGTTGCGGACGGTTGTACGCCCACCACAGCAGGCCCAGGCCGACGATGATCATCGGCAGACTGAGGATCTGGCCCATGGTCACCCAACCGAACGCCAGGTAGCCCAGTTGCGCATCCGGGACGCGCACGAACTCGACGACAAAACGGAAGATGCCGTAGAACAACGCGAACATACCCGACACAGCCATGGTCGGCCGTGGCTTGCGCGAGAAAATGTACAGAATGAGGAACAGTGCCACACCTTCCAGGGCGAACTGGTACAGCTGCGACGGATGGCGCGGCAATTGCGCCGGGTCGCTGAACGGCGGGAACACCATGGCCCACGGCACGTCGGTCGGCTTGCCCCACAGTTCGGCATTGATGAAGTTACCGATACGCCCGGCGCCCAGACCGATCGGCACCAGCGGCGCAACGAAGTCCATCAGCTCGAAGAACGACTTGCCGTTGCGACGGCCAAACCACCAGGCGGCGAGCATCACGCCGATAAACCCACCGTGGAAGGCCATGCCGCCCTTCCATACCTCGAAGATCAGCGTCGGGTTGGCGATGTAGGCGGGCAAGTCGTAAAACAGCACATACCCCAGGCGTCCGCCGACGATGACCCCCATCGACAACCAGAACACCATGTCGGAGAGTTTCTCCTTGGTCCAGGTCGGGTCGAAACGGTTCAGGCGCCGGGAAGCCAGCAGCCAGGCGCCGCCGATGCCGATCAGGTACATCAACCCGTACCAGTGGATTTTCAGCGGACCGATGGCCAGGGCCACCGGGTCGATCTGCGGGTAAGGCAGCATTGCGACTCCTCGTTAAATCATTCGTTATGGCGACCGGGACCATGCCCGGGCGCGATTAAGGCTGCGTTACAGCAAGAAATTCAAACCCACGCAAAACAGCAGCCCGGCAAACAGGCGTTTTAGCAAGCGCGGCGACAAACGGTGCGCCAGGCGCGCGCCGAAGCGGGCAAACACCATGCTGGTCAGGGCAATGCCCAGCAGCGCCGGCAAATACACGAACCCTAGACTATGAGCGGGCAGCAGCGGGTCATGCCAGCCCAGAATCATGAAACTTAATGCACTGGCCAGCGCAATCGGCAGCCCGCAGGCCGACGAAGTGGCCACCGCTTGCTGCATCGGCACGCTGCGCCAGGTCAGAAACGGTACGGTCAGCGAACCGCCGCCAATCCCGAAAATCGCCGAGGCCCAGCCGATCACCGTGCCCGCCAGGGTCAGACCGAGCTTGCCCGGCACCGTTCGACTGGCCTTGGGCTTGACCTCCAGGGCCAACTGCACGGCGATGATCAGCGCGAACACGCCGATGATCTTCTGCAAGTGGGGGCCGGAAATCGCCTCCGCCGTCAGCGCGCCAAAACCGGCGCCGATCAGGATGCCCACGGTCATCCACACAAAGATCGGCCAGCGCACTGCGCCCCGTCGGTGGTGCTCACGCACGGCATTGATCGAGGTGAAGATGATCGTCGCCAGGGACGTGCCCACGGCCAGGTGGGTCAGCACCTGCGGGTCGAAGCCCTGCAAGGTGAAACTGAACACCAGCACCGGCACGATAATGATCCCGCCGCCCACGCCAAACAGCCCGGCGAGCACCCCGGCACAGGCGCCCAGCAGTAAATACAGCAGAAATTCCATGGGAGCCCCCAAACCAAGTCCGGCATGTTAACGGATGGAAGGCATGCGACCCAACTGGATACGATGGAACGCCCGCGCCAGTGTAGGTAGAGTGGCCAAACACACAAAGGGGGATCGCCTGATGTGCCTGATTGTTTTCGCCTGGCGGCCGGGCCATGCCCAACCGCTGATCGTCGCGGCCAACCGTGACGAGTTCTACGCCCGCCCCAGCCTGCCGCTGGCCCAATGGCCGGATGCGCCTGCCGTCTATGCCGGCCGCGACCAGGAAGCGGGCGGCACCTGGCTGGGGGTGAACGCCGACGGACGGTTTGCCGCCCTGACCAATATCCGCGACCCGCATCAACCGCCGGCCCGCAAGTCGCGTGGGGAATTGGTGGCGCGGTTTCTCAGCGGTTCGCTGCCGCTTGAGCAGTATTTGGCGGAGATCAACGGCCGTTCGATTGAATATGCCGGGTTCAACCTGCTGGTGGGCACGCGGGATGAACTGTGGCATTACAACGCCCGCGACAGCGTGCCTACGCAACTGCCCGCCGGGGTGTACGGCCTTTCCAATGCAGGGCTCGACACGCCATGGCCGAAATTGCTCAAGGCCAAGGCGGCGCTGGGCGAGGTACTGGAGAACCCGCAGCCGGAAACCTTGCTGGATATCTTGAGCGACCCGCAAACCGCGCCGTTTGCCGACTTGCCGGACACCGGCGTGGGCTTGGCGACCGAGAGTTTGCTATCAAGCGTATTTATCGCCAGCCCCAGTTATGGGACACGGGCGAGTACAGCGCTGATTGTGAATGCGGACGGCACGCGGCAGATAGTGGAGCGCAGTTTTGGGCCGCACGGTGGGCGGCTCGGCGAAGTCGAACTCAACCTGTAGGAGCGAGCTTGCTCGCGAAAAACGTCAACGATGACGCGCGCCCCCCTGAATGCACGCAGTACCCTCAGGTTTTTCGCGAGCAAGCTCGTGTGCTGACTGACACTCCGTAATCGGGGGCAAGTCGAATCGTCGCACCGCCCCTCCCACATTTTTGATCGGCGCCAGGTTTTAGAGGGTCTTGGCAGAGGCCGGGTTGATCATCCGCGTCAACCCCAGGTTCTTCAGCGCCAGTTGCAGCGAGCTGTGGATAACTTGCGGGTTGTCGATGGTCATCAGCTCGGCCAGCAGTTCCTTGGCCATGCTCAGGTTGACCTGGCGCAGCAGCCACTTCACCTTCGGCAAGTTGGTGGCGTTCATCGACAGGCTGTCAAAGCCCATCGCCATCAACAGCACCGCTGCCGCCGGATCGCCGGCCATTTCCCCGCAGATGCTCACCGGCTTGCCTTCGGCATGGGCGTCGCGCACCACATGTTGCAGCGCTTGCAGCACCGCCGGGTGCAGGTAGTCGTAGAGGTCGGCCACCCGTGGGTTGTTGCGGTCCACGGCCAGCAGGTATTGGGTCAGGTCGTTGGAGCCCACCGACAGGAAGTCGACCTGCCGCGCCAGTTCCTTGGCCTGGTACACCGCCGCCGGAATTTCGATCATCACGCCGATCGGCGGCATCGGTACGTCGGCGCCTTCGTCGCGCACCTCGCCCCAGGCGCGGTGGATCAGGTGCAGGGCTTCTTCCAGCTCATGGGTGCCGGAGATCATCGGCAGCAGGATGCGCAGGTTGTTCAGGCCTTCGCTGGCCTTGAGCATGGCGCGGGTTTGTACGAGGAAAATTTCCGGGTGGTCGAGGGTGACGCGAATCCCGCGCCAGCCGAGGAAGGGGTTGTCTTCCTTGATCGGGAAATACGACAGTGACTTATCGCCGCCAATGTCCAGGCTGCGCATCGTCACCGGCAACGGATGGAAGGCGGACAGTTGCTCGCGATAAATCGCCAGCTGCTCCTTCTCGCTCGGAAAGCGCTGGTTGATCATGAACGGCACTTCGGTGCGGTACAGCCCCACCCCTTCGGCGCCGCGTTGTTGCGCGCGGGCCACATCGGCGAGCAGGCCGGTGTTGACCAGCAGCGGCACGCGATGCCCGTCGAGGGTCACGCAGGGCAGTTCGCGCAAGGCGTCGAGGCCCTGGGACAGCTGGCGTTCCTCTTCCACCACCTCGGCGTACTGCTTGCGCATCACTTCGCTGGGGTTGGTGAACACCTCGCCACGGTTGCCGTCGACGATCATTTCGATGCCGTCGACCTTGGAATACGGCAGGTCCACCAGGCCCATCACCGTCGGAATACCCATGGCCCGGGCCAGGATCGCGACGTGGGAGTTGCCCGAACCGAGCACCGAGATCAGGCCCACCAGTTTGCCTTCCGGCACTTCGCCGAGCATGGTGGCGGTCAGTTCTTCACTGATCAGGATGGTGTTGTCGGGGTAGACCAGGTTGGTGGAACGGTCTTCCTGCAAGTAAGCGAGCAGACGGCGACCGAGGTCGCGCACATCCGAGGCGCGCTCGCGCAGGTAGGCGTCGTCCATCAATTCGAAACGGTTGACGTGATCGGAGACCACCTGGCGCAGCGCGCCCTGGGCCCACTGGCCGGTCTTGATCACGTTTTTGACTTCGCTGCCCAGCGACGCGTCATCCAGCATCATCTGGTACACCTCGAACAGCGCTCGCTCTTCGGGGCGCAGTTGGGTGGCGAGCTTGTTCGACAGGTTGCGCATGTCGGCGCGCACGCCTTCCAGGGCGGTCTTGAACAGTTTGATTTCGGCGTCGATGTCGCTGACGGTCTTGTCCGGCACCACATCGAGGTCGGCCGGCGGCAACATGACCACGGCCGTACCGACGGCCGCACCTGGCGAGCCCGGTACGCCGACGAACTTGGCTTCCTGGATGCCCTTGCCCTGGCGCCCCAGGCCGCGAATCGAGCCGGTGGCTTCGGCGTGGGCGATCACCCCGGCCAATTGCGCGCTCATGGTCACGAGGAAGGCTTCTTCGCCTTCGTCGAACTGGCGGCGTTCTTTCTGCTGGATGACCAACACGCCGACAACGCGGCGGTGGTGAATGATCGGCGCGCCGAGGAACGAGGCGTAGCGCTCTTCGCCGGTTTCGGCAAAGTAGCGATAACGCGGGTGATCAGCCGCGTTTTCAAGGTTCAGGGGTTCTTCACGCGTCCCTACCAAGCCCACCAGACCTTCATTGGGCGCCATGCTGACCTTGCCGATGGAGCGCTTGTTCAAGCCCTCGGTCGCCATCAGCACAAAACGGTTGGTCTCGGGGTCCAGCAGGTAAACCGAGCAGACCTGGCTGCCCATGGCTTCCTTGACGCGCAACACAATAATCCCCAACGCCGCCTTGAGATCCTTGGCGGAGTTAACTTCCTGGACGATCTTGCGCAGCGTATTGAGCATGGCTCGGGGTCGAACTCCGTCGTCAGTCGCGCGTTAAAAGGCGCGGGGCAAGCTCTTTGAGAGCGCGACGATAAACCTCGCGCTTGAATGTCACCACCTGGCCCAACGGATACCAATAACTGACCCAACGCCAGCCATCGAACTCCGGTTTACCGGTCAAATCCATCCGCACCCGCTGCTCGTTGGAGATCAGGCGCAGGAGAAACCATTTCTGCTTCTGGCCGATACACAGCGGTTGGCTGTGGGTACGCACCAGGCGTTGCGGCAAACGATAACGCAACCAGCCACGGGTACAGGCCAAAATTTGCACATCTTCGCGCTCAAGGCCGACTTCTTCGTTCAACTCGCGGTACAAGGCGTCTTCAGGGGTTTCGTCAGGGTTGATCCCACCTTGAGGAAACTGCCAGGCATCTTGGTTGATTCGGCGAGCCCATAGGACCTGTCCGGAATCATTCGTAAGAATAATCCCGACATTAGGACGGAAACCATCGGGGTCGATCACGGCAACAACCTCGCAAACGCATGTCGTCGCATTGTTCCACAAAGGTTGTTCCAGCGGCAACGAGGCTTCTTAGCTTATGTGCAGTCTTGTGAAAAGACCGTATTCTGGACGCCTTTTTACAGACTTTTCAGCGGGTAACTGTAATGCGCCTGGCTTTATTCGACTTGGACAACACGCTTCTGGGGGGTGACAGCGATCACGCCTGGGGCGATTACCTCTGTGAACGCGGATTTCTCGACCCGGTGACCTACAAGGCACGCAACGACGAATTCTATCAGGACTACCTGGCCGGCCAGCTGGATAACGCGGCCTACCTGAATTTTTGCCTGGAAATCCTCGGCCGCACCGAAATGGCCCAATTGGAGGCATGGCACAACGACTACATGCGCGACTGCATCGAGCCGATCATGCTGCCGCAGGCATTTGAACTGCTGGCCAAGCACCGCGCCGCTGGCGACAAGCTGGTGATCATCACCGCGACCAACCGCTTCGTCACCGCGCCAATTGCCGCACGCCTGGGCGTAGACGCCCTGATCGCCACCGAATGCGAGATGGAAGACGGCCGCTACACCGGGCGCAGCACCGATGTGCCGTGCTTTCGCGAAGGCAAGGTGACGCGCCTGAACCGTTGGCTGGAAGAAACCGGGCACAGCCTGGAAGACAGCTACTTCTACAGCGATTCGATGAATGACTTGCCGCTGCTGGAGCAGGTGACGTATCCGATCGCGGTAGACCCGGACCCGAATCTGCGGGCTGAGGCTGAAAAACGCGGCTGGCCGGTGATTACGCTGCGGAGCTGATGGCCCTATCGGGGGCAAGCCCCCTCCCACATTTAACTGCATTTCAACGGATGTACGCGGTTAAATGTGGGAGGGAGCTTGCTCCCGATGCAGACAACTCGGTCCCAAGCCTTAAACCGGCTTGGCCCCCATCAACCCCGCAATCGCCACAAACCCCACCAGGCTGACCACCGCCAATGCCAAGGTGAAATTCAGGCTACCGCCCTCGCCCTTGCGCAAGCGATTGAGCCGCGCCACCAGCCAGAACCAGCACAGCGCCGCGACGGTGTAGAGCAGGCTGGAACCCAGGATCCAGGTCTGCCCCAGCGGCCAGCCGACCAGATGCACCAGCCACCAGCCGGTAAACGGCATGCTGATCAGGCAGATCCCCATCAACAACCATACGAACGCCCACGGGCGCTGCACGGTGATCGCCGGGCCGGCACTGCGTTTGCGCCAGGCCAGCAGCGCCAGGCCGAGGCCGCTGAGCAGCAGCAACACGGTCGCCGCCATGTGGATAACTTTGAGGGTGGTCAGGGTTTCCATGTGTCGTCTTCCTTAAAGGCCGCCCCAATCAGCGTAGTCGCTCAACCGAGGAACAGTTTGTAAGCCGGGTTATCGCTTTCATCCCAGTACGGGTAGCCGATGGCTTCAAGGGCTGCCGATACCAGATGGCGCTCGTCCGCCGGGACTTGCAGGCCGGCGACCACGCGGCCGTCGGCTGCGCCGTGGTTGCGATAGTGGAACATCGAGATGTTCCAGCGCCCGCCTAATTTGTTAAGAAAGTTGAACAAGGCGCCCGGCCGCTCCGGGAATTCGAAGCGAAACACCACTTCATCGCTGACCTTCGCCGCGTGCCCGCCGACCATATGGCGGATGTGCAACTTGGCCAGTTCGTTCTCGGTCAGGTCGAGCACCGGGAAACCCTGGCTGGTCAGGCTGGCGATCAATGCGCTGCGCGGATCGTTTTCCGGATGGGTCTGCACACCGACGAAAATGTGCGCCTCGCGGCCGGAGTGGTAGCGATAGTTGAATTCGGTGATCTGGCGCTTGCCCACGGCCTCGCAGAACGCCTTGAAGCTGCCCGGCTTCTCGGGGATGGTCACGGCGATGATGGCTTCGCGGCCTTCACCCAGCTCGGCGCGCTCGGCCACATGGCGCAGGCGGTCGAAGTTGACGTTGGCGCCGGAGTCGATGGCCACCAGGGTTTGCCCGCTGACGCCACGGCTCTCGACGTATTTCTTGATGCCCGCCACACCCAGGGCGCCCGCTGGCTCGGTGATGGAGCGGGTGTCGTCATAGATGTCCTTGATCGCCGCACAGATTTCATCGGTGCTGACGGTGATCACTTCGTCCACATAGTCTTTGCAGATGTCGAAGGTGTACTGGCCGATCTGCGCCACCGCCACGCCATCGGCAAAAATCCCCACGGTTGGCAGCACCACGCGCTCGCCAGCGGCCATGGCGGCCTGCAGGCAGTTGGAGTCGTCCGGCTCGACGCCGATGATCTTGATCTCCGGACGCAGGTATTTCACATACGCCGCGATACCGGCGATCAGCCCGCCGCCGCCGACCGGCACAAAGATCGCGTCCAGCGGCCCAGGGTGCTGGCGCAGGATCTCCATCGCCACGGTCCCCTGCCCGGCAATGGTGTGCGGGTCGTCGTAGGGGTGAATGTAGACGTAGCCTTTTTCGTCGACCAGTTTCAGCGAGTAGGCCAGGGCTTCCGGGAACGAATCACCGTGCAGCACCACTTTGCCGCCACGGGAACGCACGCCTTCGACCTTGATTTCCGGGGTGGTCTTGGGCATCACGATAGTGGCCTTGACCCCCAGCACCTTGGCCGCCAGGGCCAGGCCCTGGGCATGGTTGCCCGCCGAAGCGGTGACCACGCCGCGCGCGCGCTCATCGGCCGTCAACTGGGTCAGCTTGTTGTACGCGCCGCGAATCTTGAACGAGAACACCGGCTGCAAGTCTTCCCGCTTGAGCAAGACCTTGTTGCCCAGCCGCTCGGAGAGCTGGCGGGCGGCCTGCAACGGGGTTTCTATGGCAACGTCGTAAACGCGCGAGGTGAGGATCTTTTTGACGTACTGTTCAAGCATCGGCAGGCATCACTGGGCGGAGTGGGCAGGGTCGACGAGTCTAACTCAGCGTTTGGCCGGGCGACCACACGAATCCAAAGGTTTTGATGGGTTATACTCGCGCCCTCTCTACTCCCCGCCCGTTCCGGAGCCCGCATGACCCAGGATCAACTCAAACAGGCAGTGGCCCAGGCCGCCGTCGATTTAATCCTTCCTAAACTCGATGACAAGAGCATCGTCGGCGTCGGCACCGGCTCCACCGCCAACTGCTTCATCGATGCGCTGGCCAAGCACAAGGGCGCGTTCGATGGCGCCGTGGCCAGCTCCGAAGCCACCGCCGCGCGCCTCAAGGGCCATGGCATTCCGGTGTACGAGCTCAATACCGTCAGCGACCTGGAGTTCTACGTCGACGGCGCCGATGAAAGCGACGCGCACCTGAACCTGATCAAGGGCGGTGGCGCGGCCCTGACCCGCGAGAAGATCGTCGCGGCCGTGGCCAAGACCTTTATCTGCATCGCCGACGCCAGCAAACTGGTGCCGGTACTCGGCGCCTTCCCGCTGCCGGTGGAAGTGATCCCGATGGCCCGCAGCCACGTGGCCCGCGAGCTGGTGAAGCTGGGCGGCGACCCGGTGTACCGCGAAGGCGTGTTGACCGACAACGGCAACATCATCCTCGACGTGTACAACATGCAGATCACCAACCCGGTGGAGCTTGAGACGCAGATCAACGCCATCGTCGGCGTGGTCACCAACGGCCTGTTCGCCGCACGCCCGGCTGACGTGCTGCTGCTGGGCACCGCGGAAGGCGTGAAAACCCTCAAGGCCTGATGCACAACCGAATGTGGGGTCGGCGGTGTGTTCAGGATTCTGGTTTCTTGAACACGTAGAACAGGTTCGGCTCGCTGACCAGGTACAACGTACCCACGTCATCCATGGCGATCCCTTCGGCCTGCGGCACCCGCGCATTCAGGCCATGGCGCCCGTTAAGCAGCGACAAACTGCTTAACGGGCGACCGTCGATATCCAGCTCCAACACCAGGAACGATTCATCCGACAGCGCCAGTAAATGGCCGCTGCGTTCGTCGTATTGCAGGCTCGACAGGTCGCGCACGAACAGCCCGGCATCGCGCTTGGGGTTGTTGATGACGTGGACCGAGTAGGTTTTTTCCGGTTTGAAATGGGGAAACCCGTGAACCTCATAGATCACCATCGGGTCGCGTTCCTTCGCCACGAACAGGCGCTTGCCCACCGAGTCGTAGGCAAGCCCTTCAAACCCCTTGTTGCCCCCCACATGCACACCCAGGGTCATCTGCTCCGCATCGGCGGCGTCGAGGAACTGCGTATCGTCGTCCACATGCACCTTGATCAGGCGCTGTTGGCGCTCATCGCTGATGACATAGATGTTGTCGCTGATAAATTCCACGGCCTCGGCATCCCCGAAGCCGACCAGGGGAATCCGTCGCAGGATCTTGCCAGCGAGGGACAGCTCGACCAGCTCGGCGTTTTTGTTGGTGACGGTAAACAGGCTTTTACGCACCGGGTCGTAGGTCAGCGCGGAGACGTCGTCTTCCAGGCCTTCGATCACCTGGCCCTCGACGCTGACCCGGTAATCCGCCAGGCCAATGGCGCGTTCGTCAACAGGCTGGCCCCACACCTGCCAATTGAACCAGGCCCGTTCGAACAGACGAAACTGTTGTGCGACAACGCCCGCGCCCATCAAGGCGATCAGCACCAGTATGAAAAAAGCCGGTTTGGGGCGGGCAAGTCGACGCATCGGGCGGGCTCAAAGTCAAAAATGGCGAATGAATATCACGCCCGCCTGAATTTAAACTTAAACGCGCCCGGTGTGTGGCGTATGCCGCGGATAGAGAAATATCCGACGTAATCGGTTGTTATTTCTGTTTTTCGAAACGATAGAACAGGTTCGGCTCACTGACCATGTAGAGGTTGCCGTTCTCGTCCAGGGTCACGCCTTCGGCACGCGAGATCGTGTTCTTGAGGCCGTTGAAGCCGCCGAGCAAGGTCATGAAGCTGACTGGCTCGCCCTTTTCATCCAGTTCCAGCAGCAGGTGGGACTCGGCCGACAGCGCCAGCAGGTGCCCGGTGCGCGGATCGATGGCCAGCGCCGAGAGGTTGCGCATGTCGAGCTTTGTATTGGCGAGCTTTTGCTTGTCACCGACCAGGGTCTGGCTGCCGTCGCTTTTCCAGGTGAACAGCGCCGGCGGGCGTTCTTCGCCGAGCACGAACTGCTGGTTGCGCTTGTCCCAGGTGACGCCTTCAAAAGCTTTGTTCTGGTCTTTGGACGGGCCCAGGTCGTAACTCGGGAAGTCGGCCTTGTTCAACGCCGTGGTGCTGGCGTCGACCTTGACGATGGTCAGGCTGTGCTGGCGTTCATCGACCACGGCCATCAGGCCGTTTTCCATCACCGTCACACCTTCCGGGTTGTTCCAACCGTTAAGGGGCATCTTGCGCAGCACATCGCCTTGCAGGGTCAACTCGACGAGGAATGGATTTTTGCCCATGACGGAAAACAGGGTTTTCGTCTGCGGGTTGTAGGACAGGTCCGAGGCCTCGTCCTTCTCCATACCGGGCAGCAGCTTGGCGTCGATGACGGCGCGGTAATCCGGGAGCCACACGCTCGCTTGGCGTTTGGCCGGGCTTTCAAAACGCTCCACGACCCACAACACACCGCGATCGTCCCAATGCATGGCCCAGGCAACGCCATACACGATCGCCCCAACCAGAAGCAGCCAGGAATACCAGCGCAGAGCAAAACGAGAGCGTGGCTTGGGGGTAAAGGTAGGCAGGGACACGGCCATTGGGCGCTTTTTCCGGAAAGTCAGCGTTAGGTGAAAGCACAGGAATAACCGGCCCGCGCGCTAGAGGCTGAAGATTATCCGGATGGGGTGTGAAAAAAATGCAAACAACCGAAACGGGTGCGGGACCTGTGGCGAGCGAGCTTGTTCGCTCGCCACAGGGTTGTGCCGAAGTTAGCGAACGCTGCTTTCGAAGCGGGTCACACCGGACAGTTCCAGCACCAGCTTGTCACCGACATTCAACGGCCCAACGCCAGCGGGGGTGCCGGTGAGGATCACGTCGCCGGCCTGCAGCGAGAAGCAGCCGGCCATGTACTGGATCATCGGGATGATTGGGTTGAGCATGGCCGCGCTGTTGCCATTCTGGCGCACTTCGCCGTTGATGCTCAGGCGAATGCCGATATCGGTCAGGTCCGGGAAGGTGCTGCCGACCACGAACGGCGCGATCACCGCCGCGCCGTCGAAGGACTTGGCGATTTCCCACGGCAAGCCCTTGGCTTTCAATTCGGCCTGCTTGTCGCGCAGGGTCAGGTCCAGGGCCGGGGCGAAGCCGGAGATGGCATCGAGCACTTCTTCGCGGCTGGGCTTGGTCGACAGGGGTTTGCCGATCAGCACCGCAATTTCCGCTTCGTAATGCACCGAACCGCGTTCGGTCGGGATGCTGAAACCGCCTTCCAGCGCCACAACGCAGCTGCCCGGCTTGATGAACAGCAACGGCTCGGTCGGTACCGGGTTATCCAGTTCCTTGGCATGTTCGGCGTAGTTGCGCCCAATACACACCACTTTACCCACCGGGAAGTGGATGTTGGTGCCGTCGACATACTTGTGCTGGTAGCTCATGGAACGACTCCTTCAGGGGCGGTTAAACAGCGAAGATCTTGCCGGGGTTCATGATCCCGTTCGGGTCAAACACCGCTTTCACGGCCTTCATGTATTCGATTTCAACCGGCGAGCGGCTGTAGGTCAGGTAGTCGCGCTTGGTCATGCCCACGCCGTGTTCGGCGGAGATCGAGCCGTTGTACTTCGCCACGGTTTCGAACACCCACTTGTTCACGGTGGCGCACTTGGCGAAGAACTCATCCTTGCTCAGGTTTTCCGGCTTGAGGATGTTCAGGTGCAGGTTGCCGTCGCCGATATGGCCGAACCAGACGATTTCGAAGTCGGGGTAGTGTTCGCCGACGATCGCGTCAATTTCCTTCAAGAATGCCGGCACTTTCGACACCGTGACCGAAATGTCGTTCTTGTACGGCGTCCAGTGGGAAATGGTCTCGGAGATGTACTCGCGCAGTTTCCACAGGTTGTGCAGCTGGGTTTCGCTCTGGCTCATCACGCCGTCCAGCACCCAGCCCTGCTCGACGCAGTGCTCGAAGGTTTCCAGGGCGTGGTTGGCGACTTCTTCGGTGGTGGCTTCGAATTCCAGCAGTGCGTAGAACGGGCACTCGGTCTCGAACGGCGCCGGCACGTCACCACGGCCGAGGACTTTGGCCAGGGCCTTGTCAGAGAAAAACTCAAAAGCGGTCAGGTCCAGCTTGCTCTGGAATGCGTGCAACACCGGCATGATCGCGTCGAAGTCGGTGGTGCCGAGCACCATCGCGGTGAGGTTTTTCGGCGCACGGTCCAGGCGCATGGTGGCTTCCACGACAAAACCCAGGGTGCCTTCGGCGCCGATGAACAGCTGGCGCATGTCGTAGCCGGTGGCATTCTTGATCAGGTCGCGGTTCAGTTCCAGCACGTCGCCTTTGCCGGTGACGACCTTCATGCCGGCGACCCAGTTACGGGTCATACCGTAGCGAATGACCTTGATCCCGCCGGCATTGGTGCCGATATTGCCGCCAATCTGGCTCGAACCGGACGAAGCGAAGTCCACCGGGTAGTACAGGCCGTGCTCTTCGGCGACGTTCTGCAATTGCTTGGTGACCACGCCCGGCTGGCACTTGGCGGTGCGGTCGGTGAGGTTCACCTCGAGGATCTGGTTCATATAGTCGAACGAGACGACCACTTCACCATTGGCCGCAACGGCGGCAGCCGACAGGCCGGTACGCCCACCGGACGGCACCAGCGCGACCTTGTGCTCATTGGCCCAGCGCACGATGGCCTGCACCTGTTCAACCGTCTTGGGGAATACGATGGCAGTCGGGGCCGGGGCGAAGTGCTTGGTCCAATCCTTGCCGTAAGCCTCCAGGGAGTCGGCGTCGGTCAGCACTTTGCCGGGCTCAACCAGGGTCTTTAGCTCATCAATCAGGGCAGGATGGGTCATCGACAGAACTCTCGAACAATTCATGGTCATCCTGAGAACGCTTCACGTCGCAGGAATAGGTGTTTAGCGGGGCGCGTATGCTAGCATACCGCCCCCGTAGGACAGAGCCCAAGGGCGTTCTGCGGTGACGGCTTTCCTGCCGTCCGGGTCAGCTCTGTGCCCTGATTTACCAATACGTTTCTGTTTGACGAGTGGCTGTTGTCGTCAGGCAAGGCGCCGCGACGACTCATAGCTGGGGCTATGGGGAGGAGCGGCAACGCAGCATGACGGCAACAGACGCCGTCAAACGGGAACAGTATTGGTGAATCAGGACACATCCGGCGATCCGATTCCCTGCCATTTTTCTCCGGGATACAGGTTTACGCAGATGAGCAAGACTTCTCTCGATAAGAGCAAGATCAAGTTCCTTCTTCTGGAAGGCGTCCACCCATCGGCTGTCGAAGTTCTGAAAGCCGCCGGGTATACCAGCATTGAGTACATCACCAGTTCTCTGCCGGAAGCCCAGCTCAAGGAAAAGATCGCCGACGCGCACTTCATCGGCATTCGCTCCCGCACTCAACTGACCGAAGAGGTCTTCGATCACGCCAAGAAACTCGTGGCGGTCGGCTGTTTCTGCATCGGCACCAACCAGGTCGACCTTAACGCAGCGCGCGAGCGCGGCATCGCGGTGTTCAACGCACCGTACTCCAACACCCGTTCCGTCGCGGAGCTGGTGCTGGCCGAGGCCATCCTGCTGCTGCGCGGCATTCCGGAGAAGAATGCCTCCTGCCACCGTGGCGGCTGGATCAAGAGCGCAGCCAACTCCTTCGAAATCCGCGGCAAGAAGCTGGGGATCATCGGTTACGGTTCGATCGGCACTCAACTGTCGGTCCTGGCCGAAAGCCTGGGCATGCAGGTGTTCTTCTATGACACCCTGACCAAGCTGCCACTGGGTAACGCCACGCAAGTGTCGAGCCTGACCGAGCTGCTGGGCATGTCCGACATCGTCACCCTGCACGTGCCGGAAACCGCTGAGACCCAGTGGATGATCGGCGAGAAGGAAATCCGCGCGATCAAGAAAGGCGGCATCCTGATCAACGCCGCCCGCGGCACCGTGGTCGAGTTGGACGCCCTGGCCGACGCGATCAAGGACAAGCACCTGATCGGCGCCGCCATCGACGTGTTCCCGGTGGAGCCACGCTCCAACGACGACATCTTCGAAAGCCCGCTGCGTGGCCTGGACAACGTGATCCTGACCCCGCACATCGGCGGCTCCACCGCTGAAGCCCAGGCCAACATTGGCCTGGAAGTCTCGGAAAAGCTGGTCAAGTACAGCGACAACGGTACGTCGGTGTCCTCGGTCAACTTCCCGGAAGTGGCCCTGCCGGCTCACCCTGGCAAGCACCGTCTGCTGCACATCCACCAGAACATCCCGGGTGTGATGATGGAGATCAACAAGGTCTTCGCGGAAAACGGCATCAACATTTCCGGTCAGTTCCTGCAGACCAACGAGAAGGTCGGCTACGTGGTGATCGACGTCGACGCCGAGTACTCGGACCTGGCGCAACAGAAGCTGCAACACATCAACGGCACGATTCGTTGCCGCGTGTTGTTCTAACGCTCCAAACGCCCTACGAAAAATGGGAGGCCCGCAGGGGTCTCCCATTTTTTTGTCTGAACAAATCTTACTTGACGTTAACCGTGATCACTTTCGACGCTACAGTCGGGTTGAACTGCATGTGCAGTTTATCGCCGGCGACCAGTTGCAAGGTGTGCTTGCCAGGGGTCAGGGTCAGCTCGGTTTCGGTCTGGGCCTTGCCGAAGTGGATTACGCTGTCGGTGGCCGGGATCGGCACGCTGGCGTCGGGCAGCGCCTTCTGGTCGACCAGCAGGTGATGGTGGCCGGTGCCTGGGGTCTGGTCGGTGGCCGGGGCCAGTTTCAGACCTTCCATGCCGAATTTGACGGTGAAGGTTTTATCGACGGTGGCGCCGTCTTTCGGCGAAACGATAAACACTTTGGCATTTTCAGGTGGCGCGCTGCGAGGGATGCCGTCTGCGGCGGTCACCAACATCGAAGCACCCAATAGTACGCCGGCAATCGTTACACGAGACAAAAGGGCTTTCATTCGCTTCTCCACTTTTCTATGAAATTTGTAGGGTTATGACAACTTAGCGACTAATTGCTGTCCAAGGCACTCAACACCATAACAAAGCGATGCTGAACCGCGCCTCGCACATTCGAATTATTTAGGAGTGACCATGCGCTTTTCGCCTGGCCTGTTACTGCTGCTTCCTCTGATGAGCCCCTTGGCTCACGCCGAATTGATCGATGATGTGTTTGACCGCGGTGAACTGCGCATCGCCCTCGAGGCCAATACCCCGCCCTTCAACTTCAAGGACGGCGAGAAACTCACCGGTTTTGAAGTGGAACTCGGTGAACAACTGGCCAAAGAGATGGATGTGCGCCCCTCGTTCATCACCACCGACGACAGTGACATGCTGCCCGGCGTGGCAAGCGGCAAGTACGATGTGGCCATCAACCATATCGCTATGACTGCCGAGTTGCAGGATCAGTTCGATTTCAGTGAGCCTTATCGCGACAAGCCGGCGCTGGCCATTCCGTTCCAGAAGGGCAACCCGGCGTTCAAGGCGAGCCTGGACAATGCGCTGCAACGGGTGAAAGCCGATGGCCGGTTGAAGGCGCTGGGGCAGAAGTGGCTCGAAAGCGACACGGCGGAAGCCAAAGCACAGTAAATCAAAATGTGGGAGGGCTTGGGAGACGGGCCAGGGCTTGCGCCGCCTCAAGCAACTCCAACTCACTGAACACCAACACCCCATGGCGCTTGAGCAGCGCCGCCGTGACACCCTCGCCGCTCACCTTCACACCGCTGAAAGTGCCGTCATAGGTCAGCACATTGCCACAGGACGGGCTATTGGCCTTGAGCACGGCGATACGGATATTGTGGCGCTGCACCAGCGCCAACGCCTGGCGGGCGCCGTCGAGGAAGGCGGCGCTGAAGTCCTCGCCCGCGGCGGTCAGCACCTGGGCGCGGCCCTCCCACACGTCGATACCCTGCCCGCCCGGAATCTCGGCGGAAGGCCTGGGCGTGGGCAAACCGCCCGCCACTTCCGGGCAGATCGCAACCACGCGGCCCTCGGCCTGCCATGCCGCCAGTTGATCGAACGGCCCGCTGGCACCGCCGTCGTAGCGCACTTTGTGCCCGAGCAGACAGCGGCTGACGAGAATTTTTTCCATGCTTAAAACGGCTCGTTACCGCGCCGACGAAACCAGCCGGTCAGCGACAGGCGCTCGCGGGTAGCAGGCAGCACTTCGTGGGGCACTTCGCCGGACAGGAACACCACCAGGCAACCCCCGCTGGGCACCACGTCGAGTTCGACGCCGTCCTTGAGGTACATGCGCAACTGGCCGCCGTGTTCCGGCAGCCACTCGTCGTTCAAGTAGATCACCGCCGAGACCGTGCGCCGGTCGTCGTCGCGAAACCGGTCCAGGTGCCTGAGGTAAAACGCCCCCGGCGGGTACATCGCGAAATGGCTTTCGAAATCTTCCAGGCCGAGGAACAAGCTGCGGTTTATCGCCAGGCGCAGGCTGTCCATCACCGCCATATAGCGGTCGCAGACGACGGCGTCGCCCTCCTCCAGCCACTGGATATGGTCGCCACGAATACCCTCGCGAATCTCCTGGGCCGGCCCGCGCCCGACCGCCGCCGGGGCCAGTTCACCTTCAGCCGCACGTTTACGGCACTCAGCCGCCAGTTCCAGGGTCAGAGCCTGGGGCAGGAAGCTGTTTTGCTGCGACCAGCCCTTTTCGGCCAGGTCGTCGACAATGCGTTGCAGCAATGGGTGATCGTGGGATATTTGCATGGCGCGCATAGTATCCATACGCCTGTGAATCCGACAGAGCCGCTGAGCGTCTGAACGCACTTTAGTCAGGTGACTGATAGGACTTCTCGACAAATCCTACGCCCGACACGGACAATAGTGGCCGACTGACAGGAGTCCATATGCGTCGTTTGTTTTTTTCCTTGCTGATGTTCTGCGTTTTGCCCGCTTGGGCAGACGGCCATGACCAGTTGTACAAGGTCGCCGGCTGGGCCGAACAACGCGCGCATTTCAATGACGCCCTCAGTGCCGCCCAGCAACGCTACCGCAACAGCCTGCCGCCAGCGGTGTACCAGGCGCTGGTCGACAACAGCAACAAGCGCTTCGCCGCCCAGGCCGTGGACCGGCGCGCCGAAGCCCAACTGCGCAAGCACCTGGCGGACCCGGCACCGGCCCTGGCGTTTTTCCAGTCGCCGCTGGGGCGCAAGATTGTCGCTGCCGAACTGCTGGCCACCCGCCGCGACCAGCTGGCAAAAAATGCCCAAGGCCTGCCGCACATCGAAGCCGACGCCACCCGCAGCCTGATCATCGGCCACCTGGCCCAGGCCCTGCCCGCCCGCGAAGCCGGCGCCGAAGTCAGCTTGGCGATCGCCGGCGTGGCTGCCGACAGCTTGAGCCAGATGATCCCCGGCCTGTTGGGCGGCGGCCAGGCCCAGGGCATGCTGGATGGACAACGCGAACGGCTGATGCAACAGATCGGCAATGACCTGAACAACACGTTGCTGTACGTCTATCGGGATTTGTCCGACCCGGAGCTGGAAGAATTCGCTACGTTTGCCGAGTCGCCGCAGGGTAAGGCGTATTACCAGGCGGCGCTTGCGGCCGTGCGCGCAGGGCTGGCGGTCGGTCAAAGCACCTCAAGCCTGGCGCAGTAGGAAATGTGGGAGGGGGCTTGCCCCCGATAGCGGTGGGTCAGTATCAGATGTGCTGACTGACACCCTGCTATCGGGGGCAAGCCCCCTCCCACATTTGGTCCGCGTTATTTCAGGTGGTCGGTGAGGTACTTGAAGTATTCCTGGCGAATCTCCGGGATCTCATTGGCCAAGTGATGCCGGCCACGCTTGAGCATCAACACCTCCGGCTGATCGAACTTGCCCCGCAGCACCTGCAGGTTGTGCTGCCAATCCACCGTCATATCCTCTTCGCCCTGCACAATCAGCGGCCGCCGCGGGCTGCGCGGTGCGGCTTCGATTTGCCTGATCCAGCGCGCCAGTGCCCCGACCCAGGCGGTCGGCAATTGGCGCGGCTGCAAGGGGTCGGCTTCGAGGAACGGCTTGAAGGCCGGGTCATTGGTGTTTTCGCTGAACCGTCGGGCGATGCCTTTGACGAACGGCCGCAGCAGGTAATAGCTGACCTGCGACCAGCCCCACCCACGCGGACGCACCAAGGGTGAAAGCAGAAAAGTCTTACCCTGGGCCGGGCTGTCGGCGCCATGGTTGAGCAAGTGATCCACCACCACCGCGCCGCCGGTGCTTTGCCCGAACAGATGCCAGGGCCGTGGCAGGTGCAGCGCTTCGGCCTGGGCGAACAGCGCCTGCACCACGTCCTGGTACACCGCAAAATCATCGATACTGGCCCGCGCGCCGCTGGACAAGCCATGGCCCGGCAGGTCGCAGGCGATCACCACGAAACCCTGGTCCAGCGCCCAGTCGACGACGTGGCGGTACAGCCCCATATGGTCGTAGAACCCGTGGAACATGAACATCGTCGCCACCGGCACCGGCGGCCACCACACCTGGACGACCACCGCGAACCCATCGACCTCGAACCGGCCAAGGCGGCTCACCGCCGGCACCTGGCGCGCGCGCAGATCCAGCCCATAGAAGCGCTGATAGACCCGCGCCTCGGCGCTGAGCGGCTGCGCATCCACCAGGGGCCGCAAGCTGTCGCGCAGGTGATCGGGGTCAAAGGTGACGGGCATAAGAGGTTCCAGACTTGGGGCTTCACGCGCTGCGCAGAGGAATATCGAGCTGCGATATTCATCTGTCGGGGCAAGCATGGCAAGCTACGCGTCCTTCGAGGATTGATCTGAATGCGACAGCCCTACCGCACCACCCTGTTCGCCAGCCTGCTGCTGATCCTCTGCGCCGGCGTGTTATGGGCGGCGTATGACTGGTTCCAAGGCCGCTACCTGCGTGCCTTCAGCGAACACACGGCGGTGTTTTCCGGCGACGCCCTACGCCTGCCCGACGACCTCGCCGGCCCCGGCCCAATCCGCCTCGTGCATTTCTGGGACCCGGCCTGCCCGTGCAACGTCGGCAACCAGCAGCACCTCGGCGAATTGATCGAGCACTACGCGCCCCAGGGCGTCGAGTTCTACGCCCTGCAGAAACCCGGCAGCCACGGCCAGTTGCCCGACAACCTGCGCCAGATGAAAATCCTCAGCAGCCTGCCCGGCGCCGATCAGATACCCGCGACCCCGGCCGTGGCGATCTGGGACCGCAGCGGCAAGCTCGCGTATTTCGGGCCCTACAGCGAAGGGCTGACGTGCAACGCCAGCAACAGTTTTATCGAGCCGATCCTCAAGGCCCTTGCAGCAGGCCGCGCAGTGAATGCCACTCACACCCTGGCGGTGGGCTGCTATTGTTCGTGGCCAACCGGTTCGTAGCCCGTCGCCCCACTCTTGGTAAGGAATGTTCATGAAGCGCCTCTTGCAGGTTCTCGCGGTGCTGCTGGCGCTGATCGCCGTCGGTGCCGGCTGGTACGTCTACAGCAAGCAACCCACCCGCCAGGGCGCCGTGACGCTGGCGAACCTGCAAGGCTCGGTCACGGTGCGCTACGACGAGCGTGGCGTGCCGCATATCCGCGCCGAGAACGAGACCGACCTGTACCGCGCCCTGGGCTATGTGCATGCCCAGGACCGGCTGTTCCAGATGGAAATCATGCGACGCCTGGCGCGCGGCGAATTGGCCGAAGTGCTCGGCCCCAAGCTGCTGGACACCGACAAACTGTTCCGCAGCCTGCGCATTCGCGAGCGCTCCGCCACTTATGTGGCGCAGTTGGACCACGAATCGGCGCACTGGAAGGCCCTGCAAGCCTATCTGGACGGGATCAACCAGTATCAGGACAACCACGCCAGCCCGATGGAGTTCGATGTGCTGGGCATCCCCAAGCGGCCGTTTACCGCCGAGGACACCATCAGCGTCGCCGGGTATATGGCCTACAGCTTTGCTGCGGCGTTTCGTACCGAACCATTGCTGACCTATGTACGCGACCAGTTGGGCAGCGATTACCTGAACGTGTTCGACCTCGCCTGGCAACCCAAGGGCGCGCTCAACCTGGCCGCCAGCGACTGGCAAAACCTCGGCGCCATCGCGGCCCTGAGTGAACAGGCCCTGGCCGACAACGGCTTGCCGCAGTTCGAAGGCAGCAACGCCTGGGCGATCAGCGGCAGCCGCACCCAGAGCGGCAAGCCGTTGCTGGCGGGTGACCCGCATATCCGCTTCTCAGTGCCGTCGGTGTGGTACGAGGCGCAGCTGTCGGCGCCGGGCTTTGAGTTGTACGGCTATCACAACGCACTGGTGCCGGTGGCGTTCCTGGGGCACAACCTGGATTTCGGCTGGAGCCTGACCATGTTCCAGAACGACGACCTCGACCTGATCGCCGAGCAGGTCAATCCGGACAACGCCAACCAGGTCTGGTACCACGGCCAATGGGTCGACATGACCCGCAGCGAGCAACAGATCGCGGTCAAGGGCCAGGCACCGGTCACCTTGACCCTGCGTCAATCGCCCCACGGCCCGATCATCAATGACGTGCTCGGCGAGAACGCCGGCAAGACGCCGATCGCGATGTGGTGGGCGTTCCTCGACACCCAGAACCCGATCCTCGAAGGGTTCTACCAGCTCAACCGCGCCGACACCCTGGCCAAGGCCCGTGCCGCGGCGGCCAAGGTGTCGGCGCCGGGGCTGAACATTGTGTGGGCGAATGCCCAGGGAGATATCGGCTGGTGGGCGGCGGCGCAGTTGCCGATCCGCCCGGCCGGCGTCAACCCCGGGTTTATCCTCGACGGCAGCACGGCCCAGGCCGACAAGCTGGGCTTCTACCCGTTCAGCGCCAACCCCCAGGAAGAAAACCCGGCGCGTGGCTATCTGGTGTCGGCCAATGCGCAGCCGGTGTCGCCCAGCGGCATGGAGATCCCCGGCTATTACAACCTCGCCGACCGTGGCCAGCAGTTGAACGCGCAGTTGAGCGACAAGCGCGTGAAGTGGGACGTGAACAACAGCCAGGCCCTGCAACTGGGCACCACCACCGCCTTCGGCCCGCGCCTGCTGGCACCGCTGTTGCCGGTGCTGCGCGAGGTGGTCAAGGACCCGGCGCAGTTGCAACTGGTGGAGCAACTGGCGGCCTGGAAAGGCGATTATCCGCTGGACTCCACCAGCGCCACGCTGTTCAACCAGTTCCTGTTCAACCTGGCTGACGCGGCCTTCCACCCGAAACTCGGCGACGCCATGTTCAAGACCCTGCTCAGCACGCGGGTGATCGATGCGGCGTTGCCCCGCCTGGCCGCGAGCCCGGATTCGCCCTGGTGGAACGGCAAGCGTGCCGACACCGTCAAGCTCGCCTGGGACAACAGCCTCGCGCACCTCAAGGCGACCTTCGGCGATGACCCGGGCCAATGGCAGTGGGGCAAGGCCCATACGCTGACCCACGGCCACCCGCTGGGCTCGCAGAAACCGCTGGACCGGCTCGTCAACGTCGGCCCCTTCCCCGCGCCGGGCAGCCACGAAGTGCCGAACAACCAGTCAGCCAATATCGGCCCGGCACCATGGCCGGTGACCTACGGCCCGTCGACCCGGCGCCTGATCGACTTCGCCGACGTGCCCCACGCGCTGACCATCAACCCGGTGGGGCAAAGCGGTGTGCCGTTCGACAAGCACTATGGGGACCAGGCGGAAACGTATATCGAGGGCGGCTATGAGCAGGCGCATTTCAGCGACGAGGAAATCACGGCCAATACGCGCGGTACGCTGAAGCTGCTGCCAGCCCGCTGACCGCCTGGAACGCGGTCAAAATGTGGGAGGGGGCTTGTATCTGCGGTGTTGCCCCTACACCGGCGCGGCGAAGTTGAGCCGGAACTGTTGCGGCGTCACCCCCAGTCGGCGGTTGAACACGCTGCGCATGTGCTGGGCATCGCGAAACCCGCATTGATAGGCCACGGTCTTGAGCGGTGCGCGGCTGCTTTCGAGCATCACCCGCGCCGCATCCACCCGCGCCCGCTCGACGAACTCCGCCGGGGTGATCCGCGCTTCACGGGCGAACACCCGGGAGAAGTTGCGCGCACTCATATTGGCCGCGTTGGCCAGGTCCGCGATGGTCAGATCGCCGGTCAGATTCGCCAGCACATACACTTGCACCAGCGCCACCGCCGAGGTGGTTTCGGCGTGGGGCGTGAGGAACGGGCTGAACTGCGACTGCCCGCCCGCACGCTGGGTGAACACCACCAAGCGCTTGGCCACGCTCAACGCCACTTCTGGCCCGTGGTCCTGGGCCAGCAGGTACAGCGACAGGTCGATCCCCGCCGTGACCCCGGCCGAGGTGTAGAGGTTACCGTCCTGCATATAGAGATGGTCGGCCTCGACCCGGGTGCTGGGGCACAACCGCGCCAGGTCGGCGGCATCGCCCCAATGGGTGGTGACGGTTTTCCCGTCGAGCAGGCCGGCGCGGGCCAGTATGAAAGCGCCGTTGCAAATCGAACCGAAGCGCTGCGCCCGCGCCGCGGCCCCGCGCAGCCAATCATCGAAGTGCGCGCCGAAATCCTCGAAAGGCAACTGCGGCCCGCCGGCGACCAGAAGCAGGTCATAGGCTTGCAACGCTTCGCGGTAATGCCGATGGGCCTGCAACGACAGGCCGTTGGAACAGGCCATATTGCCGTGGTCCAGGCCGATCACGTCCAACTGGTACTGGTCGTCGGGCGACAGGAAACGGTTCGCTTCGCAGAACACATCCAGCGGGCCGGTCACGTCCAGTGACTGGACGCCGGGGAAAATCAGAATGCCGACGGTCTTGCTCATGAACAGGCACACCTTTACCTAACCGGATAAACACAGAACCCTTGTGGGAGGGAGCAAACGCCCTTCCACCTTTGGATTTTCGCAGGCTTCAAGGGCGATATCGCCTGCTACACCCTAGCCGACTTTCACTTGGCACGATGTAGCAGCACATTGGCCGACATCGCACCCTCGCTGCGATAGCCCCTTCCCCGGCGCGCGACCAGACTGGCTGCCTCGGCGCCACCCTGGCGCTTTCTTGCGGAGAACGACCATGAGCACCAGCATCGCCGGCATCAAGATCCCGGACAGCGCCCTGGCCAGGGCCACCACCGACTACATCCGCGATATCGAATCCGACCTGCTCTACCACCACTCGCGCCGGGTGTTTCTGTTCGGCGCGTTGAGCGGTGAGCGCAAGCAACTGGCCTATAACCCGGAGCTGCTTTACGTCGGCGCGATGTTCCATGACCTGGGCCTGGTCGAAGGCCATCGCAGCGACGACCAGCGTTTCGAAGTCGACGGCGCCAACGCGGCGGCGGACTTCCTCAAGCCGCATGGGCTGAGCGATGACGACATCGAACAGGTGTGGCTGTCCATCGCACTGCACACCACGCCGGGCGTGCCACAGCATCTGCGGCCGACCGTGGCGCTGGTCACCGCCGGCGTCGAGATGGACGTGCTGGGCATGGACTACGCCGCATTTACCCCCGTGCAGCGCGAAGTCGTGGTGCATGCACATCCACGCGGTGAAGGGTTCAAGGAATGCATCATCTGCGCGTTCGCCGACGGCTTGCGCCATCGCCCGCAGACCACGTTCGGCAACGTGAAGACCGATGTGCTGGTGGATCAGGAACCAGGGTTCAAGCCGATGAACTTTGTCGAGGTGATTCGCCAGTCGCCGTGGACGGCCTGATCAACCTGGAATGCGGTCAAAATGTGGGAGGGGGCTTGCCCCCGATAGCAGTGGATCAGTCACAGCTTCAGTGACTGACACTCTGCTATCGGGGGCAAGCCCCCTCCCACATTTGCACCGTATCGGCCGTTAGACCGGCGCAGGCGCCCGACGCTTGTCCGGCTGCTGCCAGCCATCGGCTGGCCGCTTCTTCGATCGACAGGTCCAGCTCGCGCAAGCGCGCCGACACCACCACCGCCACATACGCCGCGCAGAACGTGGTGTGGGTGATCCAGATGTGGACGGCCTGATCAACCTGGAATGCGGTCAAAATGTGGGAGGGGGCAAGCCCCCGATGGCGGTGGATCAGTCACAGCTTCAGTGACTGACACTCTGCTATCGGGGGCAAGCCCCCTCCCACATTTGCACCGTGTCGGCCATTAGACCGGTGCAGGCGCCCGACGCTTGTCCGGCTGCTGCCAGCCATCGGCGGCCGCTTCTTCGATCGCTTGCTGGATCGCCTTCTTGCGCATCTCTTCGGCACGTCGGCTGAAGAACCACACCAGGAAAGTCACCAACGACACCGCCAGCAGAATCAGGCTGGCCACGGCGTTGATCTCCGGTTTGACCCCCAGGCGCACCGCCGAGAAGACTTCCATCGGCAAGGTGGTCGAACCCGGGCCCGACACGAAGCTGGCGAGTACCAGGTCATCGAGGGACAGCGCGAAGGACATCATCCCACCCGCCGCCAACGACGGCGCGATCATCGGGATGGTGATCAGGAAGAACACCTTCCACGGCCGCGCGCCCAGGTCCATCGCCGCTTCTTCGATCGACAGGTCCAGCTCACGCAAGCGCGCCGACACCACCACCGCCACATACGCCGCGCAGAACGTGGTGTGGGCGATCCAGATGGTGACGATGCCACGTTCCTGGGGCCAACCGATCATCTGCGCCATCGCCACGAACAGCAGCAACAGCGACAGACCGGTGATCACCTCGGGCATGACCAACGGCGCGGTCACCAGGCCGCCGAACAGCGTGCGGCCCTTGAACTGGCTGATGCGCGTCAGCACGAACGCCGCCAATGTACCCAGCGCCACGGCCGCTATGGCCGTGTAGCAGGCGATTTCCAGGGAACGCGCCACCGAGCCCATCAACTGGGTGTTGTCCAGCAGGCCCACGTACCACTTGATCGACCAACCGCCCCACACCGTCACCAGCTTGGATTCGTTGAACGAGTAGATCACCAGGATCAGCATCGGCAGGTAGATGAACAACAACCCCGCCACCAGCATGAAGCTTGAGAAACTGACGCGCTTCATATCTTGCCCTCCATCTCTTTGGCTTGGCTGCGGTTGAACAGGATGATCGGCACGATCAGGATCGCCAGCATCACCACCGCCAGGGCAGAAGCCACCGGCCAGTCACGGTTGTTGAAGAATTCTTGCCACAACACTTTACCGATCATCAGGGTTTCCGGGCCGCCGAGCAGTTCCGGGATCACGAACTCGCCCACCACCGGGATGAAGACCAGCATGCAACCGGCGATGATGCCGTTCTTGGACAGCGGCACGGTGATCTTCCAGAAGCTGTTGAAGGTGCTCGAACCCAGGTCCGAGGCAGCTTCCAGCAGGCTCTGGTCGTGTTTCACCAGGTTGGCGTACAGCGGCAGGATCATGAACGGCAGGTACGAATAGACCACGCCGATATACACCGCGATGTTGGTGTTGAGGATCTGCAGCGGCTCGTTGATCAGCCCGATGGACATCAGGAAGCTGTTGAGCAAGCCATTGTTGCTGAGGATGCCCATCCACGCGTACACGCGGATCAGGATCGCGGTCCAGGTCGGCATCATGATCAGCAGCACGAGGACGGTCTGCATCTCTTTGCGCGCACTGGCAATCGCGTAGGCCATCGGGTAGCCGATCACCAGGCACAGCAGGGTGCTGAAAAACGCCATCTTCAGCGAGCCCAGGTACGCGGCGATGTACAACTCATCGTCGCCGAGCATCGCGTAGTTGGCCAGGTTCAGCACCAGTTGCAGCTTCTGCTCAACGAAGGTGTAGATCTCGGTGTAAGGCGGGATCGCCACGTCGGCTTCGGCAAAGCTGATCTTCAGGACGATGAAGAACGGCAGCATGAAGAACAGGAACAGCCAGAGGAAAGGGATCCCGATGACCACATGCCGGCCACCGGGGGTTATTCGTTGCAGCTGGCGCTTGAATTTTTTCATGTTCATGAGCGAAGTACCACGCCGCTGTCGTCTTCCCACCACACGTACACCTGATCACCCCAGGTTGGGCGCTGGCCACGGCGTTCGGCGTTGGCGACGAAGGATTGCACGAGCTTGCCGCTCGGCAACTCGACGTAGAACACCGAGTGCCCGCCGAGGTAGGCGATGTCGTGGACCTTGCCGCTGGACCAGTTGTGCTCGCAGGTCGGCATTTGGGTGGTGACCAGCAGTTTTTCCGGGCGGATGGCGTAGGTCACCGACTTGTCTTCCACCGAAGTGGCGATGCCGTAGCCGACGTAGATGTCACGGTCCAGGTCCGGGCACTTGAGCACTGCGTGGCCTTCAGCGTCGTCGACCACCTGGGTGTCGAAGATGTTGACGTTGCCGATAAACTCGCACACCAGGCGGCTGGTCGGCGTCTCGTAGATGTCGACCGGGCTGCCGATCTGCGCGATCCAGCCCAGGTGCATGATCGCGATGCGCTCGGCCATGGTCATGGCCTCTTCCTGGTCGTGGGTCACCATCACGCAGGTCACGCCGACGCGCTCGATGATTTCCACCAGTTCCAGTTGCATCTGCGAACGCAGTTTCTTGTCCAGCGCCCCCATCGGCTCATCGAGCAGCAGCAGTTTCGGGCGCTTGGCCAGGGAACGGGCCAGGGCCACACGCTGGCGCTGGCCACCGGACAACTGGTGCGGCTTGCGCTTGGCGTACTGGCTCATCTGCACCAGCTTGAGCATCTCGGCCACGCGGGCGTCGACTTCGGCCTTGGGGATCTTGTCCTGTTGCAGGCCAAACGCGATGTTCTGCGCCACGGTCATGTGCGGGAACAGCGCGTAGGACTGGAACATCATGTTGATCGGCCGCTCGTAGGGCGGCATGTCGGTGATGTCCACACCGTCGAGGTAGATGCGACCCTCGGTTGGGCGCTCGAAACCTGCGAGCATGCGCAACAAGGTGGATTTGCCCGAACCCGAACCGCCGAGCAAGGCGAAGATCTCGCCTTTCTTGATTTCCAGGGACACATCGTCCACGGCAATCGTCTCGTCGAACTTCTTCGTGACCCGGTCGATTTTGACCAGCACCTTTTTCGGTGTCTGGTCGCCCTCGAGGGCTTTCTTATAGGCGCCGGAGGCAACTGCCATTTACGAAACTCCCAAAAAAAAGAGTGCAGTTCGCCCGACGCGGGCGAACCCAGGATAGTTTGAGCCTTACTTGCCCGTCTTGACCTTGGTCCAGCTACGGGTCATTAAACGCTGCACTTTCGGGGGTAGCTCGAAGTTGACAAATGTCCGGTCGAGAACCGCCTGCGGTGGGTAAACCGCTTCGTCGGTGCGTATCGATTGCTCCATCAGTGCGTCCGCCCCTGGGTTAGGGTTGGCATAACCGACGTAATCACTGACCTGAGCGATAACCTCAGGTTGCAGTAAATAGTTGATGAAGGCGTGGGCTTCTTTAACGTTGGTCGCGTCCTTGGGGATCGCCAGCACGTCAAACCACAGGTTGCCGCCTTCTTTCGGAATCGCATAGGCGATGTTCACGCCCTTGCCCGCCTCGGCTGCGCGGGCCTTGGCCTGGAACACATCGCCGGAGAACCCGGCCGCCACGCAGATGTTGCCGTTGGCCAGGTCGGAGATGTATTTGGAAGAATGGAAGTAGGTCACATAAGGCCGCACTTTCAGCAGTTTCGCTTCGGCCTTCTTGTAGTCTTCGGGGTTCTCGCTGTTGGGGTTCAGGCCCATATAGTTGAGCACCGCCGGCAGCATTTCATCTGCCGAGTCCATGAAGGACACGCCGCACGTCGCAAGCTTTTTCATGTTTTCCGGCTCGAACAGCACGGCCCAGGAGTCGATCTTGTCGACGCCCAGCACTTCTTTGACTTTATCGACGTTGTAACCGATGCCGTTGGTGCCCCACAGGTACGGCACGGCGTATTGGTTGCCCGGGTCGTTCTTTTCCAGGCGCTTGAGCAGCGCCGGGTCGAGGTTGGCGTAGTGAGTCAGCAACGACTTGTCGAGCTTCTGGAACGCCCCGGCCTTGATCTGTTTGCCGAGGAAGTGATTGGACGGCACCACCACGTCGTAACCGGTACGTCCGGCCAGCAACTTGCCTTCCAGGGTTTCGTTGGAATCAAACACGTCATACACAGGCTTGATACCGGAGGCCTTTTCAAAGTTGGCCAGGGTGTCGGGGCCGATGTAGTCCGACCAGTTATAAACATGCACAGTCGATGCGGCCTGCACGCTGACAGCCAGCGTGATACCTGCACCTACCAGCAAGGCTTGGCGAAATAAAGAAAATGGCAAGTGGAGGTCCTCTTAAATAGTTGGGCCCAAAGTTGTTGCCCGGCAACAAAACCGGCGCGCAACTTACCCTCGATAAACCGATCCGGCAAAACTTTCTGTCATTTAATTACTGTACGGCTGCCGCTCTTTGTAGGAGCGAGCTTGCTCGCGAAGAACTCACAGGCAACGCGGGCGACCAGAGGCGCTGCGTTATCGTTGACGATTTTCGCGAGCAAGCTCGCTCCTACAGGTTACCTCGCTTACTTACCGGATTTGATTTTGGTCCAGCTACGGGTCATTTCACGCTGAGTCGCTGCCGGCAAGTCGGCAATGGCATACAGCTTGGCTTGCACGTCCGCTGGCGGGTAGATGCCTGGGTCGCTGGTGATGTCTTTGTCGACCAATGCGGTGGCTTTCTCGTTACCGTTCGGGAAACGCACGCTGTTGGTGATCGCAGCCATGACTTTCGGCTCGAGCAGGTAGTTCATGAACTTGTAGGCCGCTTCGACGTTTTCGGCATCTTTAGGGATGGCGACCATGTCATAGAAACTGCCGGCGCCTTCCTTCGGAATGTCATACGCCACTTTGACCTTGCCACCGGCTTCAGCCGCGCGGGATTTGGCCTGCTGGATGTCACCCGAGTAACCCACGGCTACGCAGATGTTGCCGTTGGCCAGGTCGGAGATGTACTTGGACGAGTGGAAGTAGCCGATCGAAGGACGGATCTTCAGGAACAGGTCTTCAGCTTGCTTGAGGTCGGCTTTCTTCTGGCTGTCGGTCGGCAGGCCCAGGTAATGCAGCGCGATCGGCAGCATTTCGGTTGGCGAATCGAGGAAGCTCACACCGCAGCTCTTGAGCTTGGCGATGTTTTCCGGCTTGAGCAGGATGTCCCACGAATCGATCTTGTCGACACCCAGCGCGGCCTTGACCTTCTCCGGGTTGTAACCGATGCCGATCGAACCCCACATGTACGGGAAAGCGTGCTTGTTGTCCGGGTCGCTGACCGACACGGCCTTGAGCAGCGACGTGTTCAGGTTTTCGTAGTTGGACAGCTTGGACTTGTCCAGCTCCTGGTAGACGCCGGCCTTGATCTGCTTGGCGAGGAAGTTGTTCGACGGTACGACGATGTCGTAACCGGACTTGCCTGCCAGCAACTTGGCTTCAAGGGTCTCGTTGCTGTCGAATACGTCGTACACCACTTTGATGCCCGACTCTTTTTCAAAGTTGGCGATGGTGTCCGGAGCAATGTAGTCGGACCAGTTATAGATGTGCAGCACTTTATCGTCTGCCTGGGCCGCGCCCGCCATTGCGCCCATCAGGGACAACGCGAGGAGGGTCTTGCCAGCGTTCTTCAAACCTAATGCCTTCATTTGGTGATGCTCCAATTTTCTTTTTTGGGCCGCAGCATGCTTCATCGATATACAGCTGTTCGGCAGCCCGTCGAAGGGCAGCAAAACAGGACTACAGTCTGGCAAGTTAGGGGGCCGGCTTTCAACTAACCCCCCACTTTTATAACTGCCCGAACGCAGCGCCCGAGAGTCACTGCGTTCTGAGCCTAGCACTTAGCCCTGCAATGCCGCCAAAGTCAGGTCCAGGCAATGACGAGCCTTGGTCACCAGCTCGTCGATTTCGGTCTTGCTGATCACCAGCGGCGGTGAAATGATCATGGTGTCACCCACGGCGCGCATGATCAGGCCATTCTCGAAGCAGAAGGTTCGGCAGATCATGCCAACACCGCGGCCTTCGTAACGCTTGCGCGTCGCTTTGTCCTGAACCAGTTCAATCGCACCGAGCATGCCGACACCACGCACTTCACCCACCAACGGATGATCAGCCAGCTCCCTCAGACGTTTCTGCAAATACGGTGCCGTTTCATCATGCACACGCTTAATAATTTGTTCATCGCGCATGATGCGGATGTTTTCCAGAGCGACCGCCGCGGCCACCGGGTGACCGGAGTAGGTGAAGCCGTGGTTGAAATCGCCGCCTTCATTCAGCACCGCCACCACCTCGTCGCGCACAATCAGGCCACCCATCGGGATGTAGCCCGAGGTCAGGCCCTTGGCGATGGTCATCATGTCCGGCTTGAGGTCGTAGAAATCGCTGCCGAACCACTCGCCGGTACGGCCGAAACCGCAGATCACCTCGTCGGCGACGAACAGGATGTCGTACTTGGCGAGGATTTCCTTGATGCGCGGCCAGTAGCTGTCCGGCGGCACGATCACGCCACCGGCGCCCTGGATCGGCTCGGCAATGAAGGCGCCGACATTGTCCACGCCCAGTTCCAGAATCTTCGCTTCCAGCTGGTTGGCGGCCCACACACCGAACTCTTCGGGGCTCATGTCGCCGCCTTCGCCAAACCAGTACGGCTGGGCGATGTGGACGATGCCCGGGATCGGCAGATCGCCCTGCTCATGCATATAAGTCATGCCGCCGAGGCTGGCGCCGGCCACGGTGGAGCCGTGGTAGCCATTCTTGCGGCTGATGATGATTTTCTTGTTCGGCTGGCCCTTGATCGCCCAATAGTGGCGGACCATGCGCAACATGGTGTCGTTGCCTTCGGAGCCGGAACCGGTGAAGAACACGTGGTTCATGCCGGCCGGTGCAACGTCGGAGATCGCCTTGGCCAGTTCCAGCACCGGCGGGTGGGCGGTCTGGAAGAACAGGTTGTAGTACGGCAGTTCTTTCATCTGCTTGGCGGCGGCGTCAGCCAGTTCATCGCGACCGTAACCGATCGCCACGCACCACAGGCCGGCCATGCCGTCGAGGATCTTGTTGCCTTCGCTGTCCCACAAGTAAACACCGTGGGCTTTAGTAATGATCCGTGGGCCTTTCTCTTTCAACTGCTTGAAGTCGCTGAACGGCGCCAGGTGGTGATCACTGCTCAAGGCTTGCCATTCACGGGTTTGCGGGTTGTTGCTGGACATACCAATCTCCTAGACTTTTCAGTGGAGGGCGCGCCGTTCAACGGGCGCGCCCGGCGCATCAGACGGCGAAGAGCAGGAACTCCCGCTCCCACGAACTGATCACGCGCTTGAAGTTTTCATGCTCGGCCCGCTTGACCGCGACGTAGCCAGTGATGAATTTGTGACCCAGGTATTTCTCGATGGTCTTGCTGTTTTCCATACGTTCCAGCGCGTCTTCGATGGTCAACGGCAGGCGCAGGTTGCGCCGCTCGTAACCACGGCCGACGACCGGCGCGCTTGGGTTGTGCCCTTCGACCATGCCGATGTAGCCGCACAACAGGCTGGCGGCGATCGCCAGGTACGGGTTGGCGTCTGCGCCCGGCAGGCGGTTTTCCACGCGACGGTTCTGCGGGCCGGCATCCGGTACGCGCAGGCCGACGGTGCGGTTCTCTTCGCCCCACTCCACGTTCACCGGCGCCGAAGTGTCCGGCAGGAAGCGGCGGAACGAGTTCACGTTGGGGGCAAACAGCGGCAGCAATTCGGGGATGAATTTCTGCAGGCCGCCAATGTGGTTGAGGAACAGTTGGCTCATGGTCCCGTCTTCATTGGAGAAGACGTTCTTGCCGGTGGCGATGTCGATGATGCTCTGGTGCAGGTGCATCGCGCTGCCGGGCTCGCCGGTCATCGGCTTGGCCATGAAGGTGGCGGCCACGTCGTGCTTGAGCGCGGCTTCACGCATGGTGCGCTTGAACACCAGGATCTGGTCGGCCAGGGACAGCGCGTCGCCGTGACGGAAGTTGATTTCCATCTGCGCCGTGCCGTCCTCGTGGATCAGGGTGTCGAGGTCCAGCTCCTGCAGTTCGCACCAGTCGTAGACGTCCTCGAACAGCGGGTCGAATTCGTTGGCCGCTTCTATAGAGAACGACTGCCGACCGGTTTCCGGGCGCCCGGAACGGCCGATCGGCGGTTGCAGCGGGAAGTCCGGGTCTTCGCAGCGCTTGGTCAGGTAGAACTCCATCTCCGGCGCCACGATCGGCTGCCAGCCTTTGTCGGCGTAGAGCTTGAGGACTTTCTTGAGCACGTTGCGCGGCGACAGCTCGATCGGGTTGCCTTGCTTGTCGTAGGTGTCGTGGATCACCTGGGCGGTAGGCTCGATGGCCCACGGCACCAGGAACACCGCGTTCTGGTCGGGGCGGCAGATCATGTCGATGTCGGCCGGGTCGAGCAATTCGTAATAGATGTCGTCTTCGACATAGTCGCCGGTCACGGTCTGCAACAGAACGCTCTCGGGCAGGCGCATGCCTTTCTCGGCGATGAACTTGTTGGTCGGCGAGATCTTGCCCCGGGTGATACCGGTGAGGTCGCCAATCATGCATTCGACTTCTGTGATCTTGTGGTCTTTCAACCAATCGGTGAGCTGGTCGAGGTTGTTACTCATAAATGCCTCTGGGCTGGGTTTCCTGACGTTCATTAAAGGTCAGGCGTCGGTTGACGCATCGGCGTCGCTGGTTCATCAGAGTGGGAGCTTAACCGCCATTTGGGGTGCCGTTGCACTCCTAAAGCAAAAGGCTTGCCTCCCGTGCAGGATAATGAGCGGCAACCGCAAAAAAGGCAGGACCGGTGTCATGAAAAGGGTGAGTACAAGAAAATGAACGGGGCACGCGAACAGCGTCCTGGCCGTCAAGAATAATGGCCGGATCGAAGGGGCTTATCGGGGATGGAATCATCAATGGGAATGCGCGTTCGCAACATTCGACACGGATCTGAAAAGCATGCAGACCGACCTGTTTCGCGCAGGTGGTGATGCCGATTAACGGCAGGCCAGACATGAAGCACCCCGGTATTATTGCTGTTATGGGTTTGAATCGAGCTTAGCCTTGTTCATTTTTTTACACAACACCCCCGTAAAAAATACAACACGGCCCGCTCAAGCCTGCTAGTCCCAAGCCGGGCAACCGAGCAAAACCGCCCCAAAAAGCCCCAAAAAAGCCCTCATGGCGCTTTTTTGGGGCAAAAAAGGCCTCGCTTGACTTCGGCATGCCGTTCGGGTTGACTGAAACCTGAAAAGATCAATGATTGATATTTTTAACAACAAAGGTGTTGCATCATGTCGGTACCCCCGCGTGCCGTTCAGCTTAACGAAGCGAACGCGTTCCTTAAGGATCATCCTGAGGTTCTGTACGTAGACCTTCTAATTGCGGATATGAATGGTGTGGTGCGCGGTAAGCGCATCGAACGCACCAGCCTCCACAAGGTTTACGAGAAAGGCATTAACTTGCCTGCCTCTTTATTTGCCCTGGATATCAACGGCTCAACGGTGGAAAGCACCGGCCTGGGTCTGGACATCGGTGATGCTGACCGAATCTGTTATCCAATCCCCGACACCCTGTGCAATGAACCTTGGCAAAAGCGCCCGACCGCGCAACTGCTGATGACCATGCACGAAATTGAAGGTGAACCTTTCTTCGCCGATCCGCGCGAAGTACTGCGTCAGGTTGTAAGCAAATTCGACGACCTCGGTCTGACTATCTGCGCTGCCTTCGAGCTTGAGTTCTACCTGATCGACCAGGAGAACGTGAACGGCCGCCCACAACCGCCCCGCTCGCCGATCTCCGGCAAACGCCCGCACTCGACACAGGTCTACCTGATCGACGACCTCGACGAATATGTCGACTGCCTCCAGGACATCCTGGAAGGTGCCAAAGAGCAAGGCATCCCGGCTGATGCCATCGTCAAGGAAAGTGCCCCGGCGCAGTTCGAAGTGAACCTGCACCACGTGGCCGACCCGATCAAGGCCTGCGACTACGCGGTACTGCTCAAGCGCCTGATCAAGAACATCGCCTACGACCATGAGATGGACACCACCTTCATGGCCAAGCCTTACCCAGGCCAGGCAGGCAACGGTTTGCACGTACACATTTCGATCCTGGACAAGGACGGCAAGAACATCTTTGCCAGCGAGGATCCCGAGCAGAACGCCGCATTGCGTCACGCGATCGGCGGTGTGCTGGAGACCCTACCCGCCCAGATGGCGTTCCTGTGCCCCAACGTCAACTCCTACCGTCGTTTCGGCGCACAGTTCTACGTGCCGAACTCGCCGTGCTGGGGCCTGGACAACCGCACCGTGGCGATCCGCGTGCCGACCGGCGCGGCCGACTCCGTGCGTATCGAACACCGCGTGGCCGGTGCCGATGCCAACCCCTACCTGTTGATGGCTTCGGTCCTGGCGGGCGTACACCACGGCCTGACCAACAAGATCGAACCGGGCGCGCCAGTGGAAGGCAACAGCTACGAGCAGAACGAACAAAGCCTGCCGAACAACTTGCGCGATGCCCTGCGCGAGTTGGACGACAGCGAGGTGATGGCCAAGTACATCGATCCTAAATACATCGATATCTTCGTCGCCTGTAAGGAAAGTGAGCTGGAAGAGTTCGAACACTCCATCTCCGACCTTGAGTACAACTGGTACCTGCATACCGTGTAAGCGCTGGTTGCACTGAAAAAACGTCGCAGGCCTTTGGTCTGTGGCGTTTTTTTATGGGTTGCTTTTGGTCGACCGAGTTGGCCGCCATCGGGAGCAAGCTCCCTCCCACATTTGAACGAGTTTTCCTGAAGAAACCGGTTCGAGTGTGAGAGGGAGCTTGCTCCCGATGGCGGCCTGGCAGACAACACCGGCTCCTGCTCATACAATGCCCGCTGCCTTGTAGGAGACTTCCATGACCACCCGCCCCGCCGCCCCTCGCAAACCCCGCGCCCGCAGCCAGGCCCGGATCGACGCGATCCTCGACGCCGCCCGCACGTTGCTGGCGTCCGAAGGCGTGGCCGGTTTGTCGATCTACAGCGTGGCCGAGCGCGCACAGATTCCGCCGTCGTCGGTGTACCACTTTTTCGCCAGCGTGCCGGCGCTGCTGGAAGCGTTGACCGCCGACGTCCATGCGGCATTCCGCGCCGCAATCCAGGCGCCCATCGCGCATGATTCACTCAAGTATTGGCGCGACCTGTCTTACATCGTCGAACAGCGCATGCTCACCATCTACAGCAACGACGCCGCCGCCCGCCAGTTGATCCTGACCCAGCACGGGCTGACCGAAGTGAATCAGGCCGACCGCCAGCACGATCTGGAGTTGGGTGACTTGATGCTGGCCGTGTTCAACCGGCATTTCGAAGTGCCGACCCTGCCCACCGATGTGGACGTGTTCGCGCTGGCGCTGGAATTGAGTGATCGCGTGTATGCGCGTTCGGTGCATCAGCATGGGCTGATCACGCCGCGCATGGCTGAGGAAGGCATGCGCGTGTTCGATGCGTATGTGGGGCTTTATCTGCCGGCGTATTTGCCCAAGCGGGGCGTCACTGTCTGATGGATGTGTTGTCTGGCAGGGCCTCATCGGGAGCAAGCTCCCTCCCACATGTGACCGAGTTTTCCTGAAGAAACCGGTTCGAATGTGGGAGGGAGCTTGCTTCCACATGTGACCGAGTTTTCCTGAAGAAACCGGTTCGAATGTGGGAGGGAGCTTGCTCCCACATGTGATCGAGTTTTCCTGAAGAAACCGGTTCGAATGTGGGAGGGAGCTTGCTCCCGATAGCGCCCTCAAGTGATCACAACTTGGCGATCGACACCTCGGTGGATTTGACGAAGGCAATCACCTCGCTGCCGATCACCAGCTCCAACTCCTTGACCGAACGGGTGGTGATCACCGACGTCACGATCCCGGACGCGGTCTGCACGTCGATTTCCGAGAGCACATCGCCTTCGACGATTTCCTTGACGGTGCCTTTGAACTGGTTACGCACGTTAATGGCTTTGATAGTCATGTCGTTTTTCCTTCATGGGACAAGTGAGTTATTGCGCCCACCGCAATTGCGTGGGCAACGGTGAAACGGGTTCGGGTTCCGGCGGGGTGCCGGGCAGCGACAGCACACGGTTGAGCACCTGCGCTTCGAGCGCGGCCAGTCGATGCGAGCCTCGGGCGCGTGGACGCGGCAGGTCGACAATCAGGTCGAGGCCGATTTCGCCGTCTTCGATCAGGATCACCCGGTCGGCAATGGCCACGGCTTCGCTGACGTCGTGGGTTACCAGCAACACGGTGAAACCATGCTTCTGCCAGAGGCTTTCGATCAGTTGCTGCATCTCGATGCGGGTCAACGCATCCAGCGCGCCCAACGGCTCATCGAGCAACAACAGACGCGGCTGATGAATCAACGCACGCGCCAGGGCCACACGCTGCTTCTGGCCACCGGACAAGGCCGCCGGCCACTCATTCGCACGCTCGGCCAGGCCGACCGCTTCGAGCGCTTCCAGTGCCTTGGGACGCCAGTTGCCCTTGAGGCCGAGGCCGACGTTGTCGATGATCTTTTTCCACGGCAGCAGACGCGCTTCCTGGAACATCAACCGCGTGTCTTCGATCGCCGCGCCAAGCGGCGCGGAGCCGGCCAGCAGCTCACCGCTGCTGGCCTTGTCGAGGCCGGCGAGCAGGCGCAGCAAGGTACTTTTACCGCAGCCACTGCGGCCGACCACGGCAACGAACTGGCCCGCCGGAATATGCAGGTCGATGCCCTTGAGCACTTCCCGCGCGCCAAAGGCCTTGCGCAATTTGCACACCGCCAGGGGAATCCCCTTCAGCAGGCGCGGAGGTTGTTGAGCGGTCATGCCGCACCTCCTTTATTCACTTGATAAGCCGGATGCCAGCGCAGCCACACACGCTCCAAGCCGCGCGCCGCGAGGTCGGCCAGCTTGCCGAGAATCGCGTACATGACGATGGCCAGCACCACCACGTCGGTTTGCAGGAATTCACGGGCGTTCATCGCCAGGTAACCGATACCGGAACTGGCCGAAATGGTTTCCGCCACGATCAGCGTCAGCCACATGAAGCCCAGGGCAAAACGCACGCCCACCAGGATCGACGGCAGCGCGCCCGGCAGGATCACCTGGCGGAACAGGCTGAAGCCGGACAAACCGTAGCTGCGCGCCATTTCCACCAACGCCGGGTCGACGTTGCGGATGCCGTGGTAGGTGTTGAGGTAGATCGGGAACAGCGTGCCGAGGGCGACCAGGAAAATCTTCGCGGTCTCGTCAATGCCGAACCACAGGATCACCAGCGGGATCAACGCCAGGTGCGGCACGTTGCGGATCATCTGCACCGAGCTGTCCAGCAGGCGCTCGCCCCACGTCGACAGGCCGGTGATAAAGCCCAGGGCCAGACCGATGCTGCCACCGATCACAAAACCCAGGCCCGCGCGCCAGCCGCTGATGGCCAGGTGCGTCCAGATTTCACCGCTGCGTACCAGGTTGACCCCGGCCTCGATCACCGCGCTCGGCGCCGGCAGAATCCGCGTCGACAACCAACCCGCCGACACCGACAACTGCCACACCGCCAACAGCAACACCGGCAGCACCCAAGGCGCCACGCGATGGCTCAGTTTTTCCACATTCATGGCGCCACCTCAGCTCTGTGACGCCGCTTTGGGAAGGATGTCGTTGGCGACCATCTCGCCGAACGGGCTCACGTAGCCGGCACTTTTCGGCAACTCGGGGCGTTCGATATCCAGGTGCGGGAACAGCAACTCGGCGACGCGATACGATTCTTCCAGGTGTGGATAACCGGAGAAGATAAAGGTGTCGATGCCCAGCGCCGCGTATTCCTTGACCCGCGCCGCAACCGTCGGGCCATCGCCCACCAGCGCGGTGCCGGCCCCGCCGCGCACCAGGCCGACGCCGGCCCACAGGTTGGGGCTGACTTCGAGGTTGTCGCGGCTGCCGCCATGCAAGGCCGCCATGCGCTGCTGGCCGACCGAATCAAAGCGCGCCAGCGAGGCCTGGGCACGGGCGATGGTGTCGTCGTCCAGGTGCGAGATCAGTTTGTCGGCGGCTTTCCAGGCTTCATCGTTGGTTTCGCGCACGATCACATGCAGACGAATGCCGAAGCGCACCGTGCGCCCGAGTTTTGCGGCCTTGGCCCGCACCTGTTCGATTTTTTCCGCGACCGCGGCCGGTGGCTCGCCCCAGGTCAACACCATGTCCACCTGTTCGGCCGCCAGGTCCTGCGCGGCTTCGGAGGAACCGCCGAAGTACAGCGGCGGACGCGGTTGCTGGATCGGCGGATAAAGCAGTTTGGCGCCTTTGACGCTGATGTGTTCGCCGTCGTAATCCACGGTTTCGCCTTCCAGCACGCGACGCCAGATGCGGGTGAACTCCACCGAGGCCTGGTAGCGCTCCTCGTGAGTGAGGAACAGACCGTCGCCGGCCAATTCTTCCGGGTCACCGCCGGTCACCAGGTTGAACAGCGCACGGCCGCCGGACAGGCGATCGAGGGTCGCGGCCTGACGCGCGGCCACCGTTGGCGAAATGATCCCGGGGCGCAGCGCGACCAGGAATTTCAGACGCTGGGTCACCGGGATCAGCGAAGCGGCCACCAGCCACGAGTCTTCGCAGGAACGCCCGGTGGGGATCAGCACCCCGCCGAAGCCAAGGCGGTCGGCCGCCTGGGCCACTTGCTGCAGATAACCGTGGTCGACGGCGCGAGCGCCTTCGGCGGTGCCAAGGTAATGACCGTCGCCGTGGGTAGGCAGGAACCAGAAAATAGTGAGGCTCATGGAGTTGTCTCCTGAAGAAGTCGGATTACGGCGCGCTGGCCACGGCGGCAGGTGGCGTCCAGATCACGTCCTTGATGCTCAAGGGTTTGGGGATCAATTTGAGTTGGTAGAAGCTGTCGGCAATCTTCTGCTGCGCGGCGACCACCGCCGGGGTCAGGAACAGCGCGCCATAGCCCTGGCGTTTCACCGAGGTCAGGGTGATGTCCGCCGGCAGGCCGAGCAGCGGCGCGACCTGTTCGGTGACTTGCTGCGGGTTGGCCTTGGACCACTCGCCCACCGCGCGCACTTCTTCCACCAGCGCCTTGATCACTTCGGGGTGTTTTTCGGCGTAGGGCCTGGTGGCCAGGTAGAACTGGTGGTTGTCGGCAATCCCGCTGCCGTCACGCAGGGTGCGGGCTTGCAGTTGTTTCTCGGCGGCGGCCTGGTACGGGTCCCAGATGACCCAGGCGTCTACGCTGCCACGCTCGAACGCGGCACGCGCATCGGCGGGCGGCAGGAACACGGTCTGTACATCGGTGTATTTCAGGCCGGCATCTTCCAGGGCCCGCACCAGCAGGTAGTGAACGTTGGAGCCCTTGTTGAGCACGACTTTCTTGCCCTTGAGCTCGGCCACCGATTTGATCGGCGAGTCTTTCGGCAGCAGGATCGCTTCACTGGTCGGCGCCGGCGGTTCGTAGGCCACGTAGAGCAGATCGGCACCGGCGGCCTGGGCGAATACCGGCGGGGTTTCGCCAGTGACGCCGAAGTCGATCGAGCCGACATTCAGGCCTTCGAGCAATTGCGGGCCGCCCGGGAACTCGGTCCACTGCACCTGCACACCGTCGGCGGCCAGGCGCTTTTCCAGGGTGCCCTTGGCCTTGAGCAGCACCAGGGTGCCGTATTTCTGATAGCCGATCCGCAGGGTTTCGGCAGCGTGGGCTTGAACAATGGCGCCGAAGGACACAGCCGCAGCAAACAGTGCGACCAGACCACGACGCAAGATGACAGTGAGCATGGCGCTCTCTCCAAAAATGCGATTGGGGGGTAGGCTGCACCTGCTTGGCCGTTGGCGGCTGAGTAAGGTGAGTACTTCGTGAATCGGTAAGGCTTAAATGCTCCAGCGAGCACTCAACAAACGTTCATTCAACACATGCGGGTCCAGCGGTTTCGGGCGACGAGCCATGGCGGCGTAGAAAGTTTCCAGAGCCTCGCTCAAGCGTTGTTCGAGGACCGGCACCAGTTGCGCCTGGGCACTGCCTTCGCCGTAAGCGATCTGGCTGTCTTCGGCAAAGATCCCGTGGAGCAATTCCTGGGCTTTGAGCGCCGACAGCACCGGCTTCAATGCGTAGTCCACCGCCAGCATGTGGGCGATGCTGCCGCCGGTGGCGATGGGCAATACCACCTTGTGGGCCAGGGCGCGTTCGGGCAGCAGGTCGAGCACGGTTTTCAGCGCGCCCGAGAACGAGGCCTTGTACACCGGCGTGGCGATCACCAGGCCGTCGGCATTGGCCACTTGTTGCAACAAGTCGATGACTTTGGGGCTGTCGAAGCGCGCATGCAGCAAGTCTTCGGCCGGGAAGTCCCGTATCTGATAACTCACCACTTCCACGCCCTGCTGTTGCAGCCACTGACGGGTTTTATCCAGCAAGACCCCGGAGCGGGAACGCTGGCTGGGACTGCCTCCAAGTGTTACGACCAGCATGTAGGAAATTCCTTTAGCAAGTGTCGGCGGTTCGCTGTGTGGCGATGGCGCCAAGATGGAACAGACCATATCAGCAGATTTATATATCTATAAATCTTATTTTTTCATTTGTTTATTCCATAAAAGAATAAACCATCCATCAATCGCCAGGCGAAAAAAAAGGCCGTCTAAACGGCCTCAAAACCCCTGCCATGTGAGTACACAGCGTCTATCTGTAGGAGCGAGCCTGCTCGCGAAAACCGTCAACGATGACGCAGGCTTTCTGGATGTCCGCAGTAACCGCGCATGCTTCGCGAGCAAGCTCGCTCCTACAGGTAATTCAGCGATTGGGTTGCGGTGTCAGCCGCAGATACGGCTTCACCGCCCGGTACCCTTTGGGAAAGCGTTTCTTGATTTCTTCCTCGTCCTTGAGCGACGGCACGATCACCACTTCATCGCCGTCCTGCCAGTTGGCGGGCGTGGCGACTTTGTAGTTGTCGGTCAGTTGCAACGAGTCGATAACCCGCAGGATTTCGTGGAAGTTGCGCCCGGTGCTGGCTGGGTAGGTGATCGTCAGGCGGATTTTCTTGTGCGGGTCGATGACGAACAAGGAACGCACGGTGAGGGTGTCACTGGCGTTCGGGTGGATCAGGTCGTAGAGGTCCGAGACCTTGCGGTCGGCGTCGGCCAGGATCGGGAAGTTGACGAGCGTGTTCTGGGTTTCGTTGATGTCTTCGATCCACTTGAGGTGCGAGTCCACCGGGTCTACCGACAGGGCGATGGCCTTGACGCCACGCTTGGCGAATTCGTCCTTGAGTTTGGCGGTGAAGCCCAGCTCGGTGGTGCATACCGGCGTGAAGTCCGCCGGGTGGGAAAACAGCACACCCCAGCTGTCGCCCAGCCACTCGTGGAAACGAATCTTGCCGGCGCTGGAATCCTGTTCAAAGTCGGGGGCGATGTCGCCCAGTCTTAGGCTCATGGTGTGGCTCCTGATGAGTGCTTATGGAGCCCACTGTGCATGGATTACGGATTATTTAAAAAGAATAAATATCGATTTATCTAGACGATATAGGAATATTAAAAATGTGTTCACTGGACCTTGGAGCAGGCGAGAGTCAACATTCGTTTCAAGGTTCGAGAAGGCCTTGAGACGCTGTAAAAAAGAGGGGGTCAGGAAGGGCTTGCGGGGGTTGAGCCCGACTTGATTGAACGTGAGAAAAACCTCGCGGTAACGCGAGGTTTTCCTTATCCAGCCTTACAAGAAGCTGTAGGAGTAGCTGAAGATCAGGCGTGTCTGATCCTGGTCCTGGATACCAGTGCCGCTGCCACGGTACGCACCGTGCCGCAGAGTGGTGCCAAAACCTTTGAGCGCGCCGGCCTGAATGGTGTAGTCGATACGCATATCGCGTTCCCACTCGGACTGATCACTGCCACCGCCCACGGCTTTGATGTTGTCGCCGTGCAAGTAAGCAATCGAGGTTCGCAGACCTGGAACACCCAGTGCAGCGAAGTCGTAAGAGTACTGACCGAAGGTGGTGTTTTCACCCGCGCGGACGAAGGAGTTGATCATGCTGTCGGTGAACAGGTAGAAGCTCGACCCGCCGGCACCTTCGTTACGACCATTACCATCCACAACGCTACCCTGGTTCAGCCAGACGAAACCACCGTCATCGTTGACACGCTGGTGACCGAGCATAACGGCGCTGCCACCCAGGGTGTAGGTGAACATGGCGCTCCAGGTCTTGTTATCAACCTCGCCTGCGTTCTTCGCGTAACCACCGTTGTTGTTGAAGCGATAGCCGGCCTGACCGTTCTTGCCATCAGAACTGCTGTCGAAGTAGCGCAGGTCGGTCTTGAAGGACTGACCTTCGCTGATCGGGTATACGTGCAACAGGCCCAGGAAGTGCTGCTTATAGTAGTCTTCGAGGTTTGCGTAGTAGTACTGCAGGGTCAAGTCTTTGGTGACCTTCCAATCAGCGCCACCAAAACGGAACTTATTGCTTTCCTCGGTACCGCCGTTGACGGCCAGGCCGGTGCTGTTGCTTGAAGCACGACCAGTGGCATGTTCGAGTTGACCGGCGTTGAAGGTCACATTGTCGATTTCTTTGGAAGTGACAGTGCCGCCTTCAAAGGTTTGCGGCAACAAACGGCCGTCGCTGGCGATCAGGATTGGAAGGTTCGGCGACAGCGCACCACCCAGGTGTGCTTCAGTCTTGGAGAAGCGGGCCTTGGCGTTAGCACTCGCACTGCTCCAGTTGCTTACGGCAGACCCATCGGAGTCACTTGGAACGAAGGAGTTGTTGTTTGGGTGATGGCCCCGACCACCATCCAGGTGAATACCTACCAATGCCTGGGCGTCGATACCAAAACCAACGACACCTTGAGTGAAGCCGGACTTGTAATCGAACTTCAGGCCGGTGGCTGTTTCGCGTTGATCAGCACCGCCATCACGCTGATCGTTATCGAAATACAAGGTACGCGAGCTGACACTGGCCTTACTGTCTTCAATGAAACCGGCTGCTGCAGCTTGCTGGGCGATTGCCGCCAACGCTATAGCCAACGCCAATGTGGACTTCTTCATGTACCGCTCCTCTCATTTCTAATTTTTGTATTTCTTTGGTCCTGGGTCTAACGCCCGAGATCCACAGATGCGCGATTAGCGCCAGATAGTGACTACCAAGTCAATCGTAACCTTGTGTGTCTACTACCTTCGTCTAATCGCAGTTTGTTTGGTCCCTGCAGGGTAATGAATTTTTCATACACCCAAAAAGAATTATTTCATTCTTTTTCATACGCTTTTGGAATAAGCCTCTGCATGAAACAAGACGCGTCAGCATAGACGAACCTTTGCATAAGCTAATTTCTAAAAGGCATTTCTTGATCGCTTTTTAGATCTTTTTAGCTGAACGCACCGTCATATACGTCACCCAGGATCAAAAAGGCGACGCCATCATGGCCAAACGCCCATCTTCCCGTCAATTTGTTACAGTTTTTGTATCACTAATATTTCATGCCGGCCTGAGAGCCGCCGATCGAGCCGTCTGGCAGCGAAAGCTTCGCGCAATTTATCCCTCTACGCCTTGATCGTATCGGCTCAAAATCAAGAATCCTTAAACTTTAGTAGGGGGCACGGGTGGCACGATGACGCACCCCGGGGTTTGATCGACCACGTCATCGCTACGCCCTTCGCCCGTGGGACGTACCGATTTTCGAAGTGACGAGCTGGTTTGGCGGCGAACGCATCACCTCGGGTTAACGCAACGACCGAGGCCTGCATCGCAGGCAAACCAGCTCAGAGGCTGGGAGGGCGGGGTATTACAGGGCCTTCTCGAAAATCTTCGAGTTACGCTGATAGTTGTACAGCGATGCCCGCGCCGAAGGCAGGCGATCCACGCTGCTGGGCACAAAGCCGCGCTCGCGGAACCAGTGCGCCGTGCGCGTGGTGAGCACGAACAGGGTCTTCAACCCCTGCGCCCGGGCGCGAGCCTCGATGCGCTCGAGCAGTTCATCGCCGCGCCTGCCGTGGCGATACTCCGGGTTGACCGCCAGGCACGCCAGCTCCCCCGCGTCCGAATCGGCGATCTGATACAGCGCCGCGCAGGCGATGATCATGCCTTCGCGTTCGACCACGCTGAACTGCTCGATCTCACGCTCCAGCACTTCCCGCGAACGGCGTACCAGGATGCCCTGCTCTTCCAGCGGGCTGATCAGGTCGAGCAAGCCGCCGACGTCTTCGATCGCCGCCTCGCGCACCAGCTCGAATTGTTCCTGGGCCACCAGCGTACCGCCGCCATCACGGGTGAACAGTTCGGTGAGCAACGCACCGTCTTCGACATAGCTGACGATATGGCTGCGGCCGACCCCGCCCCGGCAAGCTTCGGCAGCCGCATCGAGCAATTCAGCCTGGTAGTTGCTGCCCAGGCGTTGCAGATGCGCCGGCACTTGTTGCGGGCGCAGTTCACGCACCAGGCGGCCATTTTCATCGATCAGGCCAGGATCGGCACCGAACAGCAGCAACTTATCGGCGGCCAGGTCGATGGCGGCGCGGGTGGCGACGTCTTCGCAGGCCAGGTTGAAGATCTCGCCGGTGGGCGAATATCCCAGGGGCGACAGCAGCACGATGGAGCGCTCGTCCAGCAGGCGATTGATGCCTTTGCGGTCGACCCGACGCACTTCGCCGGTGTGGTGGAAGTCCACGCCTTCGAGCACGCCGATCGGGCGCGCCGTCACCAGGTTGCCGCTGGCCACGCGCAAGCGCGAGCCCTGCATCGGCGACGAGGCCATGTCCATCGACAGGCGCGCTTCAATGGCGATGCGCAGATGGCCGACCGCATCGATCACACACTCCAGCGTGGCGGCATCGGTGATGCGCAGGCCGTTGTGGTAAACCGGGTTGAGCCCGCGCGCTTCAAGGCGCGCTTCAATCTGTGGGCGCGAACCGTGGACCAGCACCAGTCGCACTCCCAGGCTGTGGAGCAGCACCAGGTCGTGGACGATATTGCCGAAGTTCGGATGATCCACACCGTCGCCGGGCAGCATGACCACAAAGGTGCAGTCGCGGTGGGCGTTGATGTAGGGCGAAGCGTGACGAAGCCAATTGACGTAGTCGGGCATGGAACCTGGGCCTGTAATAAAAAGCAGCCGAAAAAGGATGAGTCGTGAAAACGCACAGCAGGCTGATGGTTATCGTCGGAACAGGCTTGGCAACACGCTCGCTCTCCTTATGTACGCATGGGCAGGGATTAATTTATGCAGGTGTCAGGCAGTAATGTTCGATCAGTTCCCGCAATAGACGCACTGTAGGCGTCAAGCGTGACATTTCGAGGTACTCGCCCGGCTGGTGGGCGCAGGCAATATCGCCAGGGCCAAGCACCAGGGTTTCACAACCAAGGCGCTGAAGATAAGGCGCTTCGGTGCCGAACGCTACTGCTTCGGCGCGATGACCGGTCAATCGTTCGGCGACCCGCACCAGCTCTGCGTCTTCGGCCTGCTCGAACGGCGGCACTTCGGCGAACAGCGGCGCATAGTCGATCTTCACCTTATGGCGCTCGGCCACTGGTTCGAGTTTCTGCCGGATCGCCGCGCGCAGCACCTGCGGGTCCATGCCGGGCAAGGGCCGCAGGTCGAACTCCAGGGAACACTGGCCGCAGATGCGGTTGGGGTTATCGCCGCCGTGGATGCAACCGAAATTCAGGGTCGGTTGCGGCACGCTGAACTGCGGGTTGCGGTACTCGCGCTGCCAGGCCAGGCGCAGGCCGCGCAGTTCGCCGATGGCATCGTGCATGGCTTCCAGCGCGCTGTGGCCCAGGCGCGGGTCCGACGAATGACCGCTGCGGCCGAGGATGTCGATGCGCTCCATCATCACACCTTTGTGCAGGCGGATCGGCTTGAGGCCCGTCGGCTCGCCGATCACCGCCGCACGCCCCAACGGACGCCCGGCCGCCGCCAATGCACGGGCGCCGGACATCGAGCTTTCTTCATCGCAGGTGGCAAGGATCAGCAACGGCTGCTTGAACGGTTGGTCGAGCAACGGCAACACCGCTTCGATGGCCAGCGCGAAAAAACCCTTCATGTCGCAGCTGCCCAATCCTACCCAGCGACCGTCGACTTCCGTCAGCTTGAGCGGGTCGGTCTTCCACAGCGCGGCGTCATACGGCACGGTATCGCTATGACCGGCCAACACCAGGCCGCCGGGGCCCGTGCCGAAACTGGCGAGCAGGTTGAACTTGCCGGGGCTGACGGGCTGGATGTCGATGGCGAAGCCCAGATCGCCCAGCCAGCCGGCGAGCAGGTCGATCACCGGGCGGTTGCTCTGGTCGAGAGACGCTTGGGTGCAACTGACCGACGGTGTGGCAATCAAGGCGGCGAATTGCTCTTTCATGGACGGTAACGGCATGCGCGGTCTCCCTACTTCCCGGATGAACCTCACTATAGAGGCATCTGCACGACACAATAAACCGTTGCGGCGCGTTGCCGGGCTCAGTCCTGTACACTGCACGACCTTGGCAGCCACTCTTTTTCCCGGCTGCGCTCCCGATCCTGGATTTTCCGGCCATGCAGAAAGAAACCGAAATCAAGCTCCGCGTCAGCCGCGAAACACTCGCCGCGCTGCGTGAGCACCCGCTACTGAAAAAACGCAACAAAAGTGGCTGGGAACGCCGTGAGTTGATGAACCAGTACTTCGACACCCCCGAGCGCGACCTGGCCAAGGCCAAAGTCGCCCTGCGTTTGCGCAAGGACGGTGACGACATTATCCAGACCCTCAAGACCCGTGGCCAAAGCGTCGCCGGCTTGTCGGAACGTAACGAATACAACTGGGAATTGCCCAAAGCCAAGCTCGACGTGAAGAAACTCGACGGCGAATGCTGGCCCGAGGAACTCGCCGAGCTGGACAAAAAGACCCTCAAGCCGATCTTCACCACCGACTTCGTGCGCGAACGCGCCGAAATCGCCTGGGGCCGGGGCAAAGCCAAAGTGGTGATCGAAGCCGCACTGGACCTGGGCCATGTAGTGGCCGGCAAGCAGAAAGAAGAAATCTGCGAACTGGAACTGGAACTGCGCGAAGGCGAACCGGCCGCCCTGCTGGAACTGGCCGCCGAACTGGCCGCCACCCTGGCACTGATGCCATGCGACATCAGCAAGGCCGAACGCGGCTATCGCCTGTATGACGCCAGCAGCTACTCCCTGAGCCTGCCGGCGCCGCAACTGCACGCCGAAATGCCGTTGGACGACGCCTTCGCCGCGATCATGTGGCACCTGCTGGGCAGCAGCCAGCGCCTGGCCGAGCAATACCGTTTCAATGGCCACTGGCGCCTGTTGCAGGACTGGGTCGACAACCTCGGCGAACTGCGCGCCCTGCTCGGCAGCCTCGGCCAGGCCGCGCCGCGTCAATCCACCAGCGAACTGCGCAGCGCACTCGATGCCCTGCTGGAAGACTGGCGCCCGCTGGTCCAGGCCGGTGACGACGATGAAGACATTCGCAAAGCCGCGCCGGAGCAATTCGCCGAAGAATTGACCGACGTGCGCTGGGGCCTGTTCTCGCTGAACACCTCCCGCTGGCTGCTGAACCGCACCTGGACCGCCGACCGCAACGTGCGCGGTAACCGTCAGGGCGCCGCGCAAATCACCAACTGGTTGCCACGCCTGCTGGCCGAAGACGCCGTCGCCCTGCAACTGCCGCGCTATCAGCAGCAACCGGAAGACCTCGCCGAGCAACTGCCGCGCATCGAGCGCATCCAGGCCTGGCTGCACCACGCACGCCAGGTGGTGGACATTGCGGAACTCGACCGCCTGTACGGTGAGCTGAACAAGCTGGCGCAACTGGCCAACCAGCCGATCACCGATGAATCGCTGGATGCGCGCATGCATCAGGCGATCGCGGTGTATCAGAACCGTGCCTGGAAGACCCTGCTGCGTCTGTAATATCGCCATCGGGAGTAAGCCACTTCCCACTCCAATGTGGGAGGGGGCTTGCCCCCGATGAGGCCAGCCCTGTCAGCCCAATACTGGCAGGCTAGTGGTGGACTTGATCTCCGACAACGCCACGATCGAATTGACCTCCTGAATCCCCGGCACCATCGACAACTTCTCGAAGAAAAACCGCTCGTAAGCCTCGATGTCCGACGTGACAATGCGCAGCAGAAAATCCACCGCCCCCATCAACACATAACACTCCAACACTTCCGGAAAACCGCGGATCGCCTCGGTGAACTCGGCGAAGTTGGAACGCCCGTGGGCATTGAGTTTGACCTCGGCAAAAATCTGCGTATTGAGGCCGATCTTCTTGCGGTCCAGCAGCGTGACCTGGCTGCGGATCACGCCCTCGTCCTTCAGCCGTTGGATACGCCGCCAGCATGGCGATTGAGACAGGCCGACCTGCTCGGCGATCTGCGCGCTGGAGAGCGAGGCATCCTCCTGCAGCAGGGCCAGGATACGGCGGTCGTAGACGTCCAGTTCGCTGCGCATAGAAATACCTTTAATACGGGTTGTTTTGAATTGATTTGTGCATTTATCGACGAATCATGCTCATCTTAGATAAGAAATCTCCTTTCGCGAATGTAAGAATTTCTCCAATCGAATCTGGAGAGTCCGCATGCACGCCGTCGAAACCACCTGCCCTGTCACCCGCGTCGATGCGTGGGCCGTCGACAGTGCCCATTGCCAGGCCCATTACCAGATCGTCGCCGAGGCCGAACCCGATGTGCTGTGCCGGGTGCTCAACTATTTCGCGCTGCAGTTCCTGACGCCGCGCCAGGTCAGTGTGAATCGCCAGGACGATGTGCTGACCGTGGATATCGTGATGGATGGCGTGAGCTGGCACCGAGCCCAGGTGATCGGTGAAAAGATTCGAAACCTGATCAGCGTGTGCTCGCTGGAGATGTGGTCGGCTGACTCTGTGCGGCCTCAGGCGCTGGCCGCCGGCGCCCAGTAAAAGCCTGCAATACACGCGCAAGGCAGCGGGTCAGGGGCTGACTAGCCTGGGAATACACCCGGCGCCCCAGGAAAGCCTCAATGTCCGTTGACCAGCGATTGGAATTGCCCCCGTTGTTACCGGCCCTGGTCGAGCAGGGCGTGATCACCCTCGATGTGGCCCGGCGCTTGTCGACGCTGCCGGCCAGCCACACTCAGCATCCCCTGGAATGCATCGCGGCCCAGGGGCCTTGCCTGGAAACCCTGACGCAATGGCTGGCGCGGCACAGCGGGCAGCCTTACCTGCGTATCGACCCGCTGAAGATCGATGTGGCGACGGTGGTGCCACTGATGTCCCACGCCTTCGCCCAGCGCCACGGCATTCTTGCGGTGGCCGTGGATGCACAGAGCGTCACGGTCGCCAGTGCCGAGCCTTACGTCACTGCCTGGGAAGCCGGGCTGGCGCAGGTGCTCAAGCGTTCGATCAAACGCGTGGTCGCCAACCCACAGGCCATCCAGCGCTGCATCGGCGAGTTTTATCGCCTGGCGAAGTCCGTCAGCGGCGCCGATCAAACAGCGCCCGCGCCGGCACATTTCGAGCTGCTCAACCTCGGCGCCGGCGACCAGGCGCCGGACGCCAACGACGCGCATATCGTCAATATCGTCGACTGGCTGTTGCAGTACGCGTTCGGCCAGCGGGCCAGCGATATCCATATCGAGCCGTGTCGCGAGCAGGGCCGCGTGCGTTTTCGCATCGACGGGCTGCTGCATGACGTCTACCAGTTTCCGCCCCAGGTCACGATGGCGGTGGTCAGCCGCCTGAAAAGCCTGGGCCGGATGAACGTGGCGGAAAAACGCAAACCGCAGGACGGGCGGGTCAAGACCAAAAGCCCGGCGGGCGCGGAAGTGGAATTGCGCCTTTCAACCTTGCCCACGGCGTTCGGCGAGAAACTGGTGATGCGGATTTTCGACCCCCAGGTCCTGCTCAAGGACTTCGACCAGCTTGGCCTGTCGGCCCAGGACCAGCAACGCTGGCACAGCCTGACCCGCCAGAGCCACGGCATCATCCTGGTCACCGGCCCTACCGGCTCCGGCAAGACCAGCACCCTCTACACCACCCTCAAGCGCCTGGCGAGCCGCGAGGTCAACCTGTGTACGGTGGAAGACCCGATCGAGATGGTCGAGCCGGCATTCAACCAGATGCAGGTGCAGCACAATATCGACCTGAGCTTCGCCAGCGGCATCCGCGCACTGCTGCGCCAGGACCCGGACATCATCATGATCGGCGAGATCCGCGACCAGGAAACCGCCGAGATGGCGATCCAGGCCGCGCTGACCGGGCATCTGGTGCTGTCGACCCTGCACACCAACGATGCGCCGAGTGCGATCAGCCGATTGCAGGAACTGGGCATTGCTTATTATTTGATCAAGGCCACACTACTGGGAGTGATGGCGCAGCGCTTGGTGCGGCTCTTGTGCCCACGCTGCAAACGCACAACCAGCAGCAACGACACTGAAGCCATCGGGTGCGCGGAGTGCCGTGACAGCGGTTATCGCGGGCGCGCCGGGGTCTACGAAATCATGGTGCTGGACGACGCGCTCAAGTCGCTGATCACCCCCGGCACCGACGTGCAGGCCTTGCGCCGGGCGGCGCTCCAGCAAGGGATGTGCAGCCTGCGAATGGCCGGCATGCACAAGGTCGAAGCCGGGTTGACCAGCCTGGCGGAAATCTTGCGCGCCACGCCTGGGGATTCAGAAACAAATCCGTTGGCTGTCGGGCGGTGAAACCCTTCTTATCGCAGACAACCCCGTTACAATCGGCCGAACGTCGTTTCACTGACATCTTCAGATAGGGAATCGCTATGCAGATCGGAACCGTACTGCTTCTTTTCGTGGGATTGGCCATCGCCATCCTGTTCATGGGCTTCAAAGTGGTGCCCCAGGGCTATCAGTGGACGGTCGAGCGCTTCGGCCGCTACACCAATACGCTCAAGCCCGGCCTCAACATCATCATCCCAGTCATGGACCGCATCGGTCGCAAGATCAACGTGATGGAAAGCGTGCTGGATATCCCGCCCCAGGAAGTGATCACCGCCGACAACGCCACCGTGCAGATCGACGCCGTGTGCTTCTTCCAGGTGGTCAACACCGCCCAGGCCGCCTATGAGGTGAACAACCTCGAACACGCCATCCGCAACCTGTTGCAGACCAATATCCGTACCGTACTCGGTTCCATGGAGCTGGATGCGATGCTCAGCCAACGTGACGGCATCAACGAAAAACTGCTGCGCACCGTCGACGAAGCCACGGCGCCGTGGGGCATCAAGATCACCCGGATCGAGATCAAGGACATCAGCCCACCCGCCGACCTGATGGCCGCCATGTCGGGCCAGATGAAAGCCGAGCGGATCAAGCGCGCACAGATCCTCGAAGCCGAGGGCCTGCGGGCATCGGCGATCCTGACCGCCGAAGGCAAGAAGCAGGCGCAGATCCTCGAAGCCGAAGGCGGACGCCAAGCCGCGTTCCTGGAGTCCGAAGCCCGCGAACGTCAAGCCGAGGCAGAGGCCCGCGCCACCCAGGTAGTGTCCGAAGCGATCGCCACCGGTAACGTGCAGGCCATCAACTACTTCGTCGCCCAGAAATACATCGACGCGCTGGGCAAACTGGCTTCGGCCAACAACAGCAAGGTGATCCTCATGCCGCTGGAAGCCAGCCAGGTGATCGGCGCTGTCGGCGGTATCGGCGAAATCGTCAAAGCGACTTTCGACAACAAGAAAGGCTGAGGCCATCGCCATGTGGGATTTCCTGCAGCATCTTTCGTTTTGGGATTGGCTGGCACTGGGCACGGTGCTGCTGATTCTTGAAGTGTTCGGCGCCGGCGGCTACCTGTTGTGGATGGGGATCGCCGCGGCCGCCGTGGGCGTGATCAAGTTCCTGGTACCGCCGCTCGGGCTGGAATGGCAACTGCTGCTGTTCGCCGTGTTGTCGATATTGACGGCGGTGTACTGGTGGAAACGCCAGCGCAGCAGCGCCAAGGCCAGCGACCAACCGGGGCTCAACGAGCGCGGTTCAGAGTTGATCGGTCACACGTTTGTCGTGCATCAGGCAATTGTGGATGGTCGCGGCAAGATAAAAGTCGGTGATGGCGTGTGGATCGTGACCGGCCCGGACACCCCCGTAGGCGCTCATGTATGCGTGGTTGCACAGGAGGGGACGGTTTTGCAGGTTGAAACTGTTTAGTCAGTGATGGAACTCGATTGGGCTAACTACAATCATAGAGTACAGATAACCCACCCGGAGTCACCCGCCATGCGTCTCAAATATGCTGTCGCCACCCTCGCTGTGCTTTCCCTACCTGTCGGCTCAGCCATGGCCGATAGCTTCTGGCGTAATGTCATCTCATCGGGCGCCACGACCGGCTCGACGTACCTGACCTTCAAGGACCACAAGCTGGTGGTTGCCGCCCAAGACGACGCAGGCAGCTTCGTTGCCAGCGACGGCGGCATCCGCGGCCCGTACCTGGAAGCCGCCATGCAGAAAGTCCGCGCCGATAACCCTGGCCTCCAGGCCACGGACATGGAATTGGCCAACGCCATCCTCGCGAAAAACGCTGTCACCGAGTAATCCTCGCCCCATAAAGAATGCCGCTTCCCAGCGGCATTTTTTTTGATCATTTCCTACAGTCATCGCCCCCGGGCACTACGCGGATAGTCTATTTTTTCCAGCCGCGGGCAGAGAAGTCCTGTCGAGCCCTCAAGAGCCAGGCAACAAGCTAAGGATTCCTTTTCCATCGAGCGAATCCCTTCCATGCAAAAACTCGCCTACGCGCTGCTGTTCTCTGTGTTCTTTACCCCCCATGCCCATGCAGAAAACGGGTACGGATCGTTAAAGCTCAACCACGCCCGTCAGAACCTCTCCAGCGCCCTGCTGACCAGCCCACGCGTCACCGAACGGGTGGAGGCGCCCGACAGCAGCAAGTCAATCGTCGCCTCTTTCGCCGTGGGTTATGCGTTTGCCGATGGCTGGCGCCTGGAAGGGGAATACACCATGCCGAAGCATTCGACCTTCAAATCCTACTGGGCGCCCTTCAATGCCAACGTCAACAGCCAACAGGTCCACAGCCAGCGCTTGATGCTCAATGGCTACAAGGACATCCCACTCAATGATTGGCTGTCGTTTTACGGCATGGCCGGCGTGGGGGTGGCGCGGATCGACGCCGAGGGCTACCAGACCAACGAGACCCGGCGCTTTGCCAGCCACCGCCAGCACAATTTCGCCTACAGCGTCGGCATGGGGCTGGAGGCCAAGGTCAGCGAACAACTCACCCTCGGCGCGGGTTACCGTTACACCGCCATGGGCGATGTGGAAACCGGCTACAACACCTTCGCCAACCGCGTGAACGCACGGGATGAGCAGCTCAAAGGCAAGCTCAAAGAGCAGAATATGTTTCTGGAAGCGCGCGTGTCCTTCTGACTCGCAGCAAAAAATGCCGCGCTCGACGCGGCATTTTTCACCGTTTGGGTGACGTTTCGTTCACAGAAGACAGGCTATATTCAGTCACGCCGTGCAACCATGCCGGTACTGATATGCCTTCTCTCATCGTCTATCTGAAACGGATGCCTTCGTCGTCATGAGCCAACAGCCCTTTCTGCCATTTTCCAAACCTACCATTGATGAAGCCACCATCTCGGCGGTCGGTGATGTACTGCGTTCAGGCTGGATCACCAGCGGGCCGAAAGTGCAGGCGTTCGAAGCGCAACTGTCGGAATACTTTGGCGGGCGACCGGTACGCACCTTCAACTCGGGCACCTGCACCATGGAGATCGCCTTGCGCATCGCCGGTATCGGGCCGGGCGATGAAGTCATCACCACGCCGATCTCCTGGGTTGCCACGGCCAACGTGATTCTGGAAGTCGGCGCTACGCCGGTGTTTGCCGATATCGACCCGGTAACCCGCAATATCGACCTGGCCCAGGTCGAAGCAGCCATCACCCCGCGCACCAAGGCGATCATCCCGGTGTACCTGGCCGGCCTGCCGCTGGATATGCCGATGCTTTACGCACTGGCCAACAAGTACAACCTGCGTATCGTTGAAGATGCCGCCCAGGCCCTGGGTTCGAGCTGGGACGGTGAACGGATCGGCGCCACCGGCGACTTCGTGTCGTTCAGCTTCCAGGCGAACAAGAACATCACCTCTTCCGAGGGCGGCTGCCTGGTGCTGAACAACGCCGACGAAGCACGCCTGGCAGAGAAGTACCGCTTGCAGGGCGTGACCCGCACCGGCTTCGACGGCCTCGACGTGGATGTGCTGGGCGGCAAGTTCAACATGACCGACATCGCCGCCGCCATCGGCCTGGGGCAATTTGCCCATATCCAGGAGATCACCGCCCATCGCCAGAACCTGGCGCGGCACTACTTCAAGTGCTTCGGCAGTGATTTTGAAGAGCAATACGGTGCACAACTGCCACCGGCGGATTTCGAAAACAGCAACTGGCACCTGTTCCAACTGGTCCTGCCGGAGCGCCAGGACGGGCTGCCGGCCCGCGCCACATTCATGGAGCAGATGCAGGCCCACGGCGTCGGTATTGGCTATCACTACCCGCCGATCCACCTGTTGAGCCTGTATCGGGCACGCGGGTTCAAGGAAGGCATGTTCCCTGTAGCAGAACGTGTTGGGCGTTTGATCGTGTCGTTGCCGATGTTCACAGCAATGACAGAGGCAGATGTGGAACGCTCGGTAGCGGCGGTGAAGGCCGTGCTGAAGCGCTGAAAGGCTGTTGCAGGAGCCGGATGACCGGCTCCTGCAGCGGGATCACTCGCCGATGGCGGCTTTGTAGCCGGCAGCATCGAGCAGTTTTTCCAGGTCGGCCGGGTTGCTGGGCTTGAGCTTGAAGATCCAGGCGCCGTAAGGGTCGCTGTTCAACAACTCAGGGCTGCCGCTCAGTTCCTCGTTAACAGCAATCACTTCGCCAGCAACTGGCGAGTAGATATCCGAAGCCGCTTTAACCGACTCCACGACACCCGCCTCTTGCCCCGCCGCAAACGCTTTGCCGATTTCGGCCAACTCAACAAACACCACATCACCCAAGGCTTCCTGGGCATGGTCGGAGATGCCGACGGTCACAGTGCCGTCAGCTTCCAAACGGGCCCATTCGTGACTTTCGGCATAACGCAGGCCGGCAGGGATATCGCTCATAGTCTATGTCCTCAAGAAGAAATGTCAGCGGCCACTGGCCTGCCAGAATAGTTAGATCAAGGTTTTACCATGGCGCACGAAGGTCGGTTTGACCACTCGAACCGGATACCACTTGCCGCGGATCTCCACTTCGGCCCGATCGGCAGTCGCCGTCGGTACACGCGCCAAAGCAATGGATTTACTCAGCGTAGGAGAGAAACTACCACTGGTGATCTCCCCTTCGCCAACATTGGCGATACGAACCACCTGGTGAGCGCGTAAAACCCCACGTTCTTCCAGTACCAAACCGACCAATTTGGTCTGCACTCCGGCCGCCAGTTCGGCTTCCAGCGCGGCGCGGCCGATGAAGCGGCGCGCGGCCGGTTCCCAGGCAATGCTCCAGGCCATGTTGGCCGCCAGGGGCGAAACGTCCTGGTGGATATCCTGGCCATACAGGTTCATGCCGGCTTCCAGGCGCAGGGTGTCGCGGGCGCCGAGGCCGATGGGGGAAATCCCCGCGCCCACTAGGTCGTTGAAAAAACCCGGGGCCTGATCGGCCGGCAGGACAATTTCCAGGCCGTCTTCGCCGGTGTAGCCGGTACGGGCGATAAACCAGTCGCCATCGGCCTGGCCTTCGAAGGGCTTGAGCTGGTGGATCAGGGTGCCACGCGACTGGGTCACCAGTTCGGCGATTTTCTGCCGGGCGTGGGGGCCCTGGATAGCGAGCATGGCCAGTTCGGAGCGCTCGTGCAGTTGCACCGGGTAAGAGCCCAACTGCGCCTGCATCCAGGCCATGTCCTGGTCACGGGTGGCGGCGTTGACCACCAGCCGATAACCGGCTTCGGTACGGTAGACGATCATGTCGTCCACCACCCCGCCGTGCTCGTTGAGCATGGCGCTGTACAACGCACGGCCGCAGCCGTGCAAACGGTCGACGTCATTGGCCAGCAGGTACTGGAGCCATTCCTTGGCCTGGGGGCCGGTGACATCGATCACGGTCATATGAGATACATCGAACACCCCGCAGTCGCGTCGCACCTGATGGTGTTCTTCAACTTGCGAGCCATAGTGCAGAGGCATATCCCAACCGCCAAAATCGACCATTTTCGCGCCGAGGGCGAGATGCAGGTCATACAAAGGCGTGCGCTGTCCCATGGGTTTCTCCTTCCGGGCTTGGCGAAGGTACACAGGGCTGCAGGATGGGCTTAACCCCTTGAATCAAAGGGCCTGCAGCCACATCCGACGAGCCGGTCCGAAACACGGAGCGTACCGAATGCCGCGCATTGTAGCCTCAAGCCGTAGGACTGGCACCTAACCGATTTGCCGAGCGGAACGTCGTATCAGCCCGACCACCGGCAACAGGCCCACCAGCACCAAGGTCAAGGCCGGCAATGACGCCCGCGCCCACTCCCCTTCACTGGTCATCTCAAAGATCCGCACCGCCAGGGTGTCCCAGCCAAACGGGCGCATCAGCAGGGTCGCCGGCATTTCCTTGAGCACATCGACGAACACCAGCAACGCTGCGCTCAGGGTGCCCGGCAGCAACAGCGGAAGATACACTTTGCAAAACAGTCGTGGACCGCTCACCCCAAGACTGCGCGCCGCTTCGGGCAACGATGGACGGATACGCGCCAGGCTGTTTTCCAGCGGCCCGTAAGCCACCGCCAGGAAACGCACCAGATACGCCAGCACCAATGCCGCCAAGCTGCCCAGCAACAAGGGCTTGCCCGCGCCACCGAGCCAGCCCGACAACGGCACCACCAGCTCACGGTCCAGGTAGCTGAACGCCAACATGATCGACACCGCCAGTACCGAGCCCGGCAACGCATACCCGACGCTGGCCAGGCTGATGCCGGAACGAATTGCCCGGGTCGGCGCCAGGCGGTTGGCGAAGGCCAGTATCAGGGCCACGCTGACCGTGACCAGCGCCGCGATACCGCCCAGGTACAGGGTGTGGACGATCAGGCCGGTATAGCGCTCGTCCAGATCGAAACGGCCGCGCTGCCAGAACCAGGCGAGCAGTTGCAGCATCGGAATGACAAAGGCGCAGGCAAACACCAGGCCGCACCAACCACTGGCCGCCGCCGCCTTCCAGCCGCGCAGGTGATACAGCGCCTTGCCGCGCGGCCGCTCATTGCTCGGCCGACTGGCACCGCGGGCACGACGCTCGCCGTAGAGCACCAGCATCACCACCAGCAGCAACAGGCTGGCCAGTTGGGCCGCGCTGGACAGGCTGAAAAAGCCGTACCAGGTCTTGTAGATCGCGGTGGTGAAGGTATCGAAGTTGAACACCGAGACCGCACCGAAATCCGCCAGGGTCTCCATCAGCGCCAGGGCCACGCCGGCGCCAATCGCCGGCCGCGCCATGGGCAGGGCCACGCGCCAGAAGGCTTGCCAAGGCGATTGCCCCAGCACGCGCGCCGCTTCCATCAAGCCCTTGCCCTGGGCCAGGAACGCCGTGCGCGCCAGCAGGTAGACGTAGGGATAGAACACCAGCACCAACACAATGACCACCCCACCGGTGGAACGCACGCGGGGCAGGCGCACGCCGCTGCCGAACGCGTCACGCAGCAGGGTTTGCACCGGCCCCGAGAAGTCCAGCAGGCCGACAAACACAAACGCCAGCACATACGCCGGGATCGCGAACGGCAGCATCAGCGCCCAGTCGAGCCAGCGCCGCCCGGGAAATTTGCAGAGGCTGGTCAGCCACGCCAGGCTCACCCCCAGCAAGGTCACGCCGACGCCGACGCCGAGCACCAGGGTCAGGGTATTGCCCAGCAGGCGCGGCATCTGGGTTTCCCACAGATGGGACCAGATCTGCGCGTCGATGCTTTGCCAGGACAGCAACAGCACGCTCAGCGGCAGCAACACCAGGGCGGCGACGCTGAAGACCGGCAGGTACCAGCGGCGTTGGGCGGGGTGGGCCAAGAGCAAATTCCCTGGGAATGGATGATCTACAGACAGACACAAAACAGTGTGGGAGGGAGCAAGCCCCCTCCCACCTACACATTCAGTTCCAGCCGGCCCGATCCATCAGGCGAATCGCCTCGGCCTGGCGCTTGCCCGCCACTTCCACCGGCAAGGTGTCCGCCACGAACTTGCCCCAACTGGCCACTTCAGCCGACGGTGCCACCACCGGGTTGGCCGGGAATTCCTGATTCACGTCGGCAAAGATCTTCTGCGCCTCAGGCGTGGTCATCCACTCCACCAGCGCCTTGGCTGCTTCCGGGTGCGGCGCGTATTTGGTCAGGCCGATGCCGGACAGGTTCACATGCACGCCACGGTCGCCCTGGTTCGGCCAGAACAGCTTCACCGCCAGGTTCGGCTTCTGCTTGTGCAGGCGGCCGTAGTAGTAAGTGTTGACGATGCCCACGTCGCACTGCCCGGCGTTGATCGCTTCGAGCACGGCGATGTCGTCGGAGAACACATCTGTGGACAGGTTATTGACCCAGCCCTTGACGATTTCTTCGGTCTTGGCCGCGCCATGGGTTTCGATCAGGGTGGCGGTCAGCGACTGGTTGTAGACCTTTTTCGCCGTGCGCAGGCACAGGCGGCCTTCCCATTGTTTGTCGGCCAGGGCTTCGTAGGTGGTCAGCTCGCCTGGCTTCACCCGGTCGGTGGAATAGGCGAGGGTCCGCGCACGCAGGCTCAAACCGGTCCAGGCGTGGGTGGACGAGCGGTATTGCAGCGGAATATTGGCGTCGATCAGCTTGGAGGTGAACGGTTGCAGGATGCCCATCTGCTCGGCCTGCCAGAGGTTGCCGGCGTCGACGGTGAGCAGCAGGTCGGCGGTGGCGTTCTCGCCCTCGGCCTTGATGCGCTGCATCAGCGGGGCTTCCTTGTCGGTGATGAACTTCACCTGCACCCCGGTTTTCTGGGTGTAGGCGTCGAACACCGGCTTGATCAGTTCGTCGATGCGCGAGGAGTAGACCACGACTTCGTCGGCCGCCTGCACGGTGGTGCTGCCGATGAGGGTGAGTGCCAGGGCAGTCAGGAGGCGCTTGGGTGCCGACATGGGTGCGGTCTCTCGTGAACAAAAGAGTACAAATGATAAGGACTCACATTTAGCATCTCAATCACTCACTCGAGTGAGGCGTTACGAGATGTTGCAAAGCCGCGTTCGGCAGTGCGACGTATCGCCTCATCGCGGGCAGGCCCGGGCTGCAGGGTGTGTCAGGGCCTGGCCAGTTCCGGCAGATCCCCGCTCAAGCCAAGGGCCTGGCGCACGAAGATCGCCTTGGCTTCCGGCATCTGGTCGACCACCTTCAAGCCGGCATTGCGCAGCCAACGCAACGGCAGTTGGTCGGCCTGGAACAAGCGCTCAAAGCCTTCCATCGCTGCCATCAGCGCCAGGTTGTGCGGCATGCGTCGACGCTCGTAACGGCTCAGCACTTTCACATCCGCCAGGCGTTCGCCGCGTTCGCTCGCCGATAACAGCACCTCGGCCAGCACCGCCGCATCGAGAAAACCGAGGTTCACCCCCTGCCCCGCCAACGGATGGATCACGTGGGCCGCATCGCCGATCAACGCCAGGCCTTCGGCCACATAACGTTTGGCGTGGCGCTGGCGCAGGGGCACACACACACGCGGGTCGGCGCTGAGCACCGTGCCCAGGCGCCCTTCGAAGGCACGCTCCAGCTCACGGCAGAAGTTTTCCTCATCCAACGCCATCAGGCGCGCGGACTCAGCCGGCGTGGTCGACCAGACGATCGAACACCAGTCCTCCTGCCCATCCCGCACCAGCGGCAAAAACGCCAGCGGGCCAGTGTCGGTAAAGCGTTGCCAGGCGGTGCGCCGGTGCGGTTGGCTGCTGCGCACGCTGGTGACGATAGCGTTGTGCAAGTAATCCCATTCGCGGGTCGCGGTGCCGGTCAGACGGCGCACCGCGGAGTTGGCGCCATCGGCGGCGACCACCAGCGGCGCGCGCAGTGTGCGGCCGTCGGCCAGGGTCAGCAGCCAGTCATCGCCGGAGCGGCGCATCTGTTCCAGGCGCGCATTGGCCAGCAGGCCCAGGTCGCAGTCGTGCAGGCGATCGAGCAAGGCATCCTGGACCACGCGGTTTTCGACGATATGCCCGAGCACTTCGGCATGCACGCTGGCCGCCGAAAAATGGATCTGCCCGGTGCCGCTGCCGTCCCACACCTGCATCTCGCCATACGGGCTGGCGCGCCGTGCGACGATGCCATCCCACACGCCAAGGCGCTCAAGGATGCGCTGGCTGGCGGCCGATAAGGCGCTCACCCGCGGCTCGAAAGCCGCGTCAGGCTCGAACGGCTTGACGCTCAGCGGGCTGCCGTCGAGCAGCAGCACCTGCAGGCCACTGCCCTGCAACGCCAGCGCCAGGGCGCTCCCGACCATTCCGGCCCCGACAATCAGCACATCTGCGCGCATATCCATGCTTTAAGCCTGTCTCGCTGGCGGCTTGCGCCGCACGTAAAGGGTTAATCTCATCCCGTCCCGAACGATGTAGTCGCGGCTACGCATCGGGACGCGTGCCCAGGCCCATGGCTTGACGGGCGAACCAGCGTTTCGCCGGCGGCAGCAGGTCCAGGCCCAGCAGGCCCATGTTGCGCCCCAGTGCGACCAGCGGCTGGGCGCTGCCGAACAGGCGCGTGACCTGATCGGAGAAACCCACGGTCAGCGTTTGATCCATGCGCTGCCGCTCGCGATATGCCTGCAAGGTCGCCAGGTCACCCGGCACCGCCGGCCCGGCCAGCAAGGCCTCGGCCAAGGCATTCGCATCGCGCAGGGACAGGTTGAAGCCCTGCCCGGCAATCGGGTGCAGGCTGTGGGCGGCATTACCGAGGATCGCCAGGTGCGAGCGCACTTGTTCTTCGGCTTCCACCAGGGTCAGCGGGTACAGATGCCGCGCACCGACCTGCTTCAAGGTGCCCAGGCGGTAGCCGAACACGCCCTGCAATTCACTGAGGAAACTGCGCTCATCCAGGTTGGCCAGGCGCTGGGCGTCCATGCCGGCACGGGTCCAGACCAGCGCGCAGCGGTTGTCCGGCAGCGGCAGCAGGGCCATCGGGCCTTCATCGGTGAAGCGCTCGAAGGCTTCGCCGTTGTGGGCTTCGCTCGGGGTGATATTGGCGATCAGCGCGCTCTGGTTGTACGGGCGGGATTTCACGCCGATCCCCAGTTGCTCGCGCAGGCCGGAGCGACCGCCGTCGGCCAGCACCGCCAGGTCGCACTCCAGCACGGTTTCGTCGTTGAGGGTCAGGCGATAGCCATCGGGCAGCGGCTCCATGCGCGTGACTTCGGCCGGGCAACGCCAGCTGACCACGTCCTTATCCAGGCCTTGCCACAGGCATTGGCCGAGCCAGGCGTTTTCCACCACGTAGCCGAGGGCCGGCACGCCCTCTTCCATGGCGGATAAGCGCGCAGTGGAGAAGCGCCCGCGGTCCGACACGTGGATCTGCTTGATCGGCTCGGCGCGGCGGGAGATGGCCTGCCACAAACCCAGACGCTGATAGATCTGCCGCGCGCCATAGGACAGCGCCGAAGAGCGTGCGTCGTAGCTCGGCTGGTAGCTGTCGCCCGGTGCGAAGGGTTCGATCAGCAGGATCTTCCAGCCCCGCGCCTTGGCCCCGTCCTGCAGCGCCAACGCCAGGCTCGCGCCCACCAGGCCGCCGCCGATAATGGCCAGGTTGACCCGGCTCATCGGGCGGCCGCCATCAACGCTTCGATGTCGGCGACGGTCTTGGGCACGCCGCCGGTCAGAATGTCACAGCCTTGCTTGGTCACTACCACGTCGTCCTCGATGCGTACGCCGATGCCACGCCATTTCTTTGCCACGCTCTGGTTGTCCGGCGAGATATAGATCCCCGGCTCCACGGTCAACGTCATGCCGACCTCCAGCACACGCCATTCACCGCCCACTTTGTACTCGCCGACATCATGCACATCCATCCCCAGCCAATGGCCGGCGCGGTGCATGTAGAACGGTTTGTAGGCTTCGCCGGCGATCAGTTCGTCAACGTCCCCTTGCAGCAACCCCAGCCTCACCAGCCCGGCAGTGATGACCTGCACGGTGGCCTCATGGGCCTGGTTCCAATGCTTGTTCGGTGCAATCTCGGCGAAGGCGGCTTCCTGGGCGGCCAGCACGACTTCATAGATCGCCTGTTGCTCGGGCGAAAACTTGCCGTTGACCGGCCAGGTGCGGGTGATGTCGCTGGCGTAGCAGTCGATCTCGCAGCCGGCGTCGATCAGCACCAGGTCGCCGTCCTTGAGCAGCGCGTCATTCTGCTGGTAATGCAGGATGCAACTGTTGCGCCCGGCGGCGACGATGGAGCCATAGGCCGGCATCTTCGCGCCGCCTTTGCGGAACTCGTAATCCAGTTCGGCTTCGAGGCTGAACTCACGCAAGCCGGCGCGGCTGGCCTGCATGGCCCGCACGTGGGCGGCGCAGGAAATCCGCGCAGCTTCGCGCATCACCTTCACTTCCGCCGCCGATTTATACAGGCGCATATCGTGGAGCAGATGATCCAGGGCAACGAATTCGTTCGGCGGCTGGGCGCCCAGGTGCGCTTTGGAGCGGATGATGTTGATCCACTCCATCAGGTGCCGGTCGAACTCGGCATTGCTGCCCATCGCCGAATACACCCGGTCGCGGCCTTCGATCAGGCCGGGCAGGATGTCGTGGATATCGGTGATGGGGAAGGCATCGTCGGCGCCGAAATCACGGATCGCGCCTTCGGTACCGGCACGCAAGCCGTCCCACAGTTCGCGCTCGGCATTGCGTTCGCGACAGAACAGCACGTACTCGCCGTGCGGGCGACCGGGCATCAGCACGATCACCGCTTCGGGCTCGGGGAAGCCGCTCAGGTACTGGAAATCGCTGTCCTGGCGGTAGACATGTTCGACATCGCGATTGCGGATGGCCACCGCGGCGGCCGGCAGGATCGCGATACTGTTGGGTTCCATCTGCGCCATGAGCGCCTTGCGGCGACGGGTGTATTCCGCTTTCGGGATATGGATCATGGGCAGACGGGCTTCCTTTCTCAGTGCAGCGACGGCTTGGGGGTGGCCGGTTCAGCGGACTTCTTGGTCTCGGTGAACAGCAGCAGCGGCGCGACGCGCAGGTATTCCATGACTTCCATGTAGTCGCCTTCGCCGTCTTCGGATTCTTCCAGGGCATCTTGCACCTGGGAGATGGCCGCCAGGTCCTGCAGCACTTCCTTGGCGTCGGTGCTCAACTCCAGGCCGCCGGCATTCACGCCAAAGCCATGGAGGAAGCCCTGGCACCATTGGCCCAGCGCGGCAGCACGTTCGGTGAGCGGTGCATCGTCGGTCGGCAGCAGCAGGACCACGGTGACGTCATCACCGGTCAGCTCGCCCTTGACCATTTCCTGCAGGCCGATCAGCGCGTTACGCACGTTCTCGGAGGGCTCGGTTTCCAGCAGTTCGGCCACATCGGCCAGCCAATTGTCGGCGTCAAAGCCAACACCGGTGCAACTGCGGCCCAACAACACGCCGTGCAGTTCGGCGGGCGAGCAAGGATGACCGCTGGAGCTCAGCAGTTTGGTAAAAGCGTCGTACGGGGAGTTCTGAATGGGCATGGTGAGCTAGGCGCCAGACGGCGCAATGTCTAGAATGAAGCGCTGTATCCTAGCACCGGCAGACGCACCAGACTATCAAGGGCGTCAGATCGTTTATTCTGCAGTTGCCATTCATCAGACAAATCCAGTGGAACCCAATGGAAGACACCGACCTGCAAGCGCTGATGGCCAGACTCGAATTGCTAATTGATCGGGTCGAGCAACTAAAGAGGCAAAACGGACTCCTATTAGCTCAGGAAAAGACCTGGCGCGAGGAACGCGCTCACCTCATTGAAAAAAACGAAATCGCCCGGCGTAAGGTCGAGTCGATGATTTCGCGCCTGAAGGCCCTGGAGCAAGACTCATGAGTTCAAGCAATAGCGTCACCGTGCAGATTCTCGACAAAGAATATTCGATCATCTGCCCCCAGGAAGAGCGCAGCAACCTGGTGAGCGCCGCCCGCTACCTGGACGGCAAGATGCGTGAAATCCGCAGCAGCGGCAAAGTGATCGGCGCCGACCGCATCGCCGTGATGGCTGCGTTGAATATCACCCACGATCTGCTGCATAAGCAGGAACGCCCGGACGTGCAGGCCAGCGGCTCGACGCGCGAGCAGGTACGTGACCTGCTGGAGCGTGTGGACCTGGCACTGTCCAACGATTCCGACACATCCAAGGGCTGATTGCCGCATCTGTTTAAGGTATACTCGCCCCACTCCCTGGCGTGCTTGCCAGTCGGCGATGTCCCGGAGCCGATTCGCACTACCCTGGAAGTTGCACGTTTGGCTGGTGTGCATGTCCGCTAGACGGAAAGCCTTAAAGCCTACTGCTTCTTCCACCTTGAACTTTCGGGTTCAAGGGCTTAGTCGACAGCGGTTCTGTCGGGGAGCCTGAATCCCAAACTCAATGCCAGTCCCAGGACTGGCATTGTTTTATGAGCCGAAAAACCATGACCGAACCTGCGCCGCTTTCCCGTCCGCAACTTCGACGCATGTTGCGCAACGCCCGCCGCGCACTCACGCCAAGCGAGCAGCGAAAAGCCGCCCAAGGCGTGTATCGGCAACTGGCACAGCACCCGCTGTTTCGCCGGGCCAAGCATATTTCCCTGTATCTGCCGACGGACGGTGAAATCGATCCGCGCTTGCTGCTGCGTGCGGCTCAGCGGCGGGGCAAGGCCACTTACCTGCCGGTGCTCAGCGCCTGGCCACGGACCAAGATGGTGTTCCAGCGCGTTCGCCCCGGGGAGAAGTTGCAGCCCAATCGCTTTCGCATTCTTGAACCACGGGTGAATGTCCGCCGCCAGCGCAAAGTCTTGGCGCTGGACCTGGTGCTATTGCCGTTGGTGGGGTTCGATGACGCGGGGGGACGGCTGGGCATGGGTGGCGGTTTTTATGACCGCAGCCTGGCTTACCTGGCGCGCCGCCAGCACTGGCGCAAGCCGACGCTGCTGGGCCTGGCCCATGAATGCCAGAAAGTCGAACAGCTGGTGCAGGCGAGTTGGGATGTGCCGTTGGCGGGCACCGTCACCGATAAGCAGTGGTATATCGCACAGGCGTCGCTGGAACCCGCGACGCCCTGAAGAAGGGTTAACGCTTGAACGGTTGTAGCGGCTGCTGGGTCAGTTCAACGGGCGCATCGGTCTTGTTCGACCATAAGCTTTGCGCATACCCGGTGGTCACGACGCCCAGACCAAACAAAATAACCAGTATCCATAGTAAATCCGGTTTGCGTTGCATCGATTGCCCCCCTTCAGGCACCTCGTACACGATGACAACAACGTTCCAAAGTAGTCCGTTGCAGCTGCGTCAAGCTTAAAATCCCGGCATTCTGCGTTAACGTGAACCAACACGCAAACCTTGACGCCAACCGACCGTCGGTTTGTCACGCAATTGCCCCACAACCTGTCCAACGCCTTTTTCAGGAGCCCCCCAATGGCCTACTGGCTGATGAAATCCGAGCCCGACGAACTCTCCATCACCGGCCTGGAACACCTCGGCGAAGCGCGATGGGACGGGGTTCGCAACTATCAGGCGCGCAACTTTCTGCGTGCGATGGCGGTGGGCGATGAGTTTTTCTTCTACCACTCCAGCTGCCCCGAGCCTGGCATTACCGGCATCGGCAAAATCGTCGTGGCGGCGTATCCCGACCCCACCGCGCTGGAACCTTCCAGCCACTATTTCGACGCCAAGGCCAGCCCGGACAAAAACCCGTGGAGCGCGATCGACGTGGCCCACGTCCAGACGTTTCCCAAGGTGCTCAGCCTGGGTTATCTGAAGCAGCAAACCGCCCTGGCCGAACTGCCCCTGGTGCAAAAAGGCAGCCGTCTGTCAGTGATGCCGGTGACCGCCGAGCAATGGTCGGCGGTCCTCGCGCTGGGCTGAACCGCAGAACCTTGCAGTCACGCGCCCGACGCATGCATCTGCAGCGCAACCGGGTTAGGCTTGCGCTTCATTTGACCCGCATCAAGCGCCCTCGGGCCGAACCCGTCAGACTAGGACGCTAACACCGCAGGAAGCATCTATGTCCACGAACCACCGCACCTCCCAGCTGTTTGCCACCCTCCTGATTGTGTTGCTGCTCGCCGCTGGCGGTTTCGGTTACTGGAAATCCACCCAGGACCGCCTGCCCGAAGGCTTGAGCATGGGTAATGGCCGCCTGGAATCCACCGAAGTGCAGATCGCCGCCAAGATCCCCGGGCGTCTGGAAGAAGTGCGGGTGGATGAAGGCGACAAGGTACTCAAGGGCCAACTGCTCGCGCGCATGGACACCCGCACCCTGGAAGCCCAGCGCGCCCAGGCCGAAGCCGAAGTGCTGCGGGCCAGAGAAAACCTCGCCGCCGCCGAGGCCAATGTGCAATTGCGTCAGAGCGAACAACTGCTCGCCCACCAGGAACTCCAGCGGACCCAGGAGCTGTACAAGCGCGGCTTCGCCAGTGGCCAACTGATCGACCAACAGCAGGCGCGCCAGAACACCGGGAATGCGGCCGTGGTCGCCGCCCAGGCCCAGGTCAATTCGGCCAAGGCCGCCATCGGCGCCGCCCAGGCCCAGGTGGCACAGCTCACCAGCGAAATCGACGACAGCAGCCTGCGCGCGCCCATCGACGGCATTATCCAACTGCGCCTGGCCGAGCCGGGCGAAGTGCTCGGTGCCGGCGGGCGCGTATTGCTGCTGATCGACCCCGAGGATCAGTACATGAACCTCTACCTGCCCGCCTCGGTGACCGGCGCCCTGACCGTCGGCAGCGATGCGCGCATCCTCCTCGACGCGCTCCCCGGCCAATCGTTGCCGGCCAAAATCAGCTTCGTCGCGGCCAAATCGCAGTTCACCCCCAAAGAGGTGGAGACCCGCGATGAACGCCAGAAACTGGTATTCCGCGTCAAATTGCGCCTGACCCAACCCAGCGCCGTGCCGCAGGCCAAACCGGGCATGCCCGGCGCCGGCTACATTCGCACGGCTGACATCCCATGGCCGGCCAACCTGCAATGACCGATCTGGCGCTGCACGCCACCGGCATCCAGCACCGCTACGGCAAACAACAGGCGCTGGTCGATATCGCCTTCAGCCTGCCCGCCGGCACGCGCTGCGGGCTGATCGGCCCGGATGGCGCCGGCAAGTCGAGCCTGCTGGGCTTGATCGCCGGGGTTAAAAAACTCCAGGACGGCCAACTGGAGGTGCTCGGCGGCTCCATCACCAACCGCCGCCACCGCAACAGCCTGTACCCGCGCATCGCCTTCATGCCTCAAGGCCTGGGCGGCAACCTGTACCCCGAACTGTCCATCCGCGAAAACATCCGCTTCTTTGCGACGCTGTTCGGCCTGTCCAAAGCCGATTGCGACCAGCGCATGCACAACCTGCTGCTGGCCACCGACCTCGAGCGCTTCGCCGAACGGCCGGCCGGCAAACTCTCCGGCGGGATGAAGCAGAAACTCGGCCTGTGCTGCGCGCTGATCCACGACCCGGACCTGCTGATCCTCGACGAGCCCACCACCGGGGTCGACCCGCTGTCCCGTCGGCGCTTCTGGGAGCTGGTCGAAACCGTGCGCAGCGAGCGCCCGCAACTGACGCTGCTGGTGGCCACGGCCTACATGGAAGAGGCCGAGCAGTTTGAACATTGCCTGATGCTCGACCGCGGCAAACTGATCGCCGACGGTTTGAGCAGTGAGCTGGCGGCAGTGACCCCCAGCGGCAAACTGGACGAAGCCTTCACCCACTTCCAGGGCGACAGCGCCCACGACAACCAGCCGCTGGTCATCCCGCCGCGCGCAGGCAACAACACCGATATCGCCATCGAAGCCCACGACCTGACCCTGCGCTTTGGCGACTTCACCGCCGTCGATAAAGTCAGCTTCGCCATCGGCCGGGGCGAGATCTTCGGTTTTCTCGGCTCCAACGGCTGCGGCAAGACCACCACCATGAAAGTCCTCACCGGCCTGATGCCGGCCACCGAGGGCAGTGCCACGTTGCTGGGCAACCCGGTGAACGCCAAGGACCTGGCCACCCGCAAGCGTGTGGGTTTCATGTCGCAGAGCTTTTCGCTGTATGGCGAACTCAGCGTGCTTCAGAACCTGGTGCTGCACGCACAGTTGTTCGATTTGCCCAAGGTCGACAGCGGCAAGCGGATCGACGAGCTGATCCAGCGTTTCGACCTCAGCGAGGTGGCCGAGCAGCCGTCGGGCGAACTGCCCCTCGGCTTGCGTCAGCGCTTGTCGTTGGCCGTGGCGGTGCTGCATCGTCCTGAAGTGCTGATCCTCGATGAGCCGACCTCGGGCGTCGACCCGGCGGCGCGGGATGACTTCTGGCGGCTGCTGATCGAACTGTCGCGCGAACAAGGGGTGACGATCTTTCTGTCCACCCACTTCATGAACGAAGCCCAGCGTTGCGACCGCATCTCTCTGATGCACGCCGGCAAGGTGCTCGCCTGCGACACGCCCGACGCGCTGCAGCAGCAATTCCACGGCGACACCCTCGAAGCCGCGTTCGTCACGTGCCTGGAGCAAGCCCAGGGCGAGGCCGAACCCACCGCGCCCACCGCCACCGTCAGCGAAACCAGCGCGCCGCCGGTGAGCAAGCGCGGCTTCAGCCTGTCGCGCCTGCTGGCCGTGGCCAGCCGTGAAGGCAAGGAACTGCTGCGCGACAAGGTGCGTATGGCCTTCGCCCTGCTCGGGGCGATGTTCATGATGGTGATCTTCGGCTACGGCATTTCCCTGGACGTGGAAAACCTCGCCTTCGCCATCTACGACCAGGACCAGACCCCGCAAAGCCGCGCCTACCTGGAGGCGTTTCGCGGCTCACGCTATTTCGCCGAACAAACGCCGATCCAGGATGCCAACGAACTGCACCGGCGCCTGCAACGTTCGGAAATCAAACTGGCCCTGGAAATCCCGCCCGGTTTTGGTCGTGACCTCTACGCCGGCCGCCAACCCAGCGTGGCGGCCTGGCTCGACGGCGGCATGCCGTTTCGCGCGGAAACCAGCCGGAACTATGTAGAAGCGGTCCACCAGGCCAACCTGCAGCAACTGGCCGAGCTGAGCAGCCAGCCGCAGAACAGCCAAGGCGCGGCCAAGCTCGAAACCCGCTTTCGCTACAACCAGGATGTGGTCAGTGTGAACGCCATCGGCCCAGGCGTGATGGCACTGATCCTCGCCTTCATCCCGGCGATGCTCACCGCCCTGGGCATCGTGCGCGAAAAGGAACTGGGTTCGATCACCAACTTTTACGCCACGCCCCTGACCCGCCTGGAATTCCTGCTGGGCAAACAGACCCCGTACCTGGCCGTGAGCCTGATCAACCTGGCGGTGCTGGTCGCGATGAACCGCTGGCTGTTCGGCGTACCGTTCAAGGGCAGCGGCCTGACCCTGGCGTTCGGCGGCCTGCTGTACGTGCTCGCCACCACCAGCATGGGCCTGCTGATTTCCGCGTTCACCCGCACCCAGATCGCCGCGATCCTCGGCACCATGATCATCACCAGCCTGCCGACCATTCAGTTCTCCGGGCTGATCGTGCCGCGCTCGTCCCTGGAAGGTGCGGCGGCGGTGATGGGCACGCTGTTTCCGGCGGGGCACTTTCTCGATATTGCGGTGGGCACGTTCACCAAGGCCCTCGACCTGCGGCAACTGTGGCCGCAGTGCCTGGCGCTGTTCGGGTTTTTCCTCGGGTTTACCGGGCTTAGCCTGATCATGCTGAAGAAGCAGGAGGCTTGATGCATAAGTTCGCGCACATCCTGCGCCTGGGGATCAAGGAACTGACCAGCCTGCGCCACGACAGCGTGCTGCTGCTGTTTCTGTTCTACGCCTTCACGGTCGCGATCTACATGCCCGCGGCCGGCTCGGTGATTGGCGTACACAACGCCAGCGTGGCGTTTGTCGACGAGGACCACAGCGCGATCTCGCGGCAGATGGCCGAGGCGTTGCAGCCGCCCGAGTTCCAGTCACCCGTGCCGTTGGCGTATGACCAGTTGGATAAGGTCATGGACAGCGGCCAGTACACGTTCGTGATCAACGTACCGGCGAATTTCCAGGCCGACCTGCTGGCCGGTCGCGAGCCCGATGTGCAGGTGAACGTCGATGCCACGGCGATGAGCCAGGCGTTCATGGGCGCCGGCTACATCGGGCGGATTTTCCAACGCGAGCTGCTGACCTACAGCGGCCAGGCCGACTCCGCCAGCAAAGCGCCGGCGCTGCTGACAACGCGGGCGCTGTTCAATACCAACCTGGAGGGCGGCTGGTTCCTCGCAGTCATCCAGATCGTCAACAACATCACCATCCTCGCCATCGTGCTCACCGGCACCGCGCTGCTGCGCGAGCGCGAACATGGCACCCTCGACCATTTGCTGGTGCTGCCGCTGACGGCGCTGGAAATCATGCTGGCGAAAATCTGGAGCAACCTGCTGGTGGTGGTGCTATGTACCTGGGTGTCACTGGAAGTGGTGGTCAAGGGCATGCTCGGCGTGCCGCTGGCCGGGTCGCTGAGCCTGTTTCTGTTCGTGACCGCGCTGTACCTGTTTGCCAGCACCGCCCTGGGGATCTTCCTCGCCACCCTCGCCCGCTCGACGCCGCAGTTCGGCTTGCTGGCAATCCCAGTGATCATCCCGATGCTGTTGCTCTCCGGCGGCAGCACGCCGCTGGACAGCATGCCCGAATGGTTGCAGTGGGTGATGCAGGCCTCGCCGTCGACGCACTTTGTGAGCCTGAGCGCGGCGATCCTGTTCCGCGATGCGGGCATGAGCGTGGTGTGGCCGGACATGCTGGCGCTGGCGGGAATTGGCTTGCTGTTCTTTTTGGTGGCGCTGGCGCGGTTCCGCAAGAGCCTGGCGTCTTGAGGTGCCTGCCCGGCCGCTATCGCAGGCAAGCCTGCTCTCACAGGTGGAACGCATTCCCTTGTGGGAGCGGGCTTGCTCGCGATCGTCGCGCCGTGACTATTGGATGATCAGGTTGTTGAACAACAGGTCTTCCACCACCGGCTTGCCGGTTTCGTCGTTCATCACTTGCTGGGTCTGCTTCAGGGCTTCCTGGCGCAGTTTTTCCTTACCCTCAACCGTGCTCATGGTCTCGTTGGTTTGCTGGGTGAACAGCGCCACCAGTTGATTACGAATCAACGCATCGTTGGCTTTGATGGCGGCGGCCGCTTCGGTGCCGGTCACACGCAGAGCGATATCGGCCTTGTACACCTTGAGCTTGGACGTACCGTCCAAGCCATAGTTGCCCACGAACGGCGGGGCCAGGCTGATATAGCTGACCTTCGGCGCCTCGCCTTCTTTCGCCTCTTGCGCCTGGGCCGCCATTGGCAAGGTCAGGGCCAGCATCAACAGAATCCACGCTTTCACAGTTCATTCCTCACATTCGGTAGCCCAGTAGCATAACGCTAGCAAGGCAGAGCACAAGCTTATGGCGACTTATCAGGCCCGGGCATGCTCGTTGACCCACGGGCATACCCTCCTACACTTATCGGCCACGACACCAAAAGGAATAGTCCGATGAAAGCTGTGCTGTGCAAAGCCTTCGGCCCCGCCGAAACCCTGGTGCTGGAAGACATCGCCAGCCCGGCGATCAAGAAGAACGAAATCCTGTTGGACGTGCATGCCGCCGGGGTCAACTTCCCGGACACGCTGATCATCGAGGGCAAGTACCAGTTCAAGCCGCCGTTCCCGTTCTCGCCGGGTGGCGAAGCGGCGGGCGTGGTCAGTGAAGTGGGGGAAAAGGTCAGCCACCTGAAGGTAGGAGACCGCGTGATGGCGCTGACCGGCTGGGGCAGTTTTGCCGAGCAGGTCGCGGTGCCCGGCTATAACGTGCTGCCGATCCCGCCCAGCATGGGCTTCAACACCGCCGCCGCGTTCAGCATGACCTACGGCACCTCGATGCATGCGCTGAAGCAACGGGCCAACCTGCAACCCGGCGAAACCTTGCTGGTCCTCGGCGCCTCCGGCGGCGTGGGCCTGGCTGCCGTGGAAATCGGCAAGGCCATGGGCGCCCGGGTCATCGCCGCCGCCAGCAGCGCCGACAAACTGGCGGTGGCCAAGGCCGCCGGCGCCGATGAGCTGATCAACTACAGCGAAGCCAGCCTGAAAGATGAGGTCAAGCGCCTGACCGACGGGAACGGCGCCGACGTGATCTACGACCCGGTGGGCGGCGACTTGTTTGACCAGGCCATCCGCGCCATTGCCTGGAACGGCCGCCTGCTGGTGGTGGGTTTTGCCAGCGGGCGCATTCCGGAGCTGCCGGTGAACCTGGCGCTGCTCAAGGGCGCGGCCGTGGTCGGAGTGTTCTGGGGCGCGTTCGCCCAGCGCCAGCCGCAGGACAATGCGGCGAACTTCCAGCAGCTGTTTGGTTGGTATGCCGAGGGCAAGTTGAAACCGCTGGTGTCGCAGGTGTATCCGCTGGAACAGGCAGCCCAGGCGATCAATGACCTGGGGCAGCGCAAGGCGGTGGGTAAGGTGGTCGTGCAAACCCGCCTGCCGAGGTGAAATGCGCTTGAATGTGGGAGGGGCGGTGTCCTCGACCATCACCTGTCTATTCGCGACATGTTCGTAGAGAACATGCATTTGCTCATATTTCCTGCGTTTGGCGCGTTAATCGCCTGAGCAATCCTTGGCACAACGCTTGAGCCGCGCCTCCAGGTTTTTGTCTGGCATGGCGTGGCTGCGCAGGGCGTTGACGGTCTGCTCGACATAATCGCGCGTCGTGCCGTAACGCCCGCAAGCGCTTTGCAGCACATGGCTGAGCACGATGTCGGGCAGATTGCCAGCGTAGCTCGGCAGGTGCCGCTCCAATACAAACCCCAATGCCTGCACCCGACTGCCATCTTCCAGACGGCAACTGAGCCAGTGCGGCCGATAGGAGGGGTAAGGCATTTCGCGCTGCCACAAGGCGTACAGCGAGGCTTCTAACTGATCTTCCGGCAGGCGGTAGGCAAACCCGCTGCACGAGCCGCCACGATCCAGGCCGAACACCAACCCGGGCAACTCCGGCGTACCCCGATGCTCGTGGGACCACAGGTACAAACCACGGTGATAGCCATGGACTCGCGCCCGAACCCGCTCGGTCGATGAACATTCCGGCCGCCAGATCAGCGAACCGTAAGCGAATAGCCAGACCGGCCCGCCCTTATGCCGGGCCATGGTGGCCTGCATCGAGTTCATCAACTGTTCGTGCGTGAGTTGCGGTCCCAGATCGAGCCGCGGAGGGTAAGCCAATTGCAAAAGATCGGATTCGATGGCGGTCATGGCGAAAAGTGGCTCGCCTCCTATGTGTTACCAATTGTTAGCAACTCTACCGTAATAAAACGCGCTGCTGTGACCATACGGCAAAAAAGTACAATAGGCTGAACGAGCACCGCATTCTCCAGAAGCAATCCCAGTATTTTCAGCTCCGGTTCAGCCCGGCAAAGCGCTTGACCGTCAAAATAGCGCAGCTGGCACGACTCAGTCGGTCACCCCTCACACCGATTACTCGAGGTCGCACCTATGAAAAAATTACGATTGCCGGGCCTGCTGCTCCTGGCCCAGGCCACCACCGCTCTCGCTGTCGAAACCCCGCCCGTCGACGATGACAAGGGCTTCTGGTATGCGCAGACCAGCCTCTACACCCGGCACTTCTCCCCCGACCCGGACCACAACAACAACCAGGATTTGCTTGGCCTGGAGCGCAATGAAGCGTCAGGTTTGGTGTATGGGGCGGCGACGTTCCGCAACTCGTTCAGCCAACGCTCGTACTACGTCTACGCGGGCAAACGCTATGACATGACCGACTATCCGGTGTATCTGAAACTGACCGGCGGGGCGATCCAGGGCTATCGCGGCAAGTACCGCGACAAAATCCCGTTGAACCGTTTCGGCGTGGCGCCGGTGATCATACCGTCCGTGGGCACCCATTACGGGCCGGTGGCGGCGGAGTTGGTGCTGCTGGGGTTCAATGCGGCGATGATCACGACCGGCGTGCGTTTCTGACAGCAACGCCAGCTCCTCCACCAGAGCCGGCGCAGGTTTCAGGGCCGCGGGGCGTAGGCGAATACGTCGGCGCGCATCTGGTGTGCATCCATGCCCGCAGCCACCAGCGCATCCAATGTGCCGTAGATCATCGCCGGTGAACCGCTGGCGTAGACATGCACGCCTTTGAGGTCGTGGATGTCTTCGCACACCGCTTCATGCAACAGCCCACAGCGTCCTTCCCAGCCGCACAGGTCACTGACCACTTTGTGCAAGAACAGGTTGGGCAGCTGCAGCCATTGATCCCAATGCTCGATCTCGTAGAAATCTTCCGGACGCCGCACGCCCCAATACAGATGCACCGGGTGTTTGAAGCCGGTGGCGCGGCAGTGCTCAATCAGGCTGTGCATCTGCGCCATGCCGGTGCCCGCGGCGATCAGCACCAACGGCCCATCGGGCAACTCGGCCAGGTGGGTATCGCCAAACGGCAGCTCGATGCGGGCCATCCGGTTGCGCTGCAATTGCTCGATCAGATTGCGCGCGCTGTCCTCGCGGGCCAGCACGTGCAGTTCCAGTTCGCGTCCGGCGTGGGGCGCCGAAGCCAGGGAAAACGCCGACTTCTCGCCGTTATCCCGTTCAATCATCAGGTATTGCCCGGCGTGGTAACGCACGGCCTTGCCGGCCGGGGCGAGCAAGCGCACGCGCCATACATCGCCACCGACTTGCACGCATTCACTCACTTGGCACGACAACTTGCGCAACGGCAACTCTCCCGGCGCCAGCACGCCATCCCACAACACCACACAATCCTCCAGCGGCTCGGCGATGCAGGTGTAGAACTCCCCGTGGTCGCGTATTTCACCGGACTGCCGCACCCGGCCGTCCACCAACAGCGCCGCGCACACGTGGCACACGCCATTGCGACAGGCTTGCGGGCATTCGTAGCCCAGGCGGCGCGCACCTTCGAGGATTCGCTCACCGGGGACCAGCTCCAATACGGCGCCGGAAGGTTGCAGGGTCACACGCATCAATCTATTCCCAACTCTTTCCAGATCGCATCGACACGCGCCGTCACGGCTTCGTCCTTGACGATCACCCTGCCCCACTCGCGGGTGGTCTCACCCGGCCATTTGTGCGTGGCATCCAGGCCCATCTTCGAGCCCAGGCCCGAGACCGGCGAGGCGAAGTCGAGGTAGTCGATCGGCGTGTTGTCGATCATCACCGTGTCGCGCTTGGGGTCCATGCGCGTGGTGATGGCCCAGATCACGTCGTTCCAGTCGCGGGCGTTGATGTCGTCGTCGGTGACGATAACGAACTTGGTGTACATGAACTGTCGCAAAAACGACCACACGCCGAGCATGACCCGCTTGGCATGGCCTGGATACGACTTCTTCATGGTCACGATGGCCATGCGGTACGAACAGCCTTCCGGCGGCAGGTAGAAGTCGGTGATTTCCGGGAACTGCTTCTGCAGGATCGGCACGAACACTTCGTTCAGCGCCACACCGAGAATCGCCGGCTCATCCGGCGGACGGCCGGTGTAGGTACTGTGGTAGATCGGCTTGATCCGATGAGTGATGCGCTCGACGGTGAACACCGGGAAGCTGTCGACTTCGTTGTAGTAGCCGGTGTGGTCGCCGTAGGGGCCTTCGTCGGCCATTTCGCCGGGGTGGATCACGCCTTCGAGGATGATTTCCGCGGTGGCCGGCACTTGCAGGTCGTTGCCACGGCACTTCACCAGCTCGGTGCGGTTGCCGCGCAGCAGGCCGGCGAAGGCGTATTCGGACAGGCTGTCCGGCACCGGGGTCACGGCGCCGAGGATGGTGGCCGGGTCGGCGCCCAGGGCCACGGAGACCGGGAACGGCTTGCCGGGGTGCTTTTCGCACCATTCACGGAAGTCCAGCGCGCCGCCGCGGTGGCTCAGCCAACGCATGATCACCTTGTTGCGGCCGATCACTTGCTGACGGTAGATGCCGAGGTTCTGGCGATCCTTGTTCGGGCCCTTGGTGACGGTCAGGCCCCAGGTGATCAGCGGGCCGACATCGCCGGGCCAGCAGGTCTGCACCGGCAGCATGCCCAGGTCGACGTCATCGCCTTCGATGACCACTTCCTGGCACACCGCGTCCTTGACCACCTTGGGCGCCATGGCAATGATCTTGCGGAAGATCGGCAGCTTCGACCAGGCGTCCTTCAAGCCCTTGGGTGGCTCGGGCTCCTTGAGGAACGCCAGCAACTTGCCGATCTCGCGCAATTCGCTGACCGACTCGGCGCCCATGCCAAAGGCCACGCGATCGGGGGTGCCGAACAGGTTGCCGAGCACCGGGATATCAAAACCGGTCGGGTTCTCGAACAGCAGCGCCGGGCCCTTGTTGCGCAGGGTACGGTCGCAAATCTCAGTCATTTCCAGCACCGGCGAAACCGGCACGTGGATGCGTTTCAACTCTCCGCGCTGCTCAAGTTGCTGCACGAAATCCCGAAGATCCTTGAATTTCATTAACCATGCCACCCGTAAAATAGGCGTACATCCTACCTGCTCTGAGGACGGCTGGCAGCTTAATTGGCCGTCAGCCCCCGTGATTGCAGCGAACGGAACAGCGGTTCCAGGAACGCCTGGACGTGTCGCGCGCCGACGTCGGAGAGGTGGTTATCGTCGGTGTACAGCGCGCGGCCGTCGAGCTCGACCCGGCACAGGCCGTCGGCGCCGCACAGCAGGGGCGCGGGGTCCAGCACGGTGACGCCACTGTCGGCGGCGGCCAGCTCGTCAAACAGTCGAGTGATAAAGGCCTGGCGCTTCTCGTGCTCCGCCACGGGGAGCCCTTCGCCGTCCACCGGCCGGTGCATCATGGCCAGGCGACTGAGGCGGTACGGCACGATGATTTCCTGCAGCGGTGCTTCCTTGATCAGCCACACATGGTGCCCGGCGGCACGCAGCCCCTGGATGCGTTCACGCAGGCCCTGTTCGAAACGCTGCTCGGCCACGGCACGCACGTACTTGCCGGTGCCCGGGTCTTTGAGCGCATGTTCCTTGTCGCCCGATATCTGCCCATAGAGGTACAGGCTCCAGCGCGCCGCCAGCACCACATCGCTGAACGACTGTGCGGCCAGGGCCTGCTCGACGCGCTGGTTGAAATGCGCGCACTGGGTGATGTTCTCCAGACCGTCCAACGGTACGCAACCGGCGAAACTGGCCTGGACCAGACTGATATCGTGCCGTTTGGCCGCATCCTTCAGCGCCGGAATCAATGCGGTGGCGTGGCTGTCGCCCCAGACCAGCGCGGACACCGAGTGGCTTTGTGGGCCGAAATGGCAGAACAGCCGCTCATCCGGGGTGTTCTTGTCCGCCAGGCAGGCCGTCAGCTCCGGGCTCCACTTCTTCGCCTGGGCATAACGCAATGCCTGTTCGGACAGGCGCCACGGCACGCCATCGGCTTCCCGCAATGCCAGGCCAGTTAGGCCGAGGCACAAAATGCCGGCCGCGGCGCCAGCCAGGATCGCCTTGCGTCCGGCCAGCAGACGTTTTTCCCGGAATGGCGCCTCCACGAAGCGCCAGGACAAATAACCCAGCACCAGGCTCAGCAGCATCAACCCGGCCAATTCAGCCACGCTCAAGCCATCAACCGCTGCGTAGTTGGCGTACACGAACACCGGCCAGTGCCACAGGTACCAGGAATAAGAAATAAGCCCCAGGCCCACCATCAGCCGCGAACTCAGCAGCCGCCCGACCCAGGTGGCTTGCTGCCCATTGGCCCAGATCAACCCGACCACGCCCAGCACCGGCAGCAAAGCGGCCGCGCCAGGGAACGGTGTATGCCGGTCGAAACCGAATATGGCGGCCAGGATCAATGCCAGGGAAGCCAGGCTGACCGCTTGCGCCAGGGGCGGCGAGGCGCGCCACTCAACCTTCGGCATGACCGCCAGCATGGCGCCGGCCAGCAATTCCCAGGCACGCATATGCAGCAGGTAGAAGGCTTTCTGCGGCTGATGGGAAACCGCCCAGACACTCATGCCAAACGACACCAGCAGCACCGCGAACAACGCCAGGCGCCAGTGTTTCAAACGGCTTGAAAGCAGGGCCAGCAGCAGCGGGAACAGGATGTAGAACTGCTCCTCCACCGCCAGCGACCAGGTGTGCAGCAAGGGCTTGATGTCGGAGGCTGCATCGAAATAACCGTGCTGACGTGCAAACAGCAGGTTGGAGGTGAAGATCACCTGGTAGTGCGCCGACCGCCCCAGCTCTTCATAGTCCTTGGGCGCCAGCAAAAACCAGCCCACGGCCAGTGTCGCGGCCATCATCACGAACAACGCCGGCAAGATACGCCGGGCACGGCGCGCCCAGAAGTCCACGAAACTGAAACGCCCGGCCTGGCGTTCGCGCCAGATGATCGAGGTAATCAGGAAGCCGGAAATCACAAAAAAAACATCGACCCCCACAAAGCCGCCAGTAACACCCGGAACGCCAAAGTGGAACAGCACGACTGCGAGGACAGCGACAGCACGCAAGCCATCAATGTCTCTTCGGTAAGCAAGAATGGTCATAAATCCAGAGTCAGCCAGAAACGAATGGGAACGAGCGTAGCCTCGCTCATCCTTTTGTTTCTTAACTGACACTTTAAGCGCTCAAACCTCCCTTTCTAGATACAAAAAAAATGGCGCCCCGAAGGGCGCCATTTTTTTGGACCTGAAACGTCGTATTACTTACGCTTCATCGACAGGAAGAACTCGTCGTTGGTCTTGGTGGTTTTCAGCTTGTCGATCAGGAACTCGATGGCCGCGACTTCATCCATCGGGTGCAGCAGCTTGCGCAGAATCCACATGCGCTGCAGTTCGTCGTCGGCTGTCAGCAACTCTTCACGGCGGGTGCCGGAGCGGTTGATGTTGATCGCCGGGAACACACGCTTTTCAGCGATACGACGGTCCAGGGGCAGTTCCATGTTGCCGGTACCCTTGAACTCTTCGTAGATCACTTCATCCATCTTCGAGCCGGTTTCAACCAGCGCGGTGGCGATGATGGTCAGCGAGCCGCCTTCTTCGATATTCCGCGCGGCGCCGAAGAAACGTTTCGGTTTCTCCAGGGCGTGGGCATCGACACCACCGGTCAATACCTTGCCGGAGCTCGGGATCACGGTGTTGTAGGCACGGGCCAGACGGGTGATGGAGTCGAGCAGGATCACCACGTCTTTCTTGTGTTCGACCAGGCGCTTGGCCTTCTCGATCACCATTTCGGCAACCTGCACGTGGCGGGTTGGCGGCTCATCGAACGTCGAGGCAACCACTTCGCCGCGCACGGTGCGCTGCATTTCGGTCACTTCTTCCGGACGTTCATCGATCAGCAGCACGATCAGGTGAACTTCAGGGTTGTTACGCGCGATGTTCGCTGCAATGTTCTGCAGCATGATGGTCTTACCGGCTTTCGGCGGTGCGACGATCAGGCCGCGCTGGCCCTTGCCGATCGGGGCGCACAGGTCGATCACACGACCGGTCAAGTCTTCGGTGGAACCGTTGCCGGCTTCCATCTTCATTCGCACGGTCGGGAACAGCGGGGTCAGGTTCTCGAAGAGAATCTTGTTTTTCGCGTTCTCTGGACGATCGAAGTTGATCGTGTCGACCTTGAGCAGGGCGAAATAACGCTCGCCTTCCTTCGGAGGACGGATCTTGCCAACGATGGTGTCACCGGTGCGCAAGTTGAAGCGGCGGATCTGGCTCGGCGAAACGTAGATATCGTCTGGGCCGGCGAGATAGGAAGCGTCTGCAGAGCGGAGGAAGCCGAAGCCGTCCTGGAGAATCTCCAGCACGCCATCACCGGAGATTTCCTCGCCGCTTTTCGCGTGCTTTTTGAGCAAGGAGAAAATCACGTCCTGCTTGCGCGAACGGGCCATATTTTCTATGCCCATCTGTTCGGCCAATTCGAGCAGTTCGGTAATCGGCTTTTGCTTGAGTTCAGTCAGATTCATATAGGAATGACGTAATCATTTATGGAGGGGGGAAATTAAGCTTTTGGCTTAATGAGGCCGCGCCGCAGAGAAGGCGACAGGATCGCGTACTAATCGAAAAGGAATGCGTCGGCGACGGCTTGCAGGGGGCAGTGGAGAAACCAGTGCGGGGCCGAATGTACCACCTGAGTTTCGGAGCGTCTAGCCCTGTTTCACGAAAAAGCCCCGCAATTTGCGGGGCCTTTTTGACGACGCTTAGAGGTTCACGTCGATGAATGCCTTCAACTGGGACTTCGACAGCGCGCCCACTTTGACCGCTGAGACTTCGCCGCCCTTGAACAGCATCAGGGTCGGAATACCACGCACGCCATGCTTGGCCGGGGTTTCCTGGTTTTCGTCGATGTTCAGCTTGGCAATGGTCAATTTGCCGTCGTACTCGGTTGCAATGTCGTCCAGAACCGGAGCGATCATTTTGCAAGGGCCACACCATTCAGCCCAGTAGTCAACCAGCACCGGGCCAGCAGCCTTGAGTACTTCGGCCTCAAAGGTCGCGTCGGTGACGTGCTTGATAAGATCGTTGCTCATGGATGTCTCCGGATTGTAAGCAAAAAAAACGTGGCCCATCATAGCTGCCCTTCCCTCGTTCAGGAAGCCGCCTCTGATTGAGTCTTGCTATGGTGGCGCATGAGTTTGGGTATCGCCTCGCTCACGGCGCTACGGGAGTCACGAATGCAATCCCGGTGCGCAACGCCGCATTACGTACATGTTCCTGCATGGTTTTCTGCGCCGCCGCGCTCGCGCGCCGGGCCAGGGCGCGTAAGACTCTGCGGTGCTCCTGCCAGGTTTCCATGGCCCGCTCCGGCCGGATGAACGGTAGCTTCTGACTCTCCAGGAACACCTCGGCGCTGGCACTCAGGATGCTGACCATTGCCTGGTTGCCGCTGGCGAGGAGGATGCGCTGGTGGAATTCGAAGTCCAGCCGCGCGGCCGCTTCGAAGTCGCCGGCCTTGAGCACCTTGCGCATGGCTTCGACATTCTCTTCCAGGCTATCCAGTTCATCAATGGTCAGCGTGACGGCCGCCAACCCTGCCGCAAACCCTTCCAGGGCATAGCGCAACTGGAAGATATCCAGCGGCGTCGCCTGGGCCGCGAAGGGCCACGCAAACCCCGGCGGCTCCTGTGCCTCTTGCACGAACACGCCTTTGCCCGGCTGCACGCTGACCACCCCCAAGGCACTCAGGGACGACAACGCTTCGCGCAATGACGCCCGGCTCACGCCCAACTGCAGCGCCAGGTCGCGCTGGGACGGCAGTGCGTCGCCCGGCCCGAAGCCTTGCTCCTTGATCAGTTTGCGGATGGCCTGCAAGGCCGCTTCCGGTACCGCTTGGGCGATGGAATTCATAAAAAACTCAAGGTTCCAGACAACTGAGCGGCTAGTTGTAAAGCTATTCGTGCCCGGCGGCAAGCCACGCCCCAAAGGGGCTCGCGCGCTTTGGGCGGCGCTCGAAAAAGGTGCGAAAGCCGCGTTCACTGTTCAGACCAGTAAGACCACCTAAGCTCAACAAATCCCGGCCTTGCAGACGAACCGAGCCGGGATGGCATGGGCTGTGCACTGGGCAAAAACAGAATGCCCCTTCGCCCTTCTCGGAGAGTTCCCATGACCAAGCGCTACAGCGCCCTGCTCACCGCCCTGTTTGCCAGCCTGATGCTGAGCCAGGCACCCGCCCAGGCCAACGGTCTGGACGATATCGTTGCCCGCGGCACCTTGAAGGTCGCCGTGCCCCAGGACTTCCCGCCGTTCGGCTCGGTCGGCCCCGACATGAAACCACGCGGCCTGGACATCGACACCGCCAAGCTGCTGGCCGACCAGCTCAAGGTCAAACTGGAGCTGACCCCGGTCAACAGCACCAACCGCATCCCGTTCCTCACGACCGGCAAGGTCGACCTGGTGATTTCCAGCCTGGGCAAGAACCCCGAGCGGGAAAAGGTCATCGACTTCTCCAAGGCCTACGCGCCGTTCTACCTGGCCGTGTTCGGCCCGCCTGACGCCGCCATCAGCAGCACCGACGACCTCAAGGGCAAGACCATCAGCGTGACCCGCGGCGCCATCGAAGACATCGAGCTGACGGCCGTCGCGCCCAAGGAAGCCACGATCAAGCGCTTCGAAGACAACAATTCGACCATCGCCGCCTACCTGGCCGGCCAGGTCGACCTGATCGCCAGCGGCAACGTGGTGATGGTTGCGATCAGCGAGCGCAGCCCGAAACGCGTGCCGGCGCTGAAAGTGAAGCTCAAGGATTCTCCGGTGTACGTGGGCGTGAACAAGAACGAGCCGGCGCTGCTGGAGAAGGTCAACCAGATCCTGGTGGCGGCCAAGGCTGACGGCAGCCTGGAAAAGAATGCAATGCAGTGGCTGAAAGAACCTCTGCCTGCTGATCTCTGAAGCCCGCGACGGAGCTGATTCATGGCCTATCAATTCGACTTTGTGCCGGTGCTGGCCAATACCGACCTGCTGTTGCGCGGCGCCCTGTTCACCCTTGAACTGACGGCGATCGGCGCAATCCTGGGGGTCGCCCTGGGCACCGTCGGCGCAGTGGTGCGGGCGTGGAAAATCCAGCCGTTCGCCTGGTTCTTCGGGGTGTATGTCGAGTTGATCCGCAACACGCCATTTCTGGTGCAGTTGTTTTTCATCTTCTTCGGCCTGCCCTCCCTGGGGCTGAAAATCACCGAGTGGCAAGCGGCGGTATTGGCGATGGTGATCAACCTGGGCGCCTATTCCACCGAGATCATCCGCGCCGGCATCCAGGCGATCCCCGGTGGTCAGCTGGAGGCTGCTGCCGCCCTGGCGATGACGCGCTTCGAGGCGTTCCGCCACGTGGTGCTACTGCCGGCGCTGGGCAAGGTGTGGCCGGCCCTGAGCAGCCAGATCATCATTGTGATGCTCGGCTCGGCGGTGTGTTCGCAGATCGCCACCGAAGAGCTGAGTTTTGCCGCCAACTTCATCCAGTCGCGCAACTTCCGCGCCTTTGAGACCTATGCCCTGACCACCCTGGTGTACCTGTGCATGGCGTTGATGATTCGCCAGTTGCTCAACTGGATCGGCCGCCGGTTTGTGATGAGGAACAGCCGATGAGTGATTTTTCCTTCTGGGACATCGTGCGCAACCTGCTCGTCGGCCTGCAATGGACACTGTTGCTGTCGCTGGTGGCGTTTGTGGGCGGTGGCCTGATCGGCCTGTTGGTGATGACGATGCGTATCAGCCGCAAAGCCTTCCCGCGCAATGTCGCCCGCACCTATATCGAACTGTTCCAGGGCACGCCGCTGTTGATGCAGCTGTTCCTGGTGTTTTTCGGCGTCGCCCTGCTCGGGGTGGATATCTCGCCCTGGCTGGCGGCGGCGATTGCCTTGACCTTGTTTACCAGCGCCTACCTCGCCGAGATCTGGCGCGGCTGCGTCGACTCCATCGCCCACGGGCAGTGGGAAGCCTCGGCCAGCCTGGCCCTGAGCCCGCTGGAACAGCTGCGCTACGTGATCCTGCCCCAGGCCCTGCGGATTGCCGTGGCGCCTACCGTGGGGTTCTCGGTGCAAGTGGTCAAAGGCACCGCGGTGACCTCGATCATCGGCTTCACCGAACTGACCAAGACCGGCGGCATGCTCGCCAACGCCACGTTCGAGCCCTTTATGGTCTACGGCCTGGTGGCCCTCGGTTACTTCCTGCTCTGCTACCCCTTGTCCCTCAGTGCGCGCTACCTGGAAAGGAGACTGCATGCCTCTGCTTAGAATTTCCGCCCTGCATAAGTATTACGGCGATCACCATGTGCTCAAGGGCATCGACTTGACCGTTGAAGAAGGCCAGGTCGTCGCGATCATCGGCCGCAGCGGCTCGGGCAAGTCGACCTTGCTGCGCACCCTCAATGGCCTGGAGTCGATCAACGACGGCGTGATCGAAGTCGACGGCGAATACCTCGACGCCGCCCGCGCCGACCTGCGCAGCCTGCGGCAGAAAGTCGGCATGGTGTTCCAGCAGTTCAACCTGTTCCCGCACCTGACGGTGGGCGAAAACGTCATGCTCGCGCCGCAGGTGGTGCAGAAAGTGCCCAAGGCCAAGGCCGCCCAGTTGGCGCGGCAGATGCTGGAGCGGGTCGGCCTGGGCGAGAAGTTCGACGCCTTCCCTGATCGCCTGTCCGGTGGCCAGCAACAACGCGTCGCGATAGCCCGCGCCCTGGCCATGTCGCCCAAGGTGCTGCTGTGCGACGAGATCACCTCGGCGCTGGACCCGGAACTGGTCAATGAAGTGCTTAGCGTGGTGCGCCAACTGGCCAAGGACGGCATGACCCTGATCATGGTGACCCACGAAATGCGTTTCGCCCGCGAAGTCGGGGACAAACTGGTGTTCATGCACCAGGGCAAGGTGCATGAAGTGGGCCCGCCCCAGGCGCTGTTCGCCAACCCCCGCACCCCCGAACTGGCCAACTTCATCGGCTCGGTGGGGCAGCCGGGCTGACCAGCTCGAAGGTGCCCCGCCCCTCCAGCCGCGTTTCATCGCGGACCTGCAGGGCATCGGAAGGCAGGTCGATATCGACATCGACCTGGGCCGTCAGGCGCTGGCCGACCAGCGCTTGACCTGCTGCGCGTGCCACCAGGACCTGGCCCGGCAACAACGCCCCGCTGACGGTTTCACCGGGCAAGTGCGCCACCCCCCACTCGACGGCGCGCCCATCGACCTGGGCATGCTTGAGACTCAGGCGCATACGCCCCTGGCGGTCAAACCGGAAACCTTGCCCATCCGCCGCACCGATGAAGCGCAACGCAATCATCGAAGGCTGCGTACACACGACGTTCAGGTGCAGCGTGCGGGTGCCGAGGGCCACGGAGGTGCTTTGGACGACGGCCTCCCTGCGAATGACGCCATAGTCGAGGCGCGGCTGGCTCACGGACAACCGGCAGTTTTCAGCGCGCACGCCCTGGGCCATCAACAGCGCGCAGAACAGGACGACGCCCGCGCTTCTCCACTTAGCGGCCATGGCACACCGCCGTCGTGGTCTCATAGAACTTGTCATGGTCAGGCTGGGTTCCGGGGTCAAGGCTCAGTTGGCAGGTGGAAGAGTCCGGCAACGAAACCCGCAGGCTTTGCGACTCATTGACGTCATTCAGGAAAATCATGCCCTCGCCCACCACACTGGTGAGGAAGCGGCCATCCTGGCCGAATACCGACGCGCCCTGGGGCAACCGCTGACCGTGCTGATCGCTGGCGGTGAGCAACACGCGGCGCACTGTCACCACATCGAACGCGACGGTATTGAAGGACCCGCGACCGGCGGCGAGCACCTGGGTGCCGTTCTTCAGGTCAACCCGCCTGGGCAACGACTGCGTCTGCACTTCGACGCGGCTGTTGGCATACGCGGGCAAGCCGGCAATCACGGCCTGCCCGGTGAAGTCGGTCCACACCGGCCCCTGGGGGGTTTCGACTTTCGCGGAGCCGATATCCCCCACGGAGACGATGCCGAACGTGTCCTGCACGGCATAGGGCGAGAAGGTCAGGCCGTTTTCGTGCGCGACGATGCCGCCTTGCAGTTGCCCCGTATAACCGGTGCCCTGGGCATCTCGGCTGACGCCCAGGCCGACGCGGGTGTAGCGCGGCAGCAGGTCCACATGGCCGCGAACCGCTTGTTCGCGGGCGCTGAGGTCGCGCTCGATACCCACCTCGTAATTCACATAGTCATTGACCCGTTCGCTGAGTGCCGTGCCAGCGCGGGACTGGTTACCACGCCGGCTGACGTAGCTGTTCACACGACGATCACCGCCCAGCGGCACGCTGATCTGCAACCGTACCGACAGATCATTGTCCACCGTGCTATCGCGCCGGCCGGCGGCAACGCTGGCGTCACGCCGTGGCCGCGTGCCGCCCACCTGCGAGTCGGCGATCAAAGCAACATCGACGTGACTGAACGACTTGTTCCACGAAGCAAACACATGTTCGGCCGTTTGCCGGTCAAATTGCGCGCTGCGCGAATAACCCAGGGAGAACGCGCCCAGGGTTGGATCGGCCCAGCTCATGCCCGCCGTGTACTGGTTCTTGAAGCGCGAACCCAACTCGTCGGCCTTGAACGAGCGGCCCGCTTCAAGCACCTCGCGATACCCCCGGGTCTGGGTGGTGGCGCTGAAGTTGACGTCTATATTGGCGTAGACCGGGCTGCTCACGGACACGCTGCTACGCGAACCCGACACCGCGTTACGGCCGTCTCGGGACACATTGTGGCGAGCGCCAACCGCAACCCGTTGGAAAAAGACGCTGCTCAGGGTGCCGCCTGCCGACCAGTATTCATCGGTGCTCAATAAGCCAAACCCCGCCGACGAATCACGCCCCAGGCCCCAGGTGCCGCTGCCCATGGCGACCACCGGCGACGGCGCCTGCGCGTCGTTGTTTTCGCGCACCTTGCCGAGCGAAAAATAGTAGCCGGGCGCCGCCGGGGCTGCCCCCGCGAACGAAGCCGCCGGTACCACGAAACTGCGCTTGGCGCCGCGTACATCGATCACGCTGACTTCGAGGTCGCTGGTGCCATTGAGCAAAGGCAACCCGGTCAGCCGGAAGGGGCCTTCGGGCACCAGCGTGCTATGGATCAGCACGCCAGACTGGCGCACTTCAATCCGCGACTGACTCTGGGCCAGCCCCTCGACCACCGCATTATTGCCGCCCGCCGGCACCCGCGACTGGCCATCGGGGGAAAACTGCACACCGGACAACTGGATGCCGCCAAACAGCGGATTGTTGCTGGAGAGCTGGCCCACCTGGAACGTCGATCGCAGCGCAGCCAGATCCCGCTGGGCGAAGGCGTACAGGTGTTCGGTGCGCGCGTCGCCATTGTCGGACACATAGAATTGGCGGCTGCGGACAATCCAGTCGCCCAGGTTGAAGCCTGCTTCGGTGTAGGCCGACACGAACCGGCTGGACTCACTGCGCGAACGGTTGTCGAAACCCAGCACGTCATAGTTGAACATCGCCGCTGCGCCACCCTGGGCAAAGTCCCCGACCTCCCACTGGGGTTCACGCAATGACTGGGTCGGCACCACCAGTGCCACCTCATCGATGCCGGGCCGGAGCCGAACCATCGTCGTCGGGAAGGCGCCCAGAAAGTCATGGCAGGCCTGGTCCGGTGACGCGCCTTTGCGGACAACGGCGCGGGGCTGCACCAACCCGGCTTTCTCGAGCAAGCCCGGGGTGAAACACAATTGCCCCTGTGCGTCGAACCGCGCATCGACTGACCCGAGCGGGTTCCCGTTGACCCGCAGCCCCACCACCTGGACGCCTTCGCGAAAACGCGCCGCACTGCGGAAGTAGTCGGAGACCTTCGGGTCAATACCGTGGGTGGTCAGCGCCGCGAGGTCGAAACCCTCGCCCAACTCGAGCGCCGGAGCCAGGCCGGGCAAGCTCCACAGGGTCGCAAACCCGATGAGCAGCGTGGGGCGGCGAGACCGGATGGAAACCGCAGGCGTATTACTCGACAGGTTTTTCATAAGCCGCTCAACCCCCATCGGTACTGATCGGGGCGCGGTAACTGTCCACCGAAAACCCATAGACCGTGGCGGGCTGGATCTCGACTTCGGCCAAGCCGTCCAATGTTCCGTCAACCTTCGCCGTCAACGCCTCCCCCGGCAAAATGTAAGCACGCGGCAACGTTGCCAGAACCCGCTGGGGCAGCAACTGCACCTCCGGCGCCAGGCGCACCACATAAGCACTGTCGTTGTGAACAGCCAGCATCTCTCCAGCCCGCCGCCACTTCAGCAGCTCCCAGGGCGTGTGATGTTGAGGCAAGCCTTTGGGGTGCAGGATCAGCGGCAGATTCTGCCGAAGGGTGATACCGATGGTCGCACCCCCTGCGGCACGCGCCTGCGGAATACCCTCGAAGGACACACGCTTCAAGCGCTGGGTCTTCAGCGGTGCTTCCAAGGTGCTGATGAAACGCACCAACTGGGTTTCACCGGGTTCCACACGCGCAATAGGCGGCGTGACAATCAATAGGGGCTCTACGTCTTCGGGCACGTTCAGTACGACTGAATGAAGCAGCGCCGGCCCCGAATCGGTGTTCTTGATATTTATCGTGGCCTCGCCTTGTTCCTCATAAAGAACCACAACCGAGGTTTCCGGCAACATTCCGTCCGCCAATACCATGCCGGTAAAACACAGACACACACTTGCACACAACAACAGCAGATTATTTATTACTGAAAGACTACGCACTCAGTGTTCCCCGCAGACCATGAAGTTGGCAATTGATAGCCAAGCACCCACATGAAAACAGCCGATCAGAACGCGTGCGTTCTTTGATCGGCTGTATTTCAGCCGCTTAGAGGTAAACCAAAGTAAGCGTTGCGCGACCATCAAGAGTAACGTCGCGAGCCAGGTTCAAGTCTTGGCCTTTGTTGATCACGGCCCGTACTGCAATAGTCCCGGTCAGTTGAGAGAGTTCGGCCGGAATGAGCGAAGTGCCACTGCGCCACGAAGATTGGTTAGGCGATTTCGCGACTTTGCCATCACTGCTCTGCCAGGCCGCGCCTTCGCCGACACGTGTAATAGCCGTCAGCGTTTTGCTCGGCGACCTGAGGTCCCTGAGCGTAACCGCATAGCCACCGGTATTTTTGCCAGCGACCGAACCCAAGCCGAAGTTATGCACCTCGGTATAACCTGCGCCAAGGGCGCTGAGAATGCCCGTTACCCTGCTGCCGGCCTGCAGATCGGTGAAGGTCAGCCCGAACGGAGCGCTGCCGGTGCCGCAATTGACGGACAGGGGCGTGGTCATTTCCCGAAGCGGGTTGAACGCCGTCTGGGAGAGTTGGCCCGAAGGAATATCGCCGTAATTGATAATGCCGCCGCCAGTCATGCTCAGGTTGCAGGCAGCGGGTTTGATCGTGCCCCTGACGACCAGTTCGGCACTGGTGGATGCGTTAGCACTGATGGCCGCAGCCAGGCAAGCGAGACCGAGAGTCAATCCAACAATTTTTTTCATATTCGACCTGTCACTGAAAGTTATCAGGCGTTCTTTATTTATCTCTCGGCAAGTCCAGCGCCAAACGGCTTATTTCTCCGGAGCTGCACGACTATAAATAAATAACACCCAGGCAATATTGCCGGGTGACAGTCTGTCGCTTTGGCACTTCATTAAAGAATCAGATAACACATCAGTTAGTGTGGGAGCCGTAAAAACAAAGAGTCGCCTTTACCCGACCGCGAGGTAGTCCTAAACAAAAAAACCAATGGAACATCAACAAGCACTCTGTAGGGAAAATCATAAAAAGCTTTACAACAACAACTAGTTAAAAACTCCTACAAAACTAAAACCTCATTCATTGGATATTTAGAAACCCACCCTACATTTCCCACAAGAATTCCTCGCAGACACCCTTAGGAAAATTACCGGAGCGCTACGCGTTGGCTCCAGCGGTCGATCGTGGCACGATGGTCAGGTTATCGACCGAGACCCTCTAACCATGCCGCAATCCCAAGCCAAGAATCTGTCCCTGATCGCCGCCATCGACCTGGGCTCCAACAGCTTTCATATGGTCGTGGCCAAGGCCCAGAACGGCGAAATCCGCATCCTTGAGCGGCTAGGCGAAAAAGTCCAACTGGCTGCCGGAATCGACGACGCGCGCCAGCTCAATGAAGAATCCATGCAGCGCGGGCTCGATTGCCTCAAGCGGTTTGCCCAGTTGATCAACGGCATGCCCCCGGGTGCTGTGCGAATCGTCGGCACCAACGCGTTGCGCGAAGCCCGTAACCGGGGCGAATTCATCCGCCGCGCCGAGGAGATCCTCGGGCACCCGGTGGAAGTCATCTCCGGACGCGAAGAAGCGCGCCTGATCTACCTCGGCGTGTCCCACACCCTGGCCGACACCCCCGGCAAGCGCCTGGTGGCGGACATCGGCGGCGGCAGTACCGAATTCATCATCGGCCAGCGCTTCGAGCCGCTGCTGCGCGAAAGCCTGCAGATGGGCTGCGTCAGCTATACCCAGCGTTATTTCAAGGACGGCAAGATCACCCCGGCGCGTTATGCCCAGGCCTACACGGCGGCGCGGCTGGAGATCATGAGCATCGAGCACGCCCTGCATCGCCTGTCGTGGGATGAAGCGATCGGCTCGTCCGGCACCATCCGCGCCATCGGCCTGGCCTTGAAAGCCGGCGGCCATGGCACCGGCGAGGTCAACGCCGAAGGCCTGGCGTGGCTCAAGCGCAAGCTGTTCAAGCTGGGAGATGCCGAAAAAATCGACTTCGATGGTATCAAGCCCGACCGCCGCACGATTTTCCCGGCGGGCCTGGCGATTCTCGAAGCGATCTTCGACGCCCTCGAACTGCAACGCATGGACCACTGCGACGGCGCCCTGCGCGAAGGCGTGCTTTACGACCTGCTCGGCCGTCATCACCATGAGGACGTGCGTGAGCGCACCCTCAGCTCGTTGATGGAGCGCTATCACGCCGATCTGGAACAAGCGGCCCGCGTGGAACGCAAAGCCCTGCATGCCTTCGACCAGGTGGCCGCGGACTGGGACCTGGAAGACGGCGTATGGCGCGAACTGCTGGGCTGGGCGGCCAAGGTGCATGAAGTGGGCCTGGATATCGCCCACTACCATTACCACAAGCACGGCGCCTACCTGATCGAGCACTCCGACCTGGCCGGTTTCTCCCGGGAAGACCAGCAGATGCTCGCGCTGCTGGTACGCGGCCATCGCCGCAATATCCCCAAGGACAAGTTCGCCGAATTCGGTGACGAAGGCATCAAGCTGATCCGCCTGTGCGTGCTGCTGCGCTTTGCGATCCTGTTCCACCACATCCGTGGCACCCAGGAAATGCCCCAGGTGACCCTGCGCGCCAGCGGCGACAGCCTCGACGTGGTGTTCCCGGAAGGCTGGCTGGAGGAGAACCAACTGACCCAGGCGGACTTCGCCCAGGAAGCGGAGTGGCTGACGCGGGTGGGTTTCAGCCTGAACGTGCGCTAAAGAACACCGAAAATACATGTGGGAGGGGCGGTGCGACGATTCGACCTCCCGATGGCGGTGGGTCAGTCACTTGGTACTTTGACTGAACCATCGCCATCGGGGGCAAGCCCCCTCCCACATTATTAGGTCGGTTAATTCACCGCGAGAATCGGGCTACCCAGCCTCTCCAGCAAGGTGGCCTGGGCGCTGCGTGGGTTCTGGTTGCCGGTCGGCGTGTTGCGCACGTAGCGGCCGTCCGACTGCAGGCTCCAGCTGTGGGTGTTATCGGTGAGATAACTTTCCAGCTCTTTCTTGACCCGCATGATCAGCTTCTTGCCTTCCACCGGGAAGCACGTCTCCACGCGCTTGTCGAGGTTGCGCTCCATCCAGTCGGCGCTGGAGAGGTACATCTGCTCTTCCCCGCCATTGAGGAAGTAGAACACCCGCGTGTGCTCCAGGAAGCGCCCGATGATCGAGCGCACATGGATGTTGTGCGAGACCCCGGCAATGCCCGGCCGCAGGCAGCACATGCCGCGTACCACCAGGTCGATACGCACACCGGACTGGCTGGCCTTGTACAGCGCGCGGATGATCTTCGGATCGGTCAGCGAGTTGAACTTGGCGATGATGTGCGCCGGTTTGCCGTCGAGCGCGAACTGGGTCTCGCGGGCGATCATGTCGAGCATGCCCTTCTTCAGGGTGAACGGCGCATGCAGCAGCTTCTTCATGCGCAACGTCTTACCCATGCCGATCAACTGGCTGAACAACTTGCCGACGTCTTCGCACAAGGCGTCGTCGGAGGTCAGCAGGCTGTAGTCGGTGTAGAGCTTGGCGTTACCGGCGTGATAGTTGCCGGTGCCCAAGTGCGCGTAACGCACGATCTCTCCGGCTTCGCGGCGCAGGATCAGCATCATCTTGGCGTGGGTCTTGAACCCGACCACACCGTAGATCACCACCGCGCCGGCCGCTTGCAGGCGGCTGGCCAGTTGCAGGTTGGACTCTTCGTCGAAGCGCGCGCGCAGTTCGATCACCGCAGTGACTTCCTTGCCGTTACGCGCAGCGTCCACCAGGGCGTCGACGATCTCCGAGTTGGCGCCGCTGCGGTACAGGGTCTGGCGCACGGCGAGTACATGCGGGTCCTTGGCGGCCTGGCGCAACAGGTCGACCACCGGGGTGAAGGACTCGAACGGGTGCAGCAACAGGATGTCCTGCTTGCTGACCACGCTGAAAATGTTTTCGCTGTTTTGCAGCAGTTTCGGGATCTGCGGCGTGAACGGCGTGTATTGCAGCTCCGGGTGGCTGTCCAGGCCGGTGATGCTGAACAGACGCGTCAAGTTGACCGGGCCGTTGACCTGGTACAGCTCGCTCTCGCCGAGGTTGAACTGCTTGAGCAGGTAGTCCGACAGATGTTTCGGGCAGGTGTCGGCCACTTCCAGACGCACCGCATCGCCGTAGCGCCGCGAGAACAGCTCGCCGCGCAGGGCGCGGGCCAAGTCTTCGACGTCTTCGGAGTCCAGCGCCAGGTCGGCGTTACGGGTCAGGCGGAACTGGTAGCAGCCCTTGACCTTCATGCCCTGGAACAGGTCATCGGCGTGCGCGTGGATCATCGACGACAGGAATACATAGTTATCGCCAGCGCCCCCCACCTCTTCCGGTACCTTGATGATCCGTGGCAGCAGACGCGGTGCCGGGATGATCGCCAGGCCGGAATCGCGACCGAAGGCGTCGATACCTTCAAGCTCAACGATGAAGTTCAGGCTCTTGTTGACCAGCAACGGGAACGGGTGAGTCGGGTCGAGACCGATCGGCGTGATGATCGGCGCGATCTCGTCGCGGAAGTAACGACGCACCCAGGTCTTGATCTTGGTGGTCCAGTGACGGCGACGGATGAAGCGGACCTGATGTTTTTCCAGTTCCGGCAGCAGGATGTCGTTGAGGATCGCGTATTGGCGATCCACATGCCCGTGTACCAGTTCGCTGATGCGCGCCAGGGCTTGATGCGGTTGCAGGCCATCGGCGCCGGCTTGTTCACGGGCGAAGGTGATCTGCTTCTTGAGGCCGGCGACGCGGATCTCGAAGAACTCGTCCAGGTTGCTGGAGAAAATCAGCAGGAATTTCAGGCGTTCCAGCAACGGGTAGGACTCATCCAGCGCCTGTTCCAGCACGCGGATGTTGAATTGCAGTTGTGACAACTCACGGTGGATGTACAGGCTGCTGTCATCCAGGTTGGTCACCACGGCAGGCGCTGGCGCCGGGGCCGGCGCTTCGGCGACCACCACCGGCGGCGCCGGCTCCGGCACCGGCACCGGCGGGGTCTCGGCGACGGATTCGACCACCGGGTGGGCGTCTTTTACGGCAACTTCTGAGAGTCCTTCGGTATTCATCGAGTGTTCCTGTGAGGGCTATTGTTGCTCTCTAAGCAATTGGGCAGCGCGGGCGGCGAAGTAGGTCAGAATGCCATCAGCGCCAGCACGTTTAAAGGCTGTCAGGGATTCGAGGATCACCCCTTCACTCAACCAACCATTCTGGATCGCGGCCATGTGCATGGCGTATTCACCGCTGACCTGATAGACAAAGGTCGGCACCTTGAATTCCTCTTTGACCCGATAAAGGATGTCCAGGTAAGGCATCCCGGGCTTGACCATCACCATGTCGGCGCCTTCGGCCAGGTCGGCGGCCACTTCGTGCAGGGCTTCATGGCTGTTGGCCGGGTCCATCTGGTACGAGGCTTTGTTGGCCTTGCCCAGGTTCAGGGCCGAGCCCACCGCATCGCGGAACGGACCATAGTAGGCACTGGCGTATTTGGCCGAGTAGGCCATGATCCGCACATTGACGTGGCCGGCCAGCTCCAGGGCTTCGCGGATCGCCTGGATGCGGCCGTCCATCATGTCCGACGGCGCGACCACCTGGGCCCCGGCGGCGGCATGAGACAAGGCTTGCTTGACCAGCGCGTCGACGGTGATGTCGTTCTGCACGTAGCCGTCTTCATCCAGGATGCCATCCTGCCCGTGGGTGGTGAACGGGTCCAGGGCCACATCGGTGATCACCCCCAATTCCGGGAAGCGCTCACGCAACGCACGGGTGGCGCGCTGGGCGATCCCTTGCGGGTTCCAGGCTTCGGCGGCATCGAGGGACTTGAGTTCAGCAGGCGTGACAGGGAACAGCGCCAGCGCCGGAATCCCCAACTCGACCCAGTTCGCCGCCTCTTCCAGCAGCAAATCAATGGTCAAGCGCTCGACACCCGGCATCGACGCCACGGCTTCCCGACGGTTTTCCCCGTCCAGCACAAAGACCGGCAGGATCAGATCGTTCGTGCTCAGTACGTTTTCACGGACCAGACGGCGAGAGAAATCATCACGACGGTTGCGACGCAGACGGGTCGCGGGAAACAGGCGATTGGCAGGGGTAAAGCTCACGACAGACTCCTGAGCCCGCGTTTACGGGCGAGTGTTGCAGTTATAAGCGGCCATTATGACGAAGGTATGACAGTTGTGCTTAACGATGCGACCTGTAGTCGCATTCGGCGTTTCTGTAGGAATTGTTCACTTCGTGACACATCTCGATACTTTCACGAATGATCGCGAAGGCGTAGGCTGCGCGTTCATTTCGCCAGCACCCAGACCATGCTTCAACAATTTCTGCATGACTTCGGCTACTTTGCCCTCTTCCTCGGGACGTTCTTCGAAGGCGAGACCATACTCGTTCTCGCAGGCTTCCTGGCGTTCCGTGGGTACATGGATATCAACCTGGTGGTGGTCGTTGCTTTTTTTGGCAGCTACGCCGGCGACCAGCTTTGGTATTACATGGGGCGCAAGCACGGCCGCAAACTGTTGGCACGTAAACCGCGCTGGCAATTGATGGGCGACAAAGCCCTGGAACATATCCGCAAGCACCCGGATATCTGGGTGTTGAGCTTCCGCTTTGTCTACGGATTGCGCACGGTGATGCCCGTGGCGATTGGCCTGTCCGGCTATCCGCCCTTGCGCTACCTGTTACTCAACGGCATTGGCGCGGCGGTCTGGGCGGCGGCGCTCGGCGCGGCGGCGTACCATTTCGGCGCGGTGCTGGAAGGCATGCTGGGCAGCATCAAGAAGTACGAGCTGTGGGTGCTGGGTGCGTTGTTACTGCTGGGCCTGGTTCTCTGGCTGCGGCGGCGGTTCAAGAACGCGCGCATCGCCCGTCAAGCCTGTGCCGACGCCAAGGCCCGACTGGCGGCCGCACAACTGAGTGAGACCAGCCCGGCCGAGCCGCCTAAGACGCCAGTCGAGTAAGCCGGCCTCGGCAGCAGTAGAGGCCAATCAGGCTCAGCAAGCTGTAGCTCAACAGACCCGGCCAGCCCAGGTGGCTGGCCGGCCAAAGCCCGACCAGCGGCGCCAGCCATACCAACGGCACATTCAGGCCCAGGCGCACCAGTTCCGCCTTCAACGCCCACGGGCGGTTCTCCAGGGCGACGCCCAGGCTGAACAGGCCCAACGCCATTGCACTCCAGCCCAGCACCAACGCCGCCGTGGGCAGCCCTTCGCCGATGTTCATCAGATAACTGCCAAACCCCACATACACCGCAAATTGCAGGGCGACGTACACCTGTTGCCGCGTATCCAGCGGCACCTCGAACTTGCGGAACTGGCTCAAGTCCGGCTTGATCAACGGGTAGTTGGCCTTCACGTCGGCCGGCCGCCAGCCGGTACGCATGAACCAGATGCGCAGCTTGTCCCAACGGCTTTGCGTGTGCCGCGCATCACTCCACAACTGCGCATAGAACTGCAGGTTGGCCCACAGCGGGTTCCAACTGGCCAAGGGGGTGGTGACGCCAAAGATCACCGGCTCGTTTTCGTCTTCTTCCTGAAACGAGCCAAACAGCCGGTCCCAAATAATGAACCCCCCGCCGTAGTTGCGATCCATGTAGAGAGCGTTCTGTGCATGGTGGGCCCGATGATTGGACGGGGTGACGAAGAACCACTCGAACCAGCCGAGCTTGGGCACATGGCGGGTGTGGACCCAGAATTGATACAGCAGGTTGAGCGAAGCTACGCTGATGAACACCACCAGCGGCACGCCGAGCACGGCCAGAGGCAGATAGAAGATCCAGCTCAGCAGAAAGCCGGTGCTGGTCTGGCGCAAGGCGGTGGTGAGGTTGTAGTCCTCGCTCTGGTGATGCACCGAATGCGCGGCCCACAGGATATTGCGCTCGTGACCGCAGCGATGCAGCCAGTAATAGCAGAAGTCGTAGAACACAAAGGCGAACACCCAGGTCCAGACGCTCTCGGCCGACAGCTCGATCAGCGCCAGGTGCTTGAGGGCGAATGCGTAGGTCAGCAATCCCACGCCCTTGGTCAGCAGCCCGGTGGTGGTGGACAGCACGCCAGTGCTGAGGCTGTTGATGGCATCCGCCACCCGATAATTGCGCGCGCCGCGCCAACGGTCGACGAGCAGTTCAACCACGATCAAGGCGATGAAAAACGGTACCGCGTAAGGCACGAAGTCCATGGGCTAGTCCGGTCTGTTTTTATTGCATCAAGATTAGGGGCTGCGGCGAGAGTTCCCATTGGCAACAGATGACAAATTAGTAGACATTTAACGCCATGAATCAGGAGAAATGCCCATGAGCAAAAAGATTGCAGTGATCCTTTCCGGCTGTGGCGTGTACGACGGTGCAGAAATCCACGAAAGCGTGATCACCCTGCTGCGCCTGGATCAGCGCGGCGCTCAGGTCCAATGCTTTGCACCCGACATCGCACAGTTGCACGTGATCAACCACCTCACGGGCGAAGAAATGCCCGAGTCGCGCAATGTGCTGGTGGAGTCCGCCCGCATTGCCCGAGGCGACGTGAAAGACATTCGTGAAGCCAACGCCGAGGATTTCGACGCGCTGATCGTGCCTGGCGGGTTTGGCGCGGCGAAGAACCTGTCGAACTTTGCCAGCGCAGGCGCCGGTTGCAGCCTCAACCCGCAGGTATTGGCGCTGGCCGAAGCCTTTGTCGAAGCGGGCAAGCCGCTGGGACTGATCTGCATCTCGCCGGCCCTGGCCGCGAAGATCTATGGCCCGGGAGTAACCTGCACCATCGGCAACGATGCCGACACCGCCGCCGCGCTGGACAAGATGGGCGCCCACCACCAGGCATGCGCGGTGGACGATATCGTCGAAGACACCGCGCGCAAGCTGGTCAGCACTCCCGCCTATATGCTCGGCAAGAACATCAGCGAAGTCGCGTCAGGCATCAACAAGCTGGTGGATCGGGTGCTGGAGCTGACCCACGAAAACGACTAACCGGCCCGCATCAAGCGCGTGAGCAGGCGGTCGAGTGCGTTGGCGAACGCTTGCTTGTCCTTTTCCCCATGGGGCGGTGGACCACCGCCCATCTGACCTTGCTCGCGCAGATCGGTGAACAGGTTACGCACCGCCAGCCGCTCACTCATGTTCTGCGGGCTGAATTCCTTGCCGCGCGGGTCGAGGGCCGTCACGCCGTTCTTCACCAGGCGGTCGGCCAGGGGCACGTCGCTGCAGATCACCAGTTCACCGGGCACCGCGTGCTCCACCAGGTAGTCATCCGCCGCGTCCGGGCCGCTGGGCACCACGATCAGCTTAACGCAGGCGAAGGCCGGCTTGATCTGGCTCTGCCCGGCCACCAGCACCACCTCGAACTGACGCTTGAGGGCGAACTTCACCACCTGGTCCTTGGCCGCGCGCGGGCAGGCATCGGCGTCGATCCACACGCGCATGCTTATGCCGCCAGCCGGCGCTTGTCGGCGATCCGACTGCGGCCATACATCACCATAATCGCCAGGATCGCCACCACCTGCGCACTCAGCGAGTAGGCATCGGCGTGGATACCCAGCCAGTCGAAGTCAAAGAACGCCACCGGCCGCGTGCCGAAGATGCCGGCTTCCTGCAACGCCTTCACGCCGTGCCCGGCGAATACCACCGACAACGCACACAGCAGCGCCGCGTTGATCCCGAAGAACAGCGCCAATGGCAGCTTCGCCGAACCGCGCAGGATCACCCACGCCAGGCCCACCAACAGCACCAGCGCCGTGGCGCCACCCCCCAGCACGGCGTTGTGCCCGGCCGGGCCGGCTTGCAACCACAGGGTTTCGTAGAACAGGATCACTTCGAACAGCTCGCGGTACACCGAGAAGAACGCCAGCAGCGCGAAGCCGAAACGGCCACCGCCGCCCACCAGGCTGCTCTTGATGTAGTCCTGCCAGGCCGCTGCGTGGCGCCGGTCATGCATCCACACGCCGAGCCACAGCACCATCACACTGGCAAACAACGCCGTGCAACCTTCGAGCAATTCGCGCTGGGCGCCGCTCACATCAATCACATAGGCCGCCAACGCCCAGGTGGCCAAGCCGGCCAACAAGGCCAGGCCCCAGCCGACGTGGACGCCGCGCACCGCCGATTCCTGGCCGGTGTTACGCAGGAAGGCGAGGACCGCCGCCAGCACCAGGATCGCTTCCAGACCTTCGCGCAGCAGGATCAGCAAGCCTGAGATAAAGCTCAACGACCAGCTCAGGCCATCGCCGCCCAACAAGCCGGCAGATTCGGTGAGTTTGCCCTTGGCGGCGTCCAGGCGCTGCTGCACCTGTTCGAGCGGCAAGCCGTCCTGCAACGACTGCCGATAGGCCATCAGGGCCTTCTCGGTGTCTTTGCGCACGTTGGCGTTGACGTTGTCGAGGGAGCTTTCCACCAACTCGAACCCTTCCAGATACGCCGCTACCGACAGGTCGTAGGCTTGCTCATGGTCACCGCTGCGGAACGCCGCAAGGCTCTTGTCGAGGGTCGCGGCGGTGTAGTCGAGCAACTGCGCCGGGCCGCGCTTGACCTGCGGCGGCTGGGCACGCTGGGCGCGGAACGTCGCAGCAGCGGCCGGGCCGTTGGCGGCCAACACTTCATTGGGGGTCTGGCGGGCCAGGTCGGCGAGGTTGAACGGTTGCGCGCTTTTCGCGGCAGCCGGGTCGGCCGTGAAGCCGGCGATGTAGGTGGCCAGGTCCCAGCGCTGGCGTTCGTCCAGTTGGTCGGCGAAGGACGGCATGTCCGTGCCTTCGACACCCAGGCCCAGCGTGTTGTAGATCGCATAGAGGCTCAGGCGGTCCAGGCGCTCCGCGTTCTGCAGGTTCGCCGGCGGCGGCGTCATGCCGACGCCCGCCGGGCCATCACCGGCGCCGGCCGTGCCGTGGCAGACCGAGCAGTGCTGGGCATACAGTGGTGCGCCGCGGGTCGGGTCGGGCGTAATCGCCGGGGCCTGGCTGACTTCATACGCCGCCGCCAGCTTGGCGCCCAACTGCCGGGACTGGCGGGCCACGCTGGCACCATCCTGACGAGCGGTCACGGCCGCGACCAATTCATCGACCCCTTTGACCAATTCCGCGCGCTCGGGCTTGGACGGCAGCTCAGCCACCAGGCCCTGCAATACCCCCAGAAATTCCACCTGCTCACGGTATTCCGATTCATCGACGACCTTGCCCGCCGCTACCGTCGGCGGATAGTCCGCGCCGATGTAGTCCAGCAAATGCAGGGCTTTCGTGGCGCCCTCGGCAGGCGCGGCCAACAGATTGAAGCTGCACGACATCAACGCCGGCAATAGCAGCCAGGCGAGAAAACGGAAGGGGGCAGTCATGAACGAATCTCAAAGGGAAATACGAAGTAACACATTGTTGAGCTTTATGAGATTTGACTCAAGGTGTAAGTGATTTGTATTTTGAGTAACAGAGCAGATTGAGCTGTAGCAATGACGCCACGCCCGACGATTCTGCGCTGCCCCCAACGCGCACAGAAAACGCAAAACCAATGTGGGAGCGGGCTTGCTCGCGATAGCAGTGGGTCAGCCGACTGACTCGGTGACTGACACTCCACTATCGCGAGCAAGCCCGCTCCCACATTGTCGATCCGGTTTATTCAGCCCGGTCCGGGTTCAAGCCGTCGCGCGATGCAAGCTGGCGAGGAAGCCCGCAGCCCCCACGAACAACCCGGCAAACGTGCGGTTCATGCGTTTTTGCTGCTTGGGCGTGCGCAACAGGCGCAAGACTTTCGACGCCAGGCCGGTATAGCCCGCCATCACGATCATATCGACGCTGATCATCGTCGCGCCGAGGATCAGGTATTGGATCAGCAGCGGCGCCTGCGGGTTCACGAACTGCGGCAGCACCGCGAGCATGAACACCAACGCCTTGGGGTTGCTGGCGTTGACCAGAAAGCCACGGAACATCATCGCCATCGGCTTGCCGATCGGCCGTACTGCAGCGTCATCGGTCATGTCCATGGGCAACGCGCGCCATTGCTTGACGGCCAGGTACACCAGGTACGCCACGCCAAACCATTTGATCGCATAGAACGCGGTGGACGACGCCGCCAGAATGGCTCCCAAGCCGCCCGCGACCACGGCGATCTGCATCGCCAGGCCGATTTGCAGGCCGATGGCGTTCCAGTAACCGCGCAGGAAACCGTATTGCAAGCCACTGGACATCGAGGCGATGGCGCCTGCGCCAGGAGAAAGGGAAATGATCCAACTAGCGAGGAAAAAAGCCAGCCATGTGTCGAGTGCCATTGCACACCTCAGCAGCGAGTTTGCGGTTGTGCCTTAAGCTAACGCTGCCGACCGAAGGCTGGCTATAGTTTTTTGCAAGATGTGAACGCTAGCGCTGGCCCGGGAGGACAGCACTGTCGCGCCAGCGGCGCACCGAGCGTTGGAAGAACAGGCTATTGGGCACCTGCACCGTCACGCCGCCGGTCCCCGCCTCTTCCACTTCGATCAGCGTGGTGTAAAGCAGGTTGATCGCCACTACCCGGCCTTTGACGCCGGGCTTGTCGACGGTGTCCACCAGCTCGACCACATCACCGAGGCGGAACGGCCCGACGGTGAAGATCAGGATCGCGCACAACAGGTTGGACAACACCGACCACATGGCGAAAAACGCCACCGCCGCCACCGCGACAAACCCCGACAGCGCGGTCCACAACACCGTGGCGGACACGCCCAGGCGCTCCAGCACGAAGATCAGCGCACTGCCCATGATCAGCCAGCGCAAGCCGCCACGCAGCGGCATCAACAGCTGCGGCGGGAAGGGGTAGTGCTCGCCGAGGCGGGTCAGGCCTTTGGCGACAAACCGCTGGGTCAGGTAGCCGGCCAGCAGGATCAGCAGGATTTGCACGCCGATCCACACGGGGGCGACCCATTGCGCCGGCAGCGGCAGTTGCAGCGCGTCCATCAGGACAGCGCCTCCAGCTCCGCTTGCAGGCTTTCGAGCAGTTCGAGGGCTTCCATCCAGCTTTCCTCCAACTGCCCTTCACGGACCTTGAGCTTGGCCTGCTCGGCCAGCAGATCGCGCAGTTCATCCTTGCGCGCGGCTTCGTACACAGCACTGTCGCCCAGGCTGGTTTCGATCTTGGCCAGGCGCTCGTGGACCTTGCCCAACTCGGCTTCCAGCTTGTCGGCTTCGCGCTTGTGCGGCGCCAACTGCTGGCGCAGGGCGGCGGCGGCCTGGCGCTGGGCCTTCTTGTCGGTTTTGTCCGGGTTGACCGGGGTGTTGCTGGTCGGCGCGTTGCGCAGGCGGTATTCCGTCAGCCAGCGCGCGTAGTCATCGAGGTCACCGTCGAACTCTTCGACTTTGCCGTCGGCCACCAGCAGGAAGTTGTCGGTGGTGCTCTTGAGCAAGTGGCGATCGTGAGACACCACCAGTACCGCACCGCTGAACTCCTGCAAGGCCATGGTCAGCGCCAGGCGCATTTCCAGGTCGAGGTGGTTGGTCGGCTCGTCGAGCAGCAACAGGTTCGGCCGGTCCCAGGCGATCAACGCCAGGGCCAGGCGGGCTTTTTCGCCGCCGGAGAAATTCAGCACCGGCTCATCGATGCGCGCGCCACGGAAGTCGAAGCCGCCGAGGAAGTCGCGCAGGGGCTGCTCGCGTTCGGTCGGCGCCAGGCGCTGCAGGTGCAGCAACGGGCTGGCCTTGGCGTCCAGGGAGTCCAACTGATGCTGGGCGAAGTAGCCGACCACCAGGTTCTCGCCACGGGTCAGGCGACCGGCCAGGGGTTGCAGCTCGCCCGACAGGTTCTTGATCAGCGTCGACTTGCCCGCGCCGTTCGGCCCGAGCAGGCCAATGCGCGCACCCGGCGTGAGTTGCAGCTTGACCTTCTCGAGGATGGTTTTCTCGCCATAGCCCAGGCGGGCATCGGACAGGTCGAGCAACGGGCTGGAGATCTTCACCGACTCGCGGAACACGAAATCGAAAGGCGAATCGACGTGGGCCGCCGACAGTTCTTCCATGCGCTCCAGCGCCTTGATCCGGCTCTGGGCCTGGCGGGCCTTGGTGGCCTGGGCCTTGAACCGGGCGATGTAGCTTTCCATGTGCGCGCGCTGCGCCTGCTGCTTCTCGAACGCCTGCTGTTGCTGGGCCAGGCGTTCGGCGCGGGCGCGTTCGAACGCGGTGTAGCCGCCACGGTAGAGGGTGATTTTCTTCTGTTCGACGTGAGCGATGTTGTCGACCACGGCGTCGAGGAAATCCCGGTCGTGGGAAATCAGCAGCAAGGTGCCCTGGTAGCTCTTGAGGAAATCCTCCAGCCACAGGATCGCATCGAGGTCCAAGTGGTTGGTCGGTTCGTCGAGCAGCAACAGGTCCGAGGGGCACATCAGTGCCTGGGCCAGGTTCAGGCGCATGCGCCAGCCGCCGGAGAAGTCGGCGACCGGGCGGTCCATCTGTTCGTTGGTAAAGCCAAGGCCGGCGAGCATCTTGCGCGCACGGGCGTCGGCGGTGTAGCCGTCGGCGCTGTCCAGTTCCGCGTGCAGGCGGGCTTGAGCGGCGCCGTCCTGGGCTTTCTCGGCCGCGGCCAGGTCGTGTTGCACCTGGCGCAGACGCAGGTCGCCATCGAGCACGTAGTCGATCGCGATGCGGTCCAGGGTGTCGATCTCCTGGCGCATATGGGCGATGCGCCAGTCGGCCGGCAGCAAGCAGTCCCCGGAGTCCGGGGTCAGCTCACCCAGCAACAGGGCGAACAACGTGGATTTGCCGGCGCCGTTGGCACCGATCAGGCCGGCTTTGTGACCGGCGTGCAGGGTCAGCTCGGCGTCTTCGAGAAGACGTTGCGGGCCACGCTGTAATGTTAGGCTTTGAAGTCGGATCATAATGGCGGCGGAGTCTACCAGCTTCGTTGGCCGCTGGCTTGGGTGTGAATATGTGCGCTGACCTGTGGAGCTTTGCCCTCTCGACTTACGCCCGCCCGGGCGTCGAGGCTGCGTGCCTGCGTGTGCAGGAACAAGGCGCGGATGTGTGCCTGTTGCTCTGCGGGGCGTGGCTGGAACAGCGGGGCGTGGCGCTGACGCGTGAACGCGCGCTGGCGCTGAGGCAAATCGCCGAGCCCTGGCAATCGCAGGTGGTTGAACCGTTGCGACAGGTACGCCGGCAATGGCGGGCCGTGGCGCAGCAGGATGCGCCCTTGGCGGCGTTACGGGAGCGGGTCAAAGCCCTGGAGCTGGACGCGGAACGCGAGTTGCTGGCGCGTCTGGAAACGCTGGCAACGACATGGCTGACAGGCGAGGCGATGGGTCAACGATGGTTGGAAGGCCTGGCGGCTGAGGGAGCCGCCAACCTTGACCACGACGCGCTGCAGCAGCTGCGCGTCGCAGTCACCGGCACTTAGGAAGCGCTGGTTGGAGTGCTGTTGCTTGGCGCGACCGACGCAGGGGTGCTGGTCGATGCGCTTGGCGCTGCTGGGGTAGCAACCGATGCTGCCGGGGTGGCTGGCTTGGCCGGTGCTGGTTTTGCAGCAGCAGCTTTAGCCACTGGCTTGGCCGCTGGTTTCGCGGCAGCGGCTTTAACCACTGGCTTGGCGGCTGGTTTTGCAGCAGCGGCTTTAACCACTGGCTTGGCAGCTGGTTTGGCAGCAGCGGCTTTAACCACTGGCTTGGCAGCTGGTTTGGCAGCAGCGGCTTTAGCCACTGGCTTGGCAGCTGGTTTTGCAGCAGCAGTTTTGGCAACTGGCTTGGCGGCCGGTTTTGCAGCAGCGGCTTTAGCCACTGGCTTGGCGGCTGGTTTGGCAGCGGCCGTTTTGGCAACTGGCTTGGCAGCCGGTTTTACAACAGCGGCTTTAGCAACTGGTTTGGCGGCTGGTTTGGCAGCAACGGCTTTAGCCACTGGCTTGGCGGCTGGTTTTGCAGCAGCCGTTTTGGCAGCTGGCTTGGCGGCCGGTTTTGCAGCAGCGGTCTTGGCAACTGGCTTGGCAGCTGGTTTTGCAGCAACAGTCTTGGCAGCTGGCTTGGCGGCGGCCTTAGCCGGCGCTTTGGCGGCAACGGCTTTTGCCGGTGTACGAGCGCCCAGCACTTTCGATACAGCTTCCTTCACACGACCAACGCCCTGGGCCAGTTTCAGGCTTTCTTGAGCATCTTTTTTGAGTTGGGAAATGTAGGTGCGGGTTTCGGCTTGGCGATCCTTGAGGGCGTCCAGCATGTCCTCAAGTTCTTTGACTGCGTCTTTGGCTTTGGCTTGAGCCTTGGCTTTGCCGGCAGTGGCGGCGTCTTGCAATTTGGTGCGGGACTTATGCAGTTTTTCTTGCGCTTTACCGCGTTGCTTTTCCAACTTGGCGAGCAGTTTTTCTGCATCAGCCAAGGCTTGGGAACACGCGCTTTCCAAATGTTCGAGCAGACTGCCCGAGAGTTGTTGGAGTAAGTGCAACGGGGTATTTACAGGCTTCTGTTTGGCCGACATGGTTTACCTCCTGGCTGACGTGGGTGCGGCTCATACTAGCCCTCTGCTCTTACCGCCGCTAGGGCATGTTGACAGTATCGTTTGCCTTGCGTTGCACCGTGCGAAAAATCTTATCGATATAACGAAAAACCACGCCACTTTTTACCCTCTCACACTGGCATAATCCGTCGCACTTTCGGCTGGAGAAGACCCATGTCGCGTTACCTTTTTCTTGCGCTTGGTTTGGCGATTTCCGTGGCCAATGCAAGCGAGCCAGCGTCATCCAAAACCACTGCCCCGGACGCGCACGACCTCGCGTACAGCCTGGGCGCCAGCCTCGGTGAGCGGCTGCGCCAGGAAGTCCCCGACCTGCAGATCCAGGCGTTGATCGAGGGTCTCAAGCAAGCCTATCAAGGTAAACCGCTGGCACTGGATAACGCGCGCATCGAACAACTCCTGGCGCAGCATGAAGCGCAGGACGAAGCCGATGCTCAGGCACCGCAAAGCGAAAAAGCACTGACGGCCGAACAGCAGTTTTTGACCCAGGAAAAAGCCGCGAGCGGCGTGCGCGAATTGGCCGATGGCGTTCTGCTCACGGAACTCACGCCCGGCAGCGGCAACAAGCCGTTGGCCAGTGATGAGGTTCAGGTGAAATACGTGGGGCGATTGCCCGATGGGACGGTGTTCGATCAAAGCACCCAGGCGCAATGGTTTCGTCTGGACAGTGTGATCAGCGGCTGGAGCAGTGCGCTGCAACAGATGCCGGTGGGCGCGAAGTGGCGCCTGGTGATTCCATCGGCGCAGGCCTATGGCGCCGATGGTGCTGGCACGTTGATCCCGCCTTACACGCCTCTGGTATTCGAGATCGAATTGCTCGGCACCCGGCATTGATCCAATAAAAAACGGCGCGTCATACGCACCGTTTTTTTATCTCATCAGCAACGGTCAGGCCGGGGCGACAGCCACATCCCGGTGAGCATTGTGCAGCACTTCGATCAGGCAATCCTCCAACTCGAAACGCTCATGGAGCAGACCGCCCAGCTCTTTGAATTTCTCGGCAACACACTTGCCGGCATCACACAGGTCATTGAACGCCAGCAGCTTCTCGGTGATCACATCGATGCGTGGGTAGAGGGTCTCGGCCAATTCAAGACCACGCTGATCGTCAAAGGCTTCCGCCTCCTTGGTCAACTGTTCGTAGACGCCGAAATGACCGGCAGACACGTAGTCCACCAAGACACCGCAAAACGCCTGCAGCGGCTTGCGATTCATCGCTAATGCTTCGGGCTTCTCGCCGAGAGCATCAAACGCCCGAACCAGTTCGTGGCGTGCCTTCAACCAGCTGTCGATCAGCTTGTGCACCCCACCCCAGCGTTCCTGAGCATTCTGACAACTTTCCAGCATGATGATCTCTCTTCCCTATAGGGGGCGCTGCCGCTGTGTGCCCGCGCAATACTTCAAAGATAAAGCGGCAGCCGGACAAAGCCGCATCTGACAACGGTTTCAATAACGCATGCGGGCCAGATTATGCCCGCATGACTATGGCTTCAAGGTACGCAGGAGAGAAAGTTCATACAAGTGTTTAATCCCGTCCTACAACTTGCGACCACTTTTCAGCGTGTCGACAGGCGCAAGCGTTGGCTGAATATCAGCCGTGAAAACTGCATGAAACCCAGGATCAACATCGCCACGAAAAACAACAGACTCCACTCCGGGAGGCTCAAATCGAACAGGGTCCAGGTGATTTCCACGCAGTCGACGGTACCGTTGAAGATCGAGCGCAGCGCCTGCGAGAACGACAGGTTTTCGAGCATGTACTGCAAACTGGGCCAACAATCGCCAGCCTGATCAGACGCAGTGTTCTGCAGCAACACCTGGCGCACTGCGGTAATTGCGCCTAGCGCGGCACAGCCCATGCTCACCAACCCGTACCCATAGATGCCGTAGCGCTTGGGGTTATGAACAGCCGCGACCAGGTTGATCAACGTAAAGGTGGCGAGGAATAGCCGCTGAACCTGGCACAGAAAGCAGGGCCGCAGCAGCGCGCCATATTCCAGGTAGAAAGACGCACCCAACGTCAGCGCACCGGCCATGAACGCCAGGAAAAACAAGGAGCGTGAGGGGGCCAAAGACATTGTTTATCCGTACCGCGAGAGATAGGCCGTTACGGTAGAGGAAAGGCCTGACCCCTTTCAATACGCGTTAGAGCAGACGATTCCGTTAAAACGTAGGGACATCCCGCCAGAGCTTGGAGGACATAACCTGACGCAACGTAGGAATGTATTACGAACCCAGTTAAACCGAGTCTTTACACAGAACCCAAGGGTTGGCTGTCGGATGCATCCGAGCCAACCCTCGTACCTGTTCCTGCTTCAACCCCGCACCGGCGCGGGCAACGGTGAGGCGAGCAGACGGTTGTCCAGCAGGCCCAGGCCTTCCTGGAACAACTGGTTGCTGCGCTCGGTGTCACCCAACTGGGCCAGCAGGCGTGCCAGTTCGGCACACGCCTCGGGGTTACGCTGCACCTGCAGGCTGCTTTCCAGATAGTCCCGCGCCTTGCCCCACAGACTGTTTTGCAGGCACAGGCGCCCGAGGGTCAACAGCAAGCTGGCATCACCGGGATGATCCTTGAGCCAGCCTTCGGCAAACTTCAACTGACGGGCCGGGTCACTGCCGCGCAACAGGCCATACAGGCGGATCAGGTGGCTGTCATACGCACGCTTGAGCGCGCCGCGCAGCACCTCTTCGGCCTTGGCATCGGCGCCCAGCTGGCGCAGTTGCTCGGCGTAGGCCAGCACCAACGGCGGCTCCTGGCGCTGGGCGGACGTCAGTTGCTGCCAGGCGCGCTCAAGCGCCTGCAACCCCGCTTCACCCTGCTCTTCACGCTGGGCGGCCAGGCTCAGGTTTTCACCCCAGGCGCGGCGCTCCAGCTCGGCCAATTCGCCGGCCGGCAATACTTTGTCCTTGCGCAGCTCAGGCAACAGACGAATCACCGACGACCAATCGCCCCGCTGCTGATGCAAGCGTTGCAACTGGCGCAGCACCTGGGCGTTATGCGGATGACGCTCGTGCATGGCCTGCAAGGTGGTCAGCGCGCCGTCGGTGTCGCCACGGTCCGTCTGCAATTGCGCATGGCTCAAGGCAATCGCCAGTTCGGCCTGGGGCTGTCGCTCGAGGGCGCGCTCCAGCAGGCCGTCGCACTCTTCATATCGCCCTTGCTCGTTTGCCGCCCGGGCCGCGCCAAGGTAATACAGCAGCGGCTGGCGTTCGGCTTCGGCGGCACGATGCAGGTGGCGTTCGGCACTGGCCCAGCGGCCTTCGGCGAGGTCCATCTGGCCGTGCTCGATCGCGATCTGCACGCGACGGCTGCGGTTACGCCGCGACCATGGGTTGACCACGCCGCCCGAGGTGCTCAACAGGCTCAACAGCACACGAATCAGGTAGATCGCCAGGCCGATGACAAATACCGCCACCAGGGTAGCCCACAGGCTCGACTCGTAATGCAGCAGATGGGGATAGGTAATCAACACGTAGCCGGTGTGTTTCGAAATGCCCACGGCCAGCGCCAGGGCGACCGCGATCGCCAGCACCAGGATCACATAGAAACGCTTCATCGGCTCTACTCCTGGCTCGCCGGCGTGCCGGCCGAAGCCTTGGCTTCGTCGGCAGGCAAGTGACGACGTTCAAGGTATGCCTGCACGGCGGCCAAGCTGGCGGCCAGGTCCGGAGTCACGACCGAGACGGCCTTGGGCTCAAGCTCGGCGATACGCGCGAGCATCGCTTTGCTCTGCGGGTTGTCCTGGTTGAAGTTGTCCTGCAACACGCTGCGCGCTTCACCCAGCGAACGGCTGTACACCGCCGCCTCGCCATTGAGCGCAGCCCATTGCGCCTGCTCGAGGGCCAGGCTCAGGGCCAGGCGAACCTGGTTCAGGCCTTGGCCGGCGAGCAGTGGGCGAATGTTGTCATCTGGGTTGAAGTCGATGCGGAAGTAACGCGAGAGCTGCTCCCACCATTGGCTCAAGCGGTTTTCCGTATCGGTGGTCGGACGCCCATGGGATGTCGGCTCCTGAAGCTGGTACTCCGGCGCAATCGCCGCCAGTTGCACGACTTGATCGCGCAAGGCCGCCAATTGCAGGTAGAGCCCGGTGCGGTCCGGTTGTTCGGTACTGCGCAACGCGGCAAGGCTCTTGGCCAATTGCTCGCGCGCGGCGTAGGAACCCGGATCGCTCTGCTCGCGAAGAATCTCGTCGGCGCCCTGGACCAGCGACTGCGCGCTGTTGATGTCCTGCAGGGCAGACAAGCGCAGGCTCGCCAGACGAATCAAGTGTTCGGCTTCTGCCAGGCGCCAGTCCTTGCGGCTGGCCCCGAGCACGGTTTCCAGGCGCTGGCCCAAACGCTGCTGGTCGCCCTGCAACTGGGCCAGCAAGCGGCGGCGCTCCTCCAGTTCGTCCGCGCCCGGCAATTGCGCCAGGCGTGCAGCCAACTGTTGCTGGCTTTGCTTGAGGGTCTGGGACTGGTCGTCGAGGCTCTTTACCTGGCTCAGCTGTTGCTGGTCGCTGGCTTGCAGGGTGCGGACCTGCCAGATCCCCCACCCGCCGGCGGCAACGCCCGCAGCACCCAGCAGCAAGGCGACGATTGCCAGGCCATTGCCACGGCGCGGCGCAGTGACCGGTGTCTGGCCCGGCGCATCGAGCGCGGGCTGAGCTTCATCTTTAGGCAAGGCTGTTTCGCTCACGTATCCATCCTTTGCGTATCAGAGAGTGGGAACGGAATGGCTCCGTAACGCCACTAACAAAGCCGCGGCACTCGCGCCGCGACAATCCACAACTTTTTCTGCGCCAGCCGCCCGCGCCATCTCATAGACGCGCGGGCTGGGCACGAACAACGGCAGCCGGGCCACCTGTGGCCAATCCGAACCGGCCAGGGCCTGCAGGTGCAAAAAACCCTGCCCACTGCTGACCACCAGGCCGTTCAAGCGTTCCAACTGGATGCGCTGCATCAGTACACCCGGGTCGTAGGCCGGAAGGAAACGGCGATACAACTCCAGATAGTCGACACTAGCACCTTGCTCGCGCAAACGCTCCGCCAGCAGCTCTCGCCCGCCCTCGCCGCGCAGGATCAGCACCCGCGCATCGGTGCGCGCAATGGCCTCGCGCAAGGCGGGCAAGGCCAGCAAGGCCTCGCTGTCGTCGCCGCTGGGCGGATAATGAACGTCCAGGCCGTGATCGGCCAGTACCTGGGCGGTGGCGGCACCCACGCTGAACCACGGCAACCGCGGCCAGTGTCGCTCCAGGCGTTGCACGCCAAGGCGCGCCGCCGGCTTGCTGACCACAATTACCGCGCAATAGCGACCCAGGTCAGCCCAGACCGCCTGCTGCTCAGGCGTGACCGGCAAGGCTTCGATCTCCAGCAACGGCAGGCTGCTGCTGAAAATCCCGACATCCGACAACGACGCCGCCAACAGCGCAGACTCCTCGGCAGGCCGCGTCAGCAGCACACGCCAATCGGTCACTGCGGGCCGGCCTCGCCGTAGACTTTTTGCAGGATGGCACCGGCGCCCTGGTCCAGCAGCTCTTCGGCGACCTGGATCCCCAGCGCCGTCGCATCACGCTGCGGCCCGCGCACTTGCGCGGTGATCAAGTTGCCGCCTTCCGGGTCGCCCACCAGGCCACGCAGCCACAGGTTTTCGCCTTCGAGCACGGCGTAGCAGGCGATTGGCACCTGGCAGCCACCATTGAGGTGTTTGTTCAGGGCGCGTTCGGCGGTGACACGGACGTCGGTGTCGTGGTGGTCGAGCGGTTTGAGCAAGGCGTGGATTTCACTGTCGGCGGTGCGACATTCGATGCCCACTGCGCCCTGCCCGCCGGCAGGCAAGCTGTCTTCGACGCTGATGACCGAGGTGATGCGGTCCTCGAAGCCGAGCCGGATCAAGCCGGCCGCCGCGAGGATGATCGCGTCATATTCACCGGCATCGAGCTTGGCCAGACGCGTGTTGACGTTGCCGCGCAGGAAGCGGATCTGCAGATCCGGGCGACGCGTCAGCAACTGGGCCTGACGACGCAGGCTGGAAGTGCCGACGATGCTGCCCAACGGCAGCTCATCCAAGGACGCGTAGGTATTGGACACAAAGGCATCGCGCGGGTCTTCGCGCTCGCAGATGCAAAACAGGCCCAGGCCTTCGGGGAAGTCCATGGGCACGTCTTTCATCGAATGCACGGCGATGTCGGCTTCGTTTTCCAGCAGCGCGGTTTCCAGTTCCTTGACGAACAGACCCTTGCCGCCGATCTTCGACAGCGGCGAGTCGAGCAGCTTGTCGCCGCGACTGACCATGGGCACCAGGGATACCTGGAGCCCAGGGTGGGCCTGCTCGAGACGTGCTTTGACGTATTCGGCCTGCCACAAGGCCAGGGCGCTTTTACGGGTGGCGATGCGGATTTCGCGAGAGGACATGGATCAATCCGTACTGAATAGATACGGCAGATAATAACAGCTCAGGCAAATTCGCTTTGATTTGAATCAGCAAGTGCGGGGCCTCCCTGGCCACAGCGCACCGGGATCACGACGATAGAGCGCGCTGCAGCCCTTGGACTAAAGCTGCTGCATCATCTTGCGCACGCCGGCGACATGGCGGCGGCTGACGATCAAGGCATCGCCGTTAAGCCCTTTCAGGAACAACTGAAAGTGCCCCAGGGGCGTGCGTTGCAGGCGCTCGATGCGCTCGCGGGCCACCAGCGCGTTGCGGTGGATACGCACGAAACGGTCGCCGAATTCATCCTCAAGGGCCTTGAGCGGCTCATCGAGCAGCACTTCGCCAGACTCGTGACGCAGGGTCACGTACTTGTGATCGGCGATGAAGTAGATCACCTGGCTCAGCGGGATCAGCTCGATACCCTTACGGGTGCGCGCGCTGATATGGCTGCGCGGCCCGTTACCGCTCTGGGCGGCGGGCTGGGTCAGGGCGGCAAGCTGGACGCGATTGGGGCGCTCGGCTTTTTTCAACGCCTTGAGCAACACCTCGGCAGTCACCGGCTTGGCCAGGAAGCTGACACCGCTGGCTTCCAGAGTTTCGGCAGGGAATTCTTCCTCGGCGGCACACAACACCACGGCCGGCGGCGATTCGCGCTCGCTCAGGCGGGCGGCGACTTGCAGGCCATCCAGGCCCGGCATGCGGATGTCGAGCAGCACCACATCCGGCTTGAGGCTGTCGATCAACGTCAACGCCTCCTCACCCGTGCTGGCGCTCGGTTCAAGGACTGTATAACCCTCGAGTTCGCTGAGCAGACGGCTCAGTCGCTCGCGGGCTTGGGGTTCGTCATCAACGATCAGGACATTCATATTGCGCTGGATTCCTGCGTGAGTCTCGCACAAGGATAGCGTAGACAGGTGCGGTGACTTGCGTCACAGCGATCCACGCTAAGACTAGCGCGAGCGGCAAAAAGTGCCCTGAGAGTGGCACTCATATTTATCCGGACCTGTTCAATAGCGCCCAAAACCTGCCGCCCTTGGGCATCGTCGTAGGGTTTGCTGATACACAATCCGAATACCCCCCTTGTTTAATGGTAGTCAGGGTTATGACCGCATCACCTGACTTTGGTGCATTCACACACTACTCAGTCCAACTGTAGACGCTCGCCGAGACGACATTGCTCATTCGTCAAATATCGTTTCAATAAGCACCTCTGCCCAGTCTCTTCCCGGACGCGGTCGGCGGCAAGGCACTTAGCCATGCTTGGCACAAATAAAATGCCGACCACCCGCAGCACCGCCTCCACGGGCAACCCTGTTATTATCGTCGGCACACCTCCACGCCTCTTTTAAGCAGATCACGAGCGAATCCATGAGCACCGACAAGACCAACCAGTCCTGGGGCGGCCGCTTCAGTGAACCCGTCGACGCCTTCGTCGCCCGCTTCACCGCCTCCGTCACCTTCGACCAGCGCCTGTACCGCCACGACATCATGGGCTCGATCGCCCACGCCACGATGCTGGCCAAGGTCGGCGTGCTGACCGACGCCGAGCGCGACAGCATCATCGACGGCCTGACCACCATCCGCGGTGAGATCGAAGCCGGCACGTTCGACTGGCGCGTCGACCTGGAAGACGTGCACATGAACATCGAAGCCCGCCTCACCGATCGCATCGGCGTGACCGGCAAGAAACTGCACACCGGGCGCAGCCGTAACGACCAGGTGGCCACCGATATCCGCCTGTGGCTGCGTGACGAAATCGACCTGATCCTGGCCGAAATCACCCGCCTGCAAAAAGGTTTGCTGGAACAGGCCGAGCGTGAATCGGACACCATCATGCCCGGCTTCACCCATCTGCAGACCGCACAACCGGTAACCTTCGGCCACCACCTGCTGGCCTGGTTCGAAATGCTCAGCCGCGACTACGAGCGCCTGGTGGACTGCCGCAAGCGCGCCAACCGCATGCCGTTGGGCAGCGCCGCGCTGGCGGGCACCACTTACCCGATCGACCGCGAGTACACCGCACAACTGCTGGGTTTTGACGCCGTGGGCGGCAACTCCCTGGACGGCGTGTCGGACCGCGACTTCGCCATCGAATTCTGCGCCGCCGCCAGTATCGCGATGATGCACCTGTCGCGCTTCTCCGAAGAACTGGTGCTATGGACCAGCGCGCAATTCCAGTTCATCGACCTGCCCGACCGCTTCTGCACCGGCAGCTCGATCATGCCGCAAAAGAAAAACCCCGACGTGCCGGAGCTGGTACGTGGCAAGAGCGGCCGCGTATTCGGCGCGCTGATGGGCCTGCTGACCCTGATGAAAGGCCAACCCCTGGCCTACAACAAGGACAACCAGGAAGACAAGGAACCGCTGTTCGACGCCGCCGACACTCTGCGCGATTCGCTGCGTGCCTTTGCCGACATGATCCCGGCGATCAAGCCCAAGCACGCGATCATGCGTGAAGCGGCGCTACGTGGGTTCTCCACCGCGACCGACCTGGCGGACTACCTTGTGCGCCGTGGCCTGCCGTTCCGCGACTGCCACGAAATCGTCGGCCATGCCGTGAAGTACGGCGTGGAAAGCGGCAAGGACCTGGCGGAAATGAGCCTGGAAGAACTGCGCCAGTTCAGCGACCAGATCGAGCAGGACGTGTTTGCCGTGCTGACCCTGGAAGGTTCGGTGAATGCGCGCAACCACGTGGGCGGTACCGCGCCGGCCCAGGTCAAGGCCGCCGTCGTGCGCGGTCAGGTCCTGCTCGCCAGCCGCTAGGTCGAAAATGTGGGAGGGGGCTTGCTCCCTCCCACATTGATCACTTCTTCGCCGCCACCATCGCCATGAACGCCGGCATCGCCGCTTCCCTGTCCGCCGCCACCTTCAGGGCGTTAGGCATGGCGTGCAAACGCTCCAGCAATGCCTTGGCCGTCGGCAATTCAGCCAACAGGTCCAGGCCGAACAGCTTCTCGGCCACGCCGCAGGCGAGGTTCAGGCTGTACATGAAATACAGATCGGCAATCGTAAAGCTCTCCCCCGCTACGTAAGGCGCGAACTTGCCGTGCCGACCTAACGTCCCCACCCCCAGCAGCAACTCGGCCCGGGCTTTGTCCTTGATCGCCTCCGGCACCGGCATGCCGAAATACGCTTCGGCGAAACACGCACGGGCGGGCAGCTCGATGTACAGCTCGATTTCCCGGCACAATGTCAGCACCTGAGCGCGCTGAAACGGTTCGGCCGGCAGCAGCGAGGGGCCCTCCTGGGTTTGCTCGATGTATTCGAGGATCACGCTGGTTTCGTTGATAAAGCCCTGTTTGACACCCAGCACCGGCACCTTGCCCCGCGGGCTGATCGCCAGGGCGGCGGGTGTTTGCCCGGCAAAAAAAGGCACCTCTTCGAATGCCAGGCCTTTCTCCAAGAGCGCCAGCTTGACCATGTTGTAGTAATTGCTGACCGAAAATCCGTAGAGCTTGAGCATCGCAAAGCCTCCAGGCCATGTGCGGGGTTGGCTGCATGAGTTATAGATCCGCCCGACCAACCTGGCTAGCAGCATCACCTGCCTGAATGGGGGTAGACTGGCGCCCTTTTCTTGAGGAGCCTGCCATGAGCGAGCCGACCGATATCGACAACGACGAAGAAGCGTTCACCGAAAGCACGCTGACCCAGGCCATCGAAAACCAGATCGAAAGCGACAATCCGCCCGCCGCCAAGGCCACGTTCAACAAGCTGACGCTGGTGGGTTACGAGCGCGAAGAGATTTTGAACATGATGGCCCATGTGCTGGCGGTGGAAATCGACAAGATGCTCGACGAAGACCGCGCCTTCGATACCCAATGGTATGAATCCGCCTTGCGCGCACTGCCCGAGCTGCCGCCTGAAAACGCCTGAAGCGAGCGCCCGTGTGGCCGGGAAGCCTGCTTCCTCGCCACAACACTGCGCCATATCAACAGCCGCGAGTTTCCCACTGGACAGCCCGCCAAAGTACGTTCACCTTAGGGCCTGCTAGCCTCTAACAAATTCTTAGAAAGTCTGGAGTCCCTATGTCGTATACCCCTGAGTTGGTTGCCGAACTGGAAATCCTTGCACTCTTCAACCTGGACAGCTCCCAGGAAGGTCTGAAAGTCCATCAGACTGCCGCACCGACTGCTATCGCCGCCGCCAAACGCCTGTTCGAGAAAAAACTGATCGACCAACCGGACGGCGGTTACCTGACCAGCCTTGGCCGGGACGCTGCAGAACAAGCCCAAACCCTGCTGACCATCCTGACCACCGCCGCAACCAAAGAAGCTGCCTGATTCCGGATACTGCCCATGGAGTCCGCCGCGGCGGATTCCGAGGGCATTGCCGTGAACCGGATAAAATTCTGACGCCAAAAACCGTTTCCCCTCTAAACCTCCTACGCTTCTGAATGTAAACTCCTACACGGCCGCCCATGTCGGGCCTTGCGCGCCGCCGAGTTCGACATGACCCGCACCCATGAGATCCGCCCCGACCTGGACGAAGGCATCGACCGCAAGGTGCTGGCCCAACTGCGCGCGCGGTTCATGGCGCTTAACGCAGGGCGCATGGCCCGGGCCGTCGAAGGGCTGACGCCACGCCAGCAAAGCGTATTGACCCTGCTGCCGCTGTTTTTCCACGTCAATCACCCGCTATTGCCCGGTTACGTGTCGGGCAGCACCCCGGCCGGGCTGTCGAATTTCGAACCCGACGCGCAGGCCCTGAACGAAGCCCAACGCCTGACCCGTTCGTTCTCCTACAAACCGCGCCACGGCAACCCGCCGCAGCCGATCCATGGCCTGTTCCTGATGGGCAGCCTCGGCACATTGGCCCAAGCCGACCAGAGCGACATGGACGTGTGGGTATGCCACGCCCCCGACCTGGGCGACAACGAACTGGTCGAGCTGCGCAAGAAATGCCAGTTACTGGAAGCCTGGGCCCAGAGCATGGGCGCCGAGGCGCACTTCTTCCTGATCGAGCCGAGCCGGTTTGTCTTGGGCGAACGCGACACGCAACTGAGCTCCGACGACTGCGGCACCACCCAGCATTATCTGTTGCTGGATGAGTTCTATCGCACCGCCATCTGGCTCGCCGGTCGCACGCCGATCTGGTGGCTGGTGCCGGTGTATGAAGAAGTGCGCTACGCCGAGTTCACCCACACACTGATTTCCAAACGCTTTATCCGCGCCGATGAAACCCTCGACCTCGGCCACCTGGCGCGCATCCCGCCCGGCGAATTCATTGGCGCCGGGCTGTGGCAATTGTTCAAGGGCATCGAATCGCCCTACAAGTCGCTGCTCAAGCTGCTGCTGACCGAGGTCTACGCCAGCGAGCACCCGAACGTGCAGTGCCTGAGCCTGCGCTTCAAACGGGCGGTGTTCGCCAACCGGATGGACCTGGACGAGCTGGACCCTTACGTCGTGGTCTACCGGCGCATCGAGGAATACCTCAACGCGCGCAACGAGCCGGAACGCCTGGAACTGGTACGGCGCGCGCTGTACTTGAAGGTCAACCGCAAGCTCAGCGCCGGCCAGCGCACCGTCGGCTGGCAGCGCCTGTTGCTGGAACGCCTGGCCCATGAATGGGGTTGGGACCAGCGTCAACTGGCGCTGCTCGACAGCCGCAGCCAATGGAAAGTACGCCAGGTGGCCTCCGAGCGCCGCGCCCTGGTCAATGAGCTGAACTACAGCTATCGCTTCCTGACCCAGTTCGCCCGCACCGAACAGACCGTCAGCCTGATCAACAAGCGTGACCTCAATGTGCTTGGCCGTCGCTTGTACGCGGCGTTTGAACGCAAGGCCGGCAAGGTCGAATTCATCAACCCCGGCATCGCCCCGGACCTGGCCGAAGACACCCTGACCCTGGTGCAATCGGCCAACCGCAAGGAACCGGGCCAGTATCATTGGGGCCTGTACAACGGCAACCTCACCGCCCTGGAATCGGAGCACTTCGCGCCGATCAAGCGCAGCCGCGACCTGCTGGAAATGCTCACCTGGTGCCACCGCAACGGCGTGATCGACAGCAGCACGCGCCTGGCGCTGCACCCAGGCGTCAGCGACATGACCGAATTCGAACTGTTCAACCTGCTGGGCAGCCTGCAACAGACCATCGCCCTGCCCCTGGCCAGCGTCGATGAAGAACGCCTGCTGCGCTCGGCGGTGCCGGAAGAAGTGCTGTTGCTGATCAACGTCGGCGTCGACCCGCTCAAGCACCATCGCGACCTGAACATCCTGATGACCACCGAGCGCACCGACTCCCTGAGTTACGCCGGCGTGCGCGAAAACCTGGTGCTGACCCTCGACCAGGTCACGCTCAACAGCTGGAACGAGGTGATGGTCAGCCGCTACGACGGTCCCCATGCCCTGCTCGACTGCCTGCGCGATTACCTCAACCAGTTGCCGTCGGACCACCTGCCACGCCTGCGGGTGCGCTGCTTCTGCCACAACCGCGCACAGTTCATTGCCCAGCGCGTGGAAGAAATCTTCGACACCGCGCAGAACCTGCTGCTGGGCCAGGGCAACCATCGCTACTTGCTGCAGGTGCAGCAGCACTATCACGTGATGGAGCTGATGCCCGGCCAGGCCACCCACGTCTCACTGGCGACCCAGGACGCGCTGATCGCCTACCTCAGCGAAGAACTGGCCAGCTACAGCCCGCTGCACTTGGACGCCATGGCCCTGGAAGACCACGACCTGGCGCTGCTGCTGCCGATGGGCATGGCCGAATGCGTGCAGGTGTTTTACCGGGTCAACGAAGGCTTCGCCGAGCTGTACGTGCTGGATGAGTTCAACGCGCTCTGGCAGCAACGCTTGCCGTTCCATGATGAACAGAGCCTGCTGGCGCCGTTGCAGCGTTTTCTGCAGTCGATCATCTATCGCCGGGACGCGCTGTCGCCCCTGGACCCGCAAGAACCGCTGGGCGCGGTGCAAACCTTGTATTACCAACTGTTGCCGTCGGGCAGCAATCGCGCACGCGGTATCGAGCCTCGGCCGGCACCGCAAAACCCGGCCAACAAGCCGTTTTATGACGTGCAGGCGATTATCGGCAAGGCGGCGCCGGGCCAGGTGGGGATCACCCTGTACTGCAATCAGCGGGAGTTTTCCGAACTGGAGTTTGGCGACCAGCTGTTTGCAGTGGTCGCCCGGGAGATCGTCGGGCAGCGCCGCGAAACCGAGCGCTACCGCTGCTATATCACTGATCTGGATCTCTCGGGCCTGCTCGGCGACGTACAAAGCCCGAGCAATCTGTACCTGCGTTACAAGGCCGAGCTGGAACAGGCGCTCAATGACGCGCTGAAGCAGATTTAAAGCGAAAAGGCGCCGCCGTCTTTGGGCTGACCTTCAACACTGAGCAGTTCGAGCTTGAGGGTCTTGCCGCCGGGTGCTGGCCAGTCGATGTGCTGGCCCACTTTCAGGCCGAGCAACGCGCTGCCCACCGGCGCCAGGATCGAAATCTTGCCCGCGTCGGCATTCGCATCCTTGGGGTAAACCAGGGTCAGGTGATAGTCCTTGCCGCTGCCTTGCTCGCGGCAATGCACGCTGGAGTTCATGGTCACGACGCTTGCAGGCACTTCATCGTGGCCAACCACTTCTTCGGCGCGGTCGAGTTCGTGCTGCAGGGCTTCTACACCTGGCGAATTCTCGCCGACACGGTCGATCAGTTGCTCAAGACGCTGCACGTCGAGACGGGTAAGAATGATGGAAGGTGCGGTCATGATTCAGGCAGACTCCTTTTTTCTGCACAAAAAAGCAAAACCCCGCCAGGAAAAGGCGGGGTTCTCACGGACCTCGATGAGTTGAGGTGTACCCGGACACTACCACAGCACCGCAAATAAACAAGACGGGCTCAAGGCCCGACTTTGCGCTGCTCGGCCTGGGCCACGATCACGCGTCGCCGCTGATCATCGGCGGAGCGCCATTCACGGATGTCTTCCACATGGCGAAAGCAGCCAAGGCAGACTTTTGCCTCGTCCAGCCGACACAAACTGATACAAGGTGATGGCACCGCCGGGCTGACATTACTGAACAACGGCTTGGGCGGACGCACGATTGCAGGCTGGCTCACCATCAATTCTCGTCGGGGTTCAGCTCATCGAAGCCGAGCTCGACGCCGGCTTGTTCCTGAACCAGCCGCGCGAGCATTTCGCTGAGCAGCTCATCGCTGGTATCGCACTGCCAATTGCGGTCTTCTTCGTTGTAATCGAAGTGAAAACCACCGGAACGTGCTGCCAGCCACAGTTGGCGCAGCGGTTCCTGGCGACTGAAGATCAGTTGAGTGCCGTTCTCGAACTTGACGGTCAGCACCCCGGCCGAGCTTTCCAGGTCCACATCCAGGCCGCTGTCGTCGAAAATATCTTCCAGCGCGTTCTGGGTCGAATCCACCAGGTCGTGAAAACGGGCTTCGGTCAAACTCATTGCGGCAACCTCAAAAGTGTCTGGTTTTGCTCAAGCGCCGCACGATACGGACGCGCTCCGCCGATTGCAAAGGATACCGAGTTCATTACCGATGGCGGTAAGAAATATCCCTGACTAGCGTAGCCAGCTTCGCAGTTATGTCGGCAAACCCCCGCCGGACGGGTATTCCGGCGCATAGGCAAGCTGGCGGGTGGTCGGTATACTCGGGCGCAATTAATGCATATTCAAGGATTTCGCCATGAAGCGCCTGATCTCTTCCCTTGCTGCGCTCGTCGCGGTCGCTTGCCTCGTTAGTGCCTGTGGTCAAAAAGGCCCGCTGTATCTGCCCGATGACAGCAAAGACCCGAATGAACAGGCGCAATCGTCGCAAAAGCCTGCCAAAGCGCATAAGCACGACACTTACTAAGGGAACCCCATGGACGCTTTTAACTACCGGAACGGCGAGCTGTTCGCGGAAGGCGTGGCGCTGTCCGCAATTGCCGAGCGCTTTGGCACCCCGACCTATGTGTACTCGCGCGCGCATATCGAAGCCCAATATCGCTCTTTCACCGACCCGTTGAACGGCGTGCCGCACCTGGTGTGCTACGCGGTCAAGGCCAACTCCAACCTGGGCGTGCTCAATGTCCTGGCGCGTCTGGGCGCCGGTTTCGACATCGTCTCCCGCGGCGAGCTGGAACGTGTCCTGGCGGCTGGCGGCCAGGCTGACAAGATCGTCTTCTCCGGCGTCGGCAAGAGCCGCGAAGACATGCGCCGTGCCCTGGAAGTCGGCGTGCATTGCTTCAACGTCGAATCCACCGACGAGCTGGAGCGCCTGCAAGTGGTCGCCGCCGAGATGGGCGTTCGCGCGCCGATTTCCCTGCGCGTCAACCCGGACGTCGACGCTGGCACCCACCCGTACATTTCCACCGGTCTGAAAGAGAACAAGTTCGGCATCGCCATCGCCGACGCCGAGGACGTGTACATCCGCGCCGCCCAATTGCCGAACCTGGAAGTGCTGGGTGTCGACTGCCATATCGGCTCGCAACTGACCACCCTGCCGCCGTTCCTGGATGCCCTCGACCGTCTGCTGGCGCTGACCGACCGCCTCGGCGAGTGCGGCATCTACCTGCAGCACATCGACCTCGGTGGCGGCGTGGGCGTGCAGTACCGCGATGAAGAGCCGCCGCTGATCGGCGACTACATCAAGGCCGTGCGCGAACGCCTGGAAGGCCGCGACCTGACGCTGATGTTCGAGCCGGGCCGCTACATCGTCGCCAATGCCGGCGTGCTGCTGACCCAGGTCGAGTACCTCAAGCACACCGAATACAAGGATTTCGCCATCGTCGATGCGGCGATGAACGACCTGATCCGCCCGGCGCTGTACCAGGCCTGGATGAATGTCACCGCCGTAACGCCTCGCGACAGCGCAGCGCGCGCCTATGACGTCGTCGGCCCGATCTGCGAAACCGGCGACTTCCTGGCCAAGGATCGTCAGTTGGCCCTGGAAGAAGGCGACCTGCTGGCCATTCATTCGGCTGGTGCCTACGGGTTTGTCATGAGTTCCAACTACAACACCCGCGGGCGTGCCGCCGAGGTGTTGGTGGACGGTGATCAAGCGTTTGAAGTGCGTCGCCGCGAGACGGTAGCCGAGTTGTATGCTGGCGAAAGCCTGCTGCCGGAGTAAGCCATGCTGCTGCGTTTTACCAAGATGCACGGGCTGGGCAATGACTTCATGGTCCTTGACCTGGTCAGCCAGCACGCGCACATCCTGCCCAAGCACGCCAAACAGTGGGGCGACCGTCATACCGGCATCGGCTTCGACCAGTTGCTGATCGTTGAGGCGCCGAGCAACCCGGAGGTGGATTTCCGTTACCGGATCTTCAACTCCGACGGTTCCGAAGTGGAACAGTGCGGCAACGGTGCGCGCTGCTTCGCCCGCTTTGTGCTGGACAAGCGCCTGACCGCCAAGCGGCAGATTCGCGTCGAGACCAAGAGCGGCGTGATCGAGCTGGATGTCCGCAGCGACGGCCAGATCAGCGTCAACATGGGCGCGCCACGCTTGGTGCCGGCGGATATTCCGTTCCAGGCCACCGAGCAGGCCACCCACTACACCGTCGATGTCGACGGCCAGGCTGTCGAACTGGCGGCGGTGTCCATGGGCAACCCCCATGCGGTGCTGCGGGTCGACGACATCAATAATGCGCCGGTGCACGAGCTGGGGCCGAAGATCGAACATCACCCGCGCTTTCCGGCACGGGTCAATGTGGGCTTCCTGCAGGTGATCGACCGCTCCCGCGCGCAATTGCGCGTATGGGAACGCGGCGCCGGCGAAACCCAGGCCTGCGGCACCGGTGCTTGCGCCGCTGCCGTGGCCGCGATCAGCCAGGGGTGGATGGATTCGCCGCTGCTGATCGACCTGCCCGGCGGACGTTTGTCCATCGAATGGGCAGGCCCCGGCCACCCGGTGATGATGACCGGGCCGGCCACGCGCGTATACGAAGGACAGGTCCGTCTATGAGTGAGCCAAGCAAATGACCGATAAGCCTCAAGTACCCGCACAAGCATCCCCGAGCGAAAGTCTGGAGGCCGCTGCCGTCGCGGCGTACCTTGAGGCTAACCCGGACTTCTTCGTCGAACACGAAGAACTGCTGCCGGCCCTGCGCATCCCCCACCAGCGTGGCGACACCGTGTCGCTGGTGGAGCGGCAGATGAAGATCCTGCGCGAGCGCAACATCGAAATGCGCCATCGGCTCTCGCACTTGATGGACGTCGCCCGCGATAACGACCGCCTGTTCGACAAGACCCGTCGCCTGATTCTGACGCTGATGGACGCCACCAGCCTGGAAGAAACGGTGATCGCCGTGGAAGACAGCCTGCGCCAGGACTTCCAGGTGCCCTTCGTCAGCCTGATCCTGTTCAGCGACAACCCGATGCCGGTCGGGCGCTGGGTCAGCGGCGGCGAAGCGCAAACGGCGATCGGCGGCCTGCTTTCCGAAGGCAAGACCATCAGCGGCACCTTGCGCGAGCATGAACTGGACTTTTTGTTTGGCGCCGAGCAGCGCAAGCAGATCGGTTCGACCGCCGTGGTCGCCCTCAGCCATCAAGGCCTGCATGGGGTACTGGCCATCGCCAGCCGTGATCCTGCGCACTACAAAAGTTCGGTGGGCACGTTGTTCCTGACCTACATCGCCGAAGTGCTGGGCCGCGTATTACCGCGCTTCACCACCGCCCTGCGCGCGGTGCGCTGACCATGGAACGGCAACTGGACGCTTACTGCGCACACCTGCGCAGCGAGCGCCAGGTGTCGCCCCACACCCTGGAAGCCTACCGACGGGACTTGAACAAGGTTCTGGCCTACTGCGAAAAGCAGCAGATCCCCAGTTGGAAGGCCTTGGACATCCAGGGCCTGCGCAGCCTGATCGCGCGCCTGCACCAACAGGGCCAATCTTCGCGCAGCCTGGCGCGCCTGCTGTCGGCGGTGCGCGGCCTGTATCACTACCTCAACCGCGAAGGCCTGTGCGATCACGACCCGGCCAATGGGCTGGCCCCGCCCAAGGGCGAGCGGCGGCTGCCCAAGACCCTCGACACCGACCGCGCCCTGCAATTGCTCGATGGCGCCGTCGAGGACGACTTCCTGGCCCATCGCGACCAGGCGATCCTGGAGCTGTTCTATTCTTCGGGCCTGCGCCTGTCGGAACTGACCGGGCTGAACCTCGATCAGCTCGACCTCGCCGACGGCCTGGTGCAAGTGCTCGGCAAAGGCAGCAAGACCCGCGTGCTGCCGGTGGGCAGGAAGGCCCGGGAAGCGCTGCAACTGTGGCTGCCCCTGCGCGCACTGACCAACCCGGCGGACGACGCCGTATTCGTCAGCCAGCAGGGCCGGCGCCTGGGGCCGCGGGCGATTCAACTGCGGGTCAAGGCGGCCGGCGAGCGCGAGCTGGGGCAGAACCTGCATCCGCACATGCTGCGGCACTCGTTTGCCAGCCATTTGCTGGAGTCGTCCCAAGACCTGCGCGCGGTGCAGGAACTGCTCGGCCACTCTGATATCAAGACGACACAGATCTACACCCACCTGGACTTCCAACACCTGGCAACGGTGTACGACAGCGCCCATCCACGGGCCAAACGCATCAAGGGCGGCGACTCATGAGTATCAAGCTGATCACCTTCGACCTCGACGACACCCTCTGGGACAACGTCCCCGTCATCATCAGCGCCGAAGCGTCGATGCGCGAATGGCTGGCCACCCATGCCGCCAAGGTCGGCGAACTGCCCCTGGAACATTTCGCCAGCCTTCGCCAGCAGGTGCTGGAACGCCATCCCGAACTCAAGCACCGCATCAGCATGCTGCGCCACCGCGTACTGATGCACGCGTTTGAAGAGGCCGGTTATCCACAACCTGAAGCGACGGAAATGGCCGATGTGTGCTTTGAAGCGTTCATTCATGCGCGCCACCAACTCACCGTATTCCCCGAAGCCGAGCCGATGCTGCAAGCGCTGCGCAAACACTTCCTGCTGGGCGTGATCACCAACGGTAACGCTGACGTACAGCGCATCGGGTTGGCGGACTACTTCCACTTCGCGTTGCGCGCCGAAGACATCGGCATCGCCAAGCCGGATGCGCGGTTGTTTCAGGAAGCGCTGCAACGGGGCGGGGTGGACGCCAGCGCGGCGGTGCATATCGGCGATCATCCCGGTGACGACATCGCCGGAGCGCAACAGGCGGGGCTGCGTGCCGTGTGGTTCAACCCGACAGGCAAGGTCTGGGAAGGGGATAAACTCCCGGATGCGCAGATTCGCAGCCTGACGGAACTGCCTCCGCTGCTCAAAAGCTGGCAGTAAGTGGGAGGGGGCTTGCCTCCCCTATATTGGCAGGCGGTGAGCCGTAGGAATTTGTTTCAGGCATGAAAAAGCCCGCAGCGACGGCGGGCTTTTCCAGCAAGCCAGAAGCAGACCTCAGATAGGTCGGCTGCCGTACTTGTTATCCGGCTTCTTGGGTGGATCTGCCACCACGTTGGCCTCGACTTCCTGCACTTTGCCGCCTTTAGCGAGGAATTCCTCCATCGCACGGGCCAGCGCGTCGCGCTCTTTGTTCTTGGCTTCAACACTTGGCAGCTCATCGACCGAAACAGCGGCCTTGGCTTTGCCTTTGGCAGCCGGAACAGGAACGTCATCGCCACCGTCGTCGTCAGCAACGTCTTCCGCTGCCGCCTCAAGACCTTCTTCGGTGTCGTCTTCGTCGCCTACTTCCAGTTCGTCGTTTTCCAGATCATCGTCGCTCATGTTCTACCTCATGACTTGCGAAAAGCAGATTAGTTATAGCCCAGCTTCACCATCTGTCGAAGGTCGCCGGAAAAAAATCAACATCCACCGGATAACCAGTGGCTTATGCCCCATCACCGTGCAAAGTGGCGAGGACTTTACGAGCACCGCCATGATCACGGTGCTCGCCCAGATAAACACCTTGCCAGGTCCCCATCGCCAAGCGGCCGGCCTTGACCGGCAAACTCAGCTGGCAACCCAGGAGACTGGCCTTGAAGTGCGCCGGCAGATCGTCCGGGCCTTCGTCGTTGTGTTCGAACCCGGCTCGGCCTTGCGGCACCAGCGAGTTGAAAAAACGCTCGAAGTCACGACGAACCGCCGGATCGGCATTCTCGTTGATGGTCAACGAGGCCGAGGTATGCTGCAACCACAGATGCAACAGGCCCACGCGACACGCCTTCAATTCAGGCAAGCCGGCAAGCAACTCGTCGGTTACCAGGTGAAAGCCCCGGGGCTTGGCCCGCAGGGTAATCAGGGTCTGTTGCCACATACAGTTCTCCGCCCATCGGCGCGCATTCTAGCGCGCTCAGGGAAAAAACAAAGTGCCGAATACGCCTACATGCCTGTAAGACATTCGCACCCGGAAAAGCGCGGTGTGCGCGCCATCACACATGCGACGCAAAAAACCGGCACCCCGTGTCCTGACTGACAAATGCCAGACAAAAAAATGCCCGGCAAGCCGGGCATGTTTTTTTCGCCTACTTACAAGTTGTAGCCGCGTTCGTTGTGTTGTGCCAGGTCGAGGCCGACAGCCTCTTCTTCGTCGGTAACCCGCAGGCCCATGACCATATCCAGCACCTTGAGGATGATGAAGGTCACGATGGCGGTGTAGATCACAGTGAAGCCGACGCCTTTGCACTGAATCCAGACTTGGGCCGCCACGTCAGTCACGGTGCCGAAGCCACCCAGGGCTGGGGCTGCGAAAACGCCCGTGAGGATCGCACCGACGATGCCACCGATACCGTGTACGCCGAACGCGTCCAGGGAGTCGTCGTAGCCCAGCTTGCGCTTGAGGCTGGTGGCGCAGAAGAAGCAAATCACACCGGCAACCAGGCCGATCACCAGAGCGCCCATCGGGCCCACGGTGCCTGCCGCAGGCGTGACGGCGACCAGGCCAGCCACCACACCCGAGGCGATGCCCAGGGCACTTGGCTTACCGTGGGTGATCCACTCGGCGAACATCCAGCCCAGCGCCGCAGCAGCTGTAGCGATCTGGGTCACCAGCATCGCCATACCGGCAGTGCCGTTGGCCGCAGCAGCGGAGCCGGCGTTGAAGCCGAACCAACCGACCCACAGCATGGCCGCACCGATCAAGGTGTAACCCAGGTTGTGAGGGGCCATCGGGGTAGTCGGGTAGCCTTTACGCTTGCCAAGCACGATGCACGCCACCAGACCAGCCACACCCGCGTTGATATGCACCACGGTGCCACCAGCGAAGTCCAGCACGCCCCAGTCCCACAGCAGGCCGCCATTGCCGCTCCAGACCATGTGTGCGATCGGCGCGTAAACCAGGGTGAACCAGATAGCCATGAAGATCAGCATCGCGGAGAACTTCATGCGCTCGGCGAACGCACCGACGATCAGCGCCGGGGTGATGATGGCGAAGGTCATCTGGAAGGTGACGAACACCGCTTCCGGAAACAGCGCCGCAGGCCCGGTGATGCTGGCCGGGGTTACGCCCGCCAGGAACGCCTTGCCCATGCCGCCAAAGAAGGAGTTGAAGTTTACAACGCCCTGCTCCATGCCGGTCGTGTCAAACGCGATGCTGTAACCGTAGATGACCCACAGAATGCTGATCAGGCCAGTGATGGCAAAACACTGCATCATCACCGACAGAATGTTTTTCGAGCGAACCATACCGCCGTAGAACAGCGCCAGGCCGGGAATGGTCATGAATAGCACCAGCGCGGTGGATGTAAGCATCCACGCGGTGTCGCCGGAATTGAGGACTGGAGCAGCCACTTCGTCTGCCGCCATGGCCAGGCTTGGCATTACGATGGACAACAGGGCTCCGAGCCCTGCGAATTTACGCAGAGTCATATTGTTTTCTCCTGGGGCGTTGGGTTTGGCGGCTTAGATTGCGTCGGTATCGGTTTCGCCGGTACGGATGCGAATAGCCTGTTCCAGATTGACCACAAAGATCTTGCCGTCACCGATCTTGCCGGTGTTGGCGGCCTTGGTTATCGCCTCGATAACCCGATCAAGATCCTTGTCGTCAATGGCGACATCAATCTTCACCTTCGGCAGGAAATCAACCACGTATTCCGCGCCGCGATACAGCTCGGTGTGACCCTTCTGCCGCCCGAAGCCTTTGACCTCAGTAACGGTAATGCCCTGCACGCCGATTTCGGACAACGACTCGCGTACATCGTCCAACTTGAACGGCTTGATGATGGCAGTGACTAGCTTCATGAAAACTCTCTCCCGAATTGGTGGACTTGCCCCAGGAAAACAAACCCGTCTCAAGTCTAAGCGCAGCGCCTGGCTTTGTAACGCGTCGTCGCAAGAGCAGTTGCCATTGCGACGCCAGCGAACCACTGGTGACGAAACCTGTACCCCTGATCCGTCGGCGCACTGCATTCGTCACAGCGACTGCATCAGTGCATGGGTCATGTTCGTCTAAGCAGAAACCTTGCCAGCTCCGTAAAAACCACTGAAATCAGTCCCTTGCCCACTTGTGCCCACCTGCGGGGCTTTTTGGCGGGGTGATTGCGCACGAAAACGGTGCGCTACCGCCCGACACCCTGCGCGAAAAGCGTGCGCCCGAGGTCGTGGAAATGACTATAGACGCTGCGTGATACACTGCCCGCCAACAGTTTTCCGGAATATTTCCCATGCTCGCGCCCAAAGACCTCCTCGACGCCCTGAGCGGCCATGCCTCCCGCCTGTTCAGCGGCGAGACCCCGCTGCCCCGCAATGAAATCGAAAGCCAGTTCAAGGCCTTGCTGCAAAGCGGCTTCAGCAAGCTCGACCTGGTCAGCCGGGAAGAGTTCGACAGCCAAATGGTGGTGCTGGCCCGCACCCGAGCACGCCTGGAAAGCCTGGAGGCGAAAGTGGCGGAGCTGGAAGCACGGTTGACCCCGGCAGCCTCCGAATAACCCCCGACCAATGTAGGAGCTGGCTTGCCTGCGATGGAATCACCTCGGTCCCTCTGATACGCCTGACCGCCCCTATCGCACGCAAGCCAGCGCCCCCACCTGTTCTGCGTCACTCTGCGGATACGTTCTGTAAAACCTCCCGCGTCCCGCTCCACCCCACCTCGTCTACCCTTGAAAAACCGCAGGAAGCGGCCCGCCCTTTCAAGGAATGAGCATGTCCCTCGCCATCGTCCACAGTCGCGCCCAGATCGGCGTCGAAGCCCCTGCCGTCAGCGTCGAAGTACACATGGCCAATGGTCTGCCATCGCTCACCCTGGTGGGCTTGCCGGAAACCGCCGTCAAGGAAAGCAAGGACCGCGTGCGCAGTGCCATCCTCAACTCCGCGCTGCAATACCCGTCCCGCCGCATCACCCTCAACCTCGCGCCCGCCGACCTGCCCAAGGACGGCGGGCACGGATTAGGTAAGGGTATGGACAACACATAGTAATTAGTTCGCCCATGGACGTTTTCCACTTCTAAGCTACGCTTTCGCTGCTGCTCATTTGCCAAGCCTGCGCTTGGCTACTGACCGTCACGACCGGGAAGGCACTCATGGCGCGACTTGAGTCAATCAATCTCACCCCCCATCGCTCAATAGTTACGGAGGGCCGGGTGCGCTGGACAGCGGTGGTGCACGGTCATGTAATCAAAGGCCTACCTCAACTTTTTTGGGCGAATGGAAGCCCGTGGCGTGAAGCAAATCTCTGGTTCATGGAGCGTGCCTGCAACCGGGATGTTGATTTGAAGACGGTGCAAGCAAAGGCAACATGCTTGCACGCCTACGCAAACTGGCTGGAGGCGTCAGGCAACGCTTGGTGGGATTTTCCTGCTAGGAAGGAACACCGTTGTTTAGTGCGCTATCGGGGTGCTCTCGTGGAGGCTAGGGATAAGTCGGAATTGGCCCCATCGACCGTGACGCAACGAATGCGAGTAATCATCGGCTTTTATCGGTGGCTACGAGTTACAGGGCTTCTTTCTCCAGACTGGCCAATGTGGCTTGAACGAACTGTAGGTATACACCTCACTAATTCTTTCGGCCTTGAGCGAACACTTGTAGTTACTACCACTGATCTGTCGATTCCTAACCGATCCCGACCAGGCGAGCGTCTGGAAGATGGCCTATTACCAATATCGGCGGCAGACCGCAATCGAATCCTCGACTTCGCCCGCGACCAGGCATCTGAGGAGTTTTTTCTTCTTTTGACCTCTGGTTTTTTTACTGGGATGAGGCTTCAAACATTAACGGACCTCAAAATACAAACGCTGATAAATGCCATACCAGATCCAGCAGATCAAAATCTTTATCGACTAGCGGTGGGCCCTGGTGCTAGTCCATCAGTAGCGACTAAATTTGGTGTAACGGGTCAAGTCTGGATTACGAAAGATCTACTTGATGAGCTTCTACGCTACTCGTACAGCGAGCGCCGCCTTAAGCGAGAAATCAAGGCATCTTCAGATTGCAAAGATCTCGTGTTCTTGACACGTTTTGGTAACTCATATGCTGAACGTGGCTCGGATAAATCTGTAGCCATCAATGTAGAGATGCATAACTTCAGGAAAGTCGCATTGACGAATGGACTCCTAACAATGCGTGACTTCCGCTTTCATCAGACACGTTGTACCTTCGCGACTGAATTGGCGAGACTTGCTATAGCTGCCGGTGGAGGGGTTCACGCCGTAGCGATTGTTAAGGAAGCGCTTTTACACAAGCACGAATCAACGGCCCTTAAATACATAAAATTTGTTGAAAAAACACCTATAAAGCAGGAGTTGGCGAACAGTTTCACCAAGGCCTTTCTCGGAATTATTTCCGGGCAGCAGCATGCAAATGTCTAGCATGTCGCTACCGGACCTGACATTCCAAGGCATAAATTACGGCCCAAGGGAAACGCCGCTAAACTTGTCACAACTACTTTACCGAGGTGGTGCAAGTACTGACATCCGAAAATTTTCCAGCGCTGTTTCGAATGGGGATTTAGGCCTCCCACTCCTGGAGCGACTACCACTACTAATTAAAATTCACGATATCATTCAAGGCACTCTTGCAAGTGGAGGGAGCCGCTTTACTACGAAAGCCAGCATACAAGCTATGCGAGAGTTTTACACTTGGGCTGATAAGACCGGGCGGTCCCCCACACTCAACTCTGTTGAAGAAATATTTATCGACTGGACTGATCAATTATTATCTCGACAGCGCAGCAAACGAGACTTAAAAACTGCCACCATTGCGGGTAAAGCGACGACCGTAAGCCTATTACTTGACCAAGCCCTCGAACTAAAGATTGGGCTGTATCGCAATACGCGGATACCTAAACGATATAATAAGAAAAAGGTCTTAGGCACTCAAGCTGACAAAGTTAAGCTGAGTGATTCATTTACGTTCGGAAGCGCTCTACTCGATATCTCCAACGCTCTGACAACCGAAGTAATTCGTGGATCGCTGCCGGTGGAAATCCATATTCGGACGGGACAGGTTCTCGAAGAGTGGTCCGGACTAACACCGGCGGATAAGGTCAAGTACCTTACTCCTGGCTATGGGAACTCCAACGGAAGAAAGAGGGTCAAGGAGGCCCGTGACCGATGGGAAAAAGACAGTTCATGGCGTACTCGATATCCACTGATCAATCTCAGAATCCAAGCCGAGATGCTGATTTTTATTTCGCAAACGGGCATGAACCTAGCGCAAGCTAACAAACTCAAGGCTGGAAAATGCTCATTCCAAAGTTACCTTAATGGATATCAGGTACGTCGCATCTATAAAGGGCGCAGACATGGTGAAATAGAATTTGAAATATTCAGTGAGTACCGGTCAATTTTTGAGAGATATCTAAAATGGCGCAATGATATATTTCCTGATGACGATGAAGGCCTCTTGTTTCCCGATTCCTCGCCTCAGCAGCGTTCCCCAGACATAGCTCCCAATTTTTATGCAATTCAAAAAAGATGCAAGGAGCTAGGCATTCGATATATCCCGCCAAGAGAACTTCGAAAAACAAGGATTAATTGGCTGATAAGAAGATCTGGTGATCCGATTTTAACCGCAGAGATGGCACAGCACACGCAGGAAACACTGCTTCGTATCTATGACCAACCACACCACCAAAGTGCGGTATCAGAGATAAGCAGATTTCACGCTATATCTGATGCAACGTATGAGCCGCCAGGTCCCGGAGTATGCATTAAACCAACCCCTACTCCTGAAAAAAATCCACCTTCTAAAGCCCCGCGCCCTAACTGCTCAAGCCCTGCCGGGTGCTTATTTTGTGATCACCATCGTGATATTGACGATGCCGACCACGTCTGGTCGCTGGCAAGTTATCGATATTATAAGTCTTTGGAGCTAATGTGGAGTCGCCCTTCGAATAAGAGTGAAAATGATAATCCAGCGTTATTGACTATCGACCGACTTACCGAAAAACTCAAGAATTTCGAATTGAGTAGTGCAGTACGTGCCCTCTGGGTAAGCGAAGCGATAAACCGTGTAGAAGAGGGAACTTTTCATCCAAAGTGGGATGGCTTTATCCGTCTTATTGAGGTACGCGTATGAGTGCAACGATTTCTAACTGGGGGATGGCAATCGACTCTCCTTTAGTGCTACCTACATCGGAAAACTATCGACTCCCTAGCTGGCCACCTCCAAATGATTTCCCTGTCGTCGTTGATTCAAACGGTAAGGTAGTAAGCCATTACGGGGATACCATATGGAATCTCACGCCGTGGGCCAAACAGTCACTTAGACTCAATTTTGGGGATAATGCGCAACGCAAGGATGATCCAATTACAACGCCAGTCAACGCTAATCTGGCGCGACAAGTTGCGGCTTGGTGGTTGTGGGGGCCGTATGCCGTCCGCAGTGCCGCGTCTCTCAAAGCACGTTTCGTGTCTTTATTCCCGCTATTCACCTTATGTTCCGAAGAAGGAATTGCGGCGTCAGATCTATGGAAATTCCCCAGAGTTGCCGATAAGTTAACGACTGTAGTTTCGCCTTCGAACGCGGTGGAAGCACTGACGCATCTGCATGCATTGTTCGAGCAACGTGACCAACTCGGCTTCACAATCCTCGACCGAGAGGGGCTGCGACGGTTTGAGGCCGCGATACCCGAACATCAAGCAAAGCAGACCCCGTATATCCCGCCTCGGATATGGGCGTACCAAGTAGACCGCCTTCGTAAGTTCCTAGATGAATTTCATAAGCACCGTGAAAATATTGAAGCCTGCTACCGATTTTGCCTTGATAAATATGCTAAATATTACGGTTCCCTAGGCGAAGCTTGCCACCGCTCGCAACACGCCAACAAAAGCCAGCCCTCACCATTCCATCCACGAAATCGCGATGCTTTGACTGAGGAGTTCGAGTACGAGGGTAGATTTTCGAGTATCGCGCAACGGTTTGGCATTAGTGAATTGTTACGCCGATGGGTGCTGCAACCCGGCCAATCACTCGATAGCGCTGGACGCAGCACAGTAACGCTTTCAAGCTATTTCACAATGGTGGGTAAGGTAGGGACGGCCTACATACTTAACTTCTCAATGATGCGGATCGAGGAGGCGTGGGCACTTCGAACAAACTGCTTAGAGGTTGAAAAGGACGAGAGCTTTGGTAACGTCTACTTATTACGTGGTGTTACAACCAAAACAGTTGAGGATGACGATGCTCGCTGGATCACATCGCCATTTACAGAAATTGCAGTTGAGGCGATGGCTTGTGTCACTCGGCTGAGAATGATATGTGCAGAAGCCAATCGTAACGTTCCCACTACCTCGGAGGACGCCAAATATCCATATCTTGTCGTACGCCCTTATGAGCCTTGGGCTAATGCTAAAAATACAGACGAGCCTCTCTATGTACGGCCAGTATACCCCAGCTACCAAACTGTTATTCAGTCATACCCCAACCTCTTCGATCCTGAAGAACTCCGAATCACCGAAGCAGATTTACAAATCGCTCGGCTTGTCACAACTACATTAGACGAAGATGTTTTTGTAGTAGGTAAAATCTGGCCGCTAGCCTGGCATCAGCTGCGCCGGACTGGCGCAGTGAATATGTTGGCATCAGGGTTAGTCTCAGATGCTTCGGTTCAATATCAGCTAAAACACGCCACGCGGGTTATGTCACTTTATTATGGCCAAGGGTATTCACGGGTTCGACTGAATGATGACTCACGCACTCATTATATTCGAACGATGTATGAAGTTCTAAGTAAAGAGATTGTCCTTTTATTCTCGGATCGCTTTATCAGCCCATACGGGGACAACCGTAAGTCTGAAATTTTAAGAGTTGTTGATCCTAATGATGCTAAAAAACTTGGCAAGGCCGCTAGAGCAGGTCAGGTATCATGGCGTCAGACCCTACTTGGCGGGTGCACCAAGCGCGGCCCTTGCGAGTATGGAGGTGTCGATAATGTCATACGGTGCGGTGGAGGTGACAAACAAGGCCCTTGTGCGGATGCATTATTTGACCGGAATAAGGAACAATCTATTCGGCAACTAGCGCGCGTGATCGATTCGCGATTAATCGACGCTCCATTAAACTCGCCATATCGCGAGTCTTTACATGCTCAACAACGCGCAGTGGAGAACGCCATTGATGTCATCTCGATCAGTTAACCCATCAGCAGTGGGAAGGGCAGAGAAAGCGTTTCGTGATGCCTTTGAGCGATTAAAACTCGGCAAGCCAGAAAAGCTGCCCCACGGTACACCTGTGTCGCAAAACAATGTGGCTAGGGAAACTGGCAGTGATCCCTCAGCTCTCAAGAAGTCGCGATATCCTGGGCTGATCAACGAAATCCAACATTGGATAAACGAGCACAACATTGAAACACCTCCATCAGCCAGACAAAAAACTCTCTCCCTACGTAAAAGGAATAGATCTCTCAAGGAAATCATTAATGACCTTAAATCGCAACGCGATAACGTCGCCTCATTGCTGGTTGAAGCGGACGCCAAGATTCTTGAATTGACTATGGAGAACCTCCGTTTACAAGCGATGCTCCACACTGCCAATGTCAATCCGATTCGTAAACCAAAAGCGTAGTGAATGGACTGGAATGGAATTCTGTCGGAAAAGTCTCATGGCTGTCAGGTAATGAAATTTACACTCATTATTTCCAACCTCCAACTACCAAACCAAAACTTGAGGGGCGCCATAATGATTGGAGAAACAAGATCGATTACGAGCACAGGAAGCGAAATAAACGCTAACATCCTATTAAAAGCCGGATGGACTCTCCTACTGGTTACTGATCGTGAAAACAGAGATATGAAATGGGCACATTTCGTTTTTGGATGGCAAATGCCACAGGATCCGCCAGAGTTAAGATTCCTTGGGGTGGAGCCAACAATTGACCTTTAATTTAAATTACATAGCCAAACCCGGTACTATGTTGATTATAGATCCACGACTAAACAAAGAACTCAGAAATAGGTGATCTATGCTACAAATAAGTACTGGCAAATTTTATACAACGACAGCCACTGAACACTTATATGAAACTATACATCGAGGCGTTTATTATACTAACTACAGATTCTTCGATGATCGAATAGTTACAGATGTTGGTGATATTTTACCTGCTGCAAGGTGGGAGGATTTCCAGACTGTTGTGTGTGAAGTTACTGAGCGACTCCCTAAACCAGATCGAGACATCTTGCCTGGGGACGTTATTTCTGCTGGTGGTCAGAATACGATGATCCAAGATTTTGCTGCTTTGATATCGTTCAACTTAAATGTGATTTGCACACCGGATCACAACTTGGCAAGACAATTAGTCTCTGCACAACGCCCACCTCTTGGAAGTTTCGCGTTACCACGGGGATATATATCACGCATATTTGACACCGACATATCCTATCAAAGCGGAGATCAAGATGCTTTAAGGTCATTTATTACAGAATTAATGGGACTGGAGCGGAAACACTACTCCGGAACCATGCGGGCTGTTCGCCGATACGTTACAGCCATGCATAGAATGGCAGACGACTTGGATTTGGCTTACGCTTTATTGGTTGCATCAATTGAATCACTGGCGCAAGAATTCGATGAGTTTACTCCGCAATGGAGTGATCTTGCAGAACAAAAACGCAAACCAGTCGACGAAGCGCTTGACGGTGTACCAAATGAAACATCCGATAAAGTACGCACTGCAATTCTTAAGTCAGAACATACCGCACTGAAGAGAAGATTCTGCGAGTTTACAAGTCACTACTTACAGCCAGAATTTTTTAGAAATGGTGCAAGTGAGCATCAATCTCCCGCCGGACGCACTGATATTGAAATAGCGTTAAAACACGCGTACGACATTCGCTCCGGGTACATCCATACACTAAGATCACTTCCGAAAAATCTCGTCAGAATCCCCTCACTTGGAGATATCCTGATTGTTGATTCGCGCCCCTTGCTAACTTTTAATGGCCTAGCACGAATCGCCCGTCACGTCATAATGTCGTTCGCAAAGCTATCACCGAAAATCGGCCAAGAAAAATTTGATTTTACGTCGGAGTATCCAGGCACCATCGTAATGAATGCGGCGCCTCAATATTGGATTGGAAATCCGGAAAGCTATTCTCATTATACTGCGCGCATGTATTTAAATGGCTTTCTGTCACAGATTGAAAAGTGCATGGCAGAGCCAGCGGGAAAAGTCACAGATATGCGTCTTGTTATGCAGAAAATAAGAGAGCTTGTTCCATCATTGGCAAAACTCAACCAAAAAATGCCGATGCTGGCTCTTTATGTTCTATTTTCCTATTACCTTCCTTCTGAGGAGCGTGAGGAAGCCCGCTTATTCTTGACAAATTATTGGCAATGTTTTGAAGAGCCGAGCATTGACAGTCTAATTGCTCATTTGGTGGTGCATGTGTTCAGTGGCGGAGATAAACCAGAGTGGGGACTTGAAAAAAGCGAAGAACTATTGAAGGTCTATATTTCTCAAAGACACCACAAGAACGGCCTAAATGCTGGACCTTTACTTGGCGCCGCATTGATTTTATGGCTTGCTGAAATGCATCGATCATCCGGAAATGAAACGCGCGCTATCGAATTAATTTCTTATGCAGTTGAGGAGTTCCCGCACCAGAAATCAATATATAGCTTCGAAAGAAAACTGAAAAATGAGCCAATGCCAGAAATAAATTATATGAGTATTTTATTGCCCCATCGAGCAACAATCACAGAGGAGGTCAACTCAACAAAAAACACACCGAAGGAAGTATGACTGCAATCAGAATGATAAACGTCAAGCATGGACAGCTTGGGTAGGCTTTAGACTTAAAAATGACTTGTTCCATGGACATCAGCTAAAGCCTTGAAATCGTTTTGCTAGAGCGTTCGCCACGCTTGTCCATAGTAGACAAACTAACCCGTGTGTTGACGTTTTGACCTGGCGATAGCCCTCGGGATTCTCGCGGCGAGCGTGCAGGTGCCGACGCAGATGCTCGACGACGTGGAATGCCTGGGGGAATTGGCGCTATCGGGCGAGGTACGCGCAGTGAAAGGTGTGTTGCCGGCAGCGCTCGCGGCGCGCAAGGCCGGGCGCAGCGTGATCGTGCCCCGGGCGAATGCCGAAGAGGCCTGCCTGGCATCGGGGTTGAAGGTGATTGCGGTGGACCACCTGCTGCAGGTGGTGGCGCACCTGAATGGGCATGTGCCGATCGAGCCCTTCAAGTCCGACGGTCTGCTGTACTTGAACAAACCTTACCCGGACCTCAGCGAAGTCCAGGGCCAACTCGCCGCCAAACGCGCACTGCTGATCGCTGCGGCAGGCGCGCATAACCTGTTGTTCAGCGGCCCGCCCGGCACCGGCAAGACCTTGCTCGCCAGCCGCCTGCCGGGTTTGCTGCCGCCGCTGAGTGAGCACGAAGCGCTGGAAGTGGCAGCGATTCAATCAGTGGTCAGCCTGGCGCCCCTGAGTCATTGGCCCCATCGGCCGTTTCGCCAGCCGCACCATTCGGCCTCCGGCCCGGCGCTGGTGGGTGGAGGGTCAAAGCCGCAACCGGGGGAAATCACCTTGGCCCACCATGGCGTGCTGTTCCTGGATGAGCTGCCGGAGTTTGATCGCAAGGTGCTGGAGGTTTTGCGCGAGCCACTGGAGTCGGGGCATATCGTGATCTCCCGCGCTCGCGACCGCGTGAGTTTCCCGGCGCGCTTTCAACTGGTCGCCGCAATGAACCCCTGCCCTTGCGGTTACATGGGCGACCCCAGCGCGCGCTGTCGCTGTACGCCGGAGCAGGTCCAGCGCTATCGCAACAAACTCTCCGGGCCGTTGCTGGACCGGATCGACCTGCACCTGACCGTCGCTCGCGAAATCACCGCGCTGAACCCGGCCCCGCAGCCCGGCGACAACACGTCCACCGCCTCGGCACTGGTAGCCCAGGCCCGGGACCGCCAGCAACAGCGCCAGGGCTGCGCCAATGCGTTCCTCGACCTACCGGGGTTGCGCCAGCATTGCGCGCTGTCGAGGCCGGATGAAGCCTGGCTGGAAAGCGCCTGCGAGCGCCTGACCCTGTCCCTTCGCGCGGCCCACCGCCTGCTCAAGGTCGCCCGCACGCTGGCGGATCTGGAACACACAGACAGCATCCGCCGCAGCCACATCGCCGAAGCCCTGCAATACCGCCCCTCAGCCTCCAGTCAGGTCGACAGCGCCAACGTTTAGAAGGGAAAAGTCAGCGATAAACCGGGTGTCGGCGGCACAGCGCAATCACCTGTTCACGCACCTGCAGCGCAACGCTATCGCTTTCCCCGCGTTGCAGGGCGTCCAGTACATCGCACAGCCAAGCGGCCAGTTGCTCGCACTCGAACACGCCGAAACCGCGGGTGGTGACGGCCGGCGTGCCGATGCGCAGCCCCGAGGTGACAAAGGGGGAGCGCGGATCGTTGGGCACCGAATTCTTGTTGGCGGTGATGCCGGCGTTGCTCAAGGCCGCATCGGCGTCTTTGCCGGTGTAAGGCCGGTCGGACAGGTCGATCAACATCATGTGGTTATCGGTGCCACCCGAGACAATCCTGTAACCGCGCCGCTGCAACACGGCCGCCATGGCCCGGGCATTGACCACGACCTGAGCCTGGTAGGTTTTGAACTCGGGCCTCAAGGCTTCCTTGAAGGCCACCGCCTTGGCGGCAATCTGATGCATCAACGGCCCGCCCTGAACACCTGGGAACACCGCCGAATCGAGCTTTTTGTAAAACGCTGCGTCCTGGCCCTTGGACAAAATCAACCCGCCTCGCGGGCCACGCAAGGTCTTGTGCGTGGTGCTGGTGACCACGTGGGCGTGCGGCAACGGGTCCGGGTACTCGCCAGCGGCAACCAAGCCGGCGACGTGAGCCATGTCGACCCAGAAAATCGCACCGACCTTGTCGGCAATCGCCCGCATGCGCGCCCAGTCTTTGTACCGCGAGTAGGCCGAAAACCCGCCGATCAGCATCTTCGGCCGCGTTTCCACAGCGATGCGCTCCATCTCGTCGTAGTCGAGCAAGCCCGTCTGCGGGTCGAGCCCGTAAGGCACGATGTGGTAATGCCGGCCCGAGAAGTTGGAGGGATTGCCGTGGGTCAGGTGGCCACCCTGGGCCAGGTTCATGCCCATCACCGTATCGCCGGGGTTGATCAAGGCCAGGAACACCGCGGCGTTTGCCTGGGCGCCCGCATGGGGCTGCACGTTGGCGTAATCGCAGTCGAACAGGGCCTTGACCCGTTCGATGGCTAGGCGCTCGGCCACATCGACGTATTCGCAGCCGCTGTAGTAGCGCTTGCCGGGGTAGCCCTCGGCGTATTTGTTGGTCAGTACCGTGCTCTGGAGGCTCATGACCAGCGGGCTGGCGTAGTTTTCGGAAGCGATCAGCTCGACATGGTCTTCCTGACGGCGCTCCTCGTTATGAATAGCCTCACACAGCTGCGGGTCGAAGCTTTCAAGTGTCAATGTTGAGTCGTACATGATGAACAGGTCCTTGCTGAAAAAGTCAGGTCGTTGACGGTTGATCGGCGCTCGGCCAGTAGTAGTCATCCGGCATGGCGCGGGCGCCGAAGATGGCCTGGCCGACGCGGACAACGGTCGCGCCTTCCTCGATGGCGATCTCGAAATCCCCGGACATGCCCATCGACAATTCCTCCAGGCTGACGCCCGCCGGGGCGTGATCGCGCAGGCGCTCGCGCAGTTCGCGCAGCCGCACAAAGCACGGGCGCACGCGGGCCACATCGGCCGAAAACAGCGCCAGCGTCATCAGCCCGCGAACGCGCAAGGCCGGGAACGCTGGCAGGGCCTGCAGAAAACCCGCGACGGCGTGCGGCTCCAGGCCGTATTTGCTGGCTTCCCCGGAGGTATTCACCTGCACGAACACATCCAGTTGGCGCCCTTCGATCTGCAGGCGACGATCCAGCGCCTCGGCCACTCGCAGGCTGTCCAGCGCCTGGAACTCACTGGCAAAGCGCGCGACCTGCTTGGCTTTGTTGGTTTGCAGGTGGCCGATCACCGACCACTGCAGATCGGCCAGATCGCTCATGGCCTGCCATTTGCGCTGGGCTTCCTGCACCTTGTTCTCACCCAGCAGCCGACAGCCCGCCGCATACGCCAGGCGCAGGTGCGCCTCGTCAAAGGTTTTGCTGACCGGCAACAGGCGCACGCTCGCCGGGTCGCGCCCGACCCGCGCACAGGCACTGGCGATACGTTGCTGTACGGCCGTCAGATTGCGCCGGAAATCCTCCACGCTGGTGGCCTGCGGGTAACGCCCGTGACGCGCATGCAGGGTGGCGCTGGCTGGCGGTTCGGCGCGCATCATTGGGCCGCTCCCTTGGCCGCCGCCACCGCCTCGGAAGCCGGCGCACGGCGACGTGGCAAGCGGCCATTGAGCAACGCATACGCCGCCAACCCGATCAACAACCCCCAAAACGCGCCGCCGATCCCGAGCAGGTTGATGTTGGCGGCGCACGCCAGAAAGGTGATCAGCGCGGCTTCACGCGACCTGACGTCCGCCATCGCGTTGGCCAGGCTGGCGCCGATGGTGCCCAGCAGGGCCAAGCCGGCCAGCGTGGTGATGAATGCCGACGGGAACGCCATGAATACGGCGGCCAGCGTTACCCCGAACACGCCGACGAGGATGTAGAACACCCCAGCGGCAACCCCGGCGACCCAGCGTTTGGAAGGGTCTTCCGAGGCTTCCTTGCCCGTGCAGATGGCCGCCGTGATGGCCGCGACGTTGAACGCGTGCGAGCCGAACGGCGCCATCAGCAGCGACCCCAAACCGGTCACCGTCAGGATCGGGTTGGCGCTGGTCTTGAAACCATCGTTGCGCAACACCAGCATGCCCGGCATGTACTGGCCCGTGAGGGTGATCAGAAACAGCGGCAACGCCACACTGAGCAACGCATTGAGCGAAAACTCGGGCCGGGTGAATACCGGCGCCGCCAGTTGCAGGGACAGGCCCGACAAGTCCACCCGCCCCTGCACCAGCAGGAATCCCAAGCCCAGCAGCAGAATGCCGACGACCGCGTAGCGCGCAGTAAAGCGCTTGAGCCCGACGTAAGCGGCGATCAACACGCCGACCAGCACCGGGTCGAGGCTCATGCCACCAAACGCGCCGATACCGAACTGCAGCAGAATCCCCGCCAGCATGGCCGCCGCGATGCCCGGCGGAATCAGCCGGATGACTTTTTCGAAACAGCCGGACAGCCCCAGCAGCACAAACGCCACGGCTGAAACCATGTACGCGCCGACTGCCTCGGCGTAAGGCGTGGCAGACAGCGCGACCACCAGAAACGCCGCAGCAGGGGTCGACCAGGCGGTGATGATCGGCTCACGGCTCACCCAGCTGAGAAACAGCCCGGTCACCCCCACGCCGATCGATACCGACCAGACCCACGAAGCCGTCAGCTCGGGGCTGAGCCCGGCCACCTTGGCCGCCTGGAACACCAGAATGAACGTACCGCCATAATTGACGATGACTGAAATCAGCCCGGCCACGATGGGGTGCAACAGGTCGCGCGGGCGCGGCGGCGACGGCGATATTGACGAAGACATAGGGACTTTGCTCCTTGCCAGACGAGGGGTTGAGCCTCGTGTGATGGGTCATTGGCCGGCGTGAAGGCAGTGGCACAGGTGAAAGTCTACGGATAGACTGGCCTGCTATTACCGGCCAATTCTTCAGGGCGAGGCAGACCGCATGGCAAAATCCTTCGCGCTGGAAACCCTGCAGATGCGCCTCAACGACGCGCAATTCCAGCGGTTGGGCCTGCACCAGCGCATTCAACGCGCGCTGCGCGCCTTGATCCTCGACGGCGCACTCTCGCCGGGCCTGAAGCTGCCGGCGACGCGGGTGCTGGCCACGTCGTTGGGGGTCGCGCGCGACACGGTGGAGAACGCCTACGTGCAGTTGCACCGCGATGGTTTTATCGTGCGGCGCGAGGGCTCCGGCAGTTACGTGTGCGAGGCCATCGGCACCGAATTGCGCGGTGCCTCGCGCCGCCGCATCAAGGCACAGGCCGTCAAAACCAGCCAGGCCGCACCGGGCGCCGGCTTGAGCCTGCGCGGGCGGATGATCCTCGACAGCGGCGGCGTGAACGATCAACAGGTGATCAAGGCATTCGCCACGGGCCTGCCCGAAACCCGCTCGTTCCCGACCGATGTGTGGGAGCGCCTGCAGCGCCAGGTGATGAAGGACTATCGCAGCAGCGTGCTGTTGCACGGTGACCCGCAAGGAGCCGAGTCGTTACGCAAAGCCATCGCGACGTACTTGAACCTTGAGCGTGGGGCGAAGTGCTCGCCCGACCAGGTCCTGGTGCTGAGCAGTACGCGCCAAGCGCTGTTTCTGTGTGCGCAACTGCTGGTGGACGTCGGCAAACCGATCCTGCTGGAAAACCCAGGCTACTACGGCGCCAGGAAGGCCTTCGAAACCGCCGAGGCCAAGGTCGTGCCCATCGATGTCGATGCGGCGGGCATCCGCACCGACCTGCTGCACGCCGACCGCAGCGGCGCCACTTGCGTGTATGTCACGCCGTCTCATCAATACCCGACCGGCGCCACGCTGACCCTGGAGCGGCGTCTGGAGTTGATCAACTGGGCCGCGGAAAAAGGCAAATGGGTCATCGAAGATGACTACGACAGCGAGTTCCACTACGAAGGCAAACCCACGGCCTGCGTGCAGGGCCTGGACAAGTACCAGCGCACGCTGTACCTCGGCACCTTCAGCAAGACCCTGTTCCCCGGCCTGCGCATGGGCTACATGGTGCTGCCCCCGGAACTGGTCAAGGCCTTCACCTATGCGCGCAGCATGATGGACGGCCACACTCCGCAAATCCTGCAACTGACGCTGGCGCGCTTCATGGAGGACGGGCATTACAACGCCCATGTCCGGGCGATGCGCAAACTCTACGCCGGGCGCCAAGCCATCATGCTCGACGCCATTGGCAAGTACCTCGGCGATGTGGTCACCGCATGCCGGCCCCAGGGCGGGCTGCAAATCCCTTGCGTGCTGCATGAGGGGTGGTCGGAAGAAAAAACCATCCGCCAGGCCGCCAGCGCGGGTGTGCAACTCTCCGGCCTCAGCCGGTTGTATGCCGGTGCGGCCACGCAACAGGGATGGTTATTGGGCTACTCGTCCCTGACCGCCCATGAAATCGAAACCGCCATGCAGCGCCTGGCTAACGCGCTCAAGGCGCGCTAGCCGCTCCAGGCGCGCCTTCAACGAAACCGATCGACCTCTTGGCGCAAGCCTGCCGCCAGCGTCTCCAGCTCCTTGGCGGTAATCGCCAGGTTCGACACCACTTCGCGTTGCTCGCTGTTGGCCAGCGCAATGCTCTGCAGGTTGCTGCTCAGCAACGTCGCCGTGCTGCTCTGCTCCTGAGTGGCAGTGGTGATCGCGGCGAATTGCTGCCCGGCCGAGCGGCTCTGCTCATCGATGCGTGCCAGGGCCGACGCCACGTCGGCGTTGCGTGACAGGCCTTCCTGCATCAGCGCATTGCCCTGTTCCATGGTGCTGATGGCGTTACCGGTTTCCTGCTGGATGCTTTGGATCATCCCGGAAATCTCATCGGTGGCCTGGCGGGTGCGCGAGGCCAGGTTGCGCACTTCGTCGGCGACCACCGCAAACCCACGGCCCTGCTCGCCAGCGCGGGCGGCTTCGATGGCGGCATTGAGCGCCAGCAGGTTGGTCTGTTCGGCGATCGAAGTGATCACGCCGACGATGCCGCCGATTTCCTGGGAACGCTGGCCCAAGGTGTTGATCACCGTGGCCGTGCTGTTCAGGGCGGTGGCGATGTGTTCCAGGGACGACGACGCCTCCTGCATCGAGTTGCGGCCGATGCGGGTCTGCTGCGCGTTTTCCTGGGCCAGGCGTTCGGTGTTGCCCATGTTGTCGGCGATGTTCAGCGAAGTGGCGCTGAATTCCTCCACCGCGCCGGCCATGCTGGTGATTTCGCCGGACTGCTGCTCCATGCCTTCATAGGCACCGCCGGACAAACCGGACAACGCCTGCGCCCGGCCGTTGACCTCTTCGGCGGCCCTGCGGATGTGCGACACCATGGTCGACAGCGCTTCCCCCATCTGGTTGAAGCTGCGCGCCAGTTGGCCGATCTCGTCATGGCTGGACACGTTCAGGCGTGCGCTCAAGTCACCGCCGCCCAAGGCTTCGGCCTGGCGTACCAAGTCGCTCAACGGCGCCAGTTTGCTGCGCAACAACCACACCGTTGCGCCCACCGCCAGCAGCATCGCCAGCATGCTGCCGATCACCAGGCGAATGCCCACCGACCACGTGACCGCGCGGATCTCGGCTTTCGGCATGCTCGCCACCACCGACCAGGGGCCGCCGGCAAACGGCACCGAGACGCTGTAGAAATCTTCCTGCTTGTCGCTCCAGAAGCGGCCCTTGCCGGGCGCCTTGGCCAGGTCCAGCATCACCGGCACAGCCTGGTCCGGCGCCTGCACCCCGGCCGGTGGTACCAGCCAGTGTTTCTGCTCATCCAGCAGCGCCAGCGAACCGGTCTGGCCGATGCGGAAGCGCTTGAGGTTGGCGAACTGGGCATTCTGCTCATCGGTGTAGTCGAAGCCGATGAACAGCACCGCGATGACTTTGCCGCTGGCGTCGCGCACCGGGCTGTACTGGGTCATGTAGGAGCGATCGAACAGCACGGCGCGGCCGATGTACGTCTGCCCACCGACCACCCGCGAGTAGGCCGGCCCCTGGCGATCCAGCACCGTGCCGATGGCACGGCTGCCGTCCTGCTTGGTCAAGGACGTGCTGATGCGGATAAAGTCGTCGCCGCTGCGCACGAACACCGTGGCCACGCCGCCGGATATCTGCTTGAACTCGTCGACGTCACCGAAGTTGTTGTTCAGCAGCGCCTTGCCCAGGTACAGGCTCGGGGTCTGCACGCCGGCCACGGCGACCGGCTGATCCGCCTGCACGCTCAAGCCGGCGCCGAAGCGTTTTTCAAACAGCCCGCTCAAGCGCTGGGTGCTCTCGCGCAAGGTGCCGTGGAAGGTACTGAGTTGATCGGCCAGCAGCCGCGCCTCGCTGGCCAGATGTTCTTCCCGGGTATCGAGGTTGGCGGAGTCGAGGGAACGCAAGGCAAAAACCGTACTGCCGCTGATGACGACAGCCAGAATCACGGCTAACGCGAGGCCTAGCTGGGAGGCGATCCGAGCACGAGGTTGAGACATGACAGCTCCTGGCCGAGGCCTGGATCATCCTGATCTCATAGCGTTGCTCGGCAAATTATCTAGTGAGATTCGTTGGTGCACGATAGTTCCAACACCCCTACTTCGGCGGCGCCGGGCAATACTTGAGCGAAGTGCAGGGGTATCACGCAAACGATTGCTCTCTCACGCTGAAGCGATTCAATCGAGACGCTCGACGACAGGCAACACCATGGCCTGCACTTCGCCCTGCAGAAACTCCGCCAGCCGGCGCAGACGCTCGCCGCCCGGGCGGGTTTTCGGCCACACCAGGTAATAATTTTCCCCACTGGCGACGGCGGTCGGCCACGGCAGGCTCAAGCGCCCCTGGGCCACGTCTTCGGCGACCATCAGCAGATCGCCCATGGACACGCCGTAACCCCGGGCGGCGGCGATCATGCCCAGCTCCAGGGTATCGAACACCTGCCCGCCCTTGAGCGACACCTGGGCGGACAGCCCCATGCGCTCCAACCAGTTACGCCAGTCGCGGCGGTCGGGTGTGGGGTGCAGCAACTCGGCGCTGGCCAGGCGATTGACGTCCCATGGGCCGTCGCTTAACAAATTGGGCGCGCCGACTGGAATCAACAGTTCCGGGAACAGGTAACTGGCTTCCCAATCCGCCGGAAAGTGCCCGTCGCTCAACAACACCGCGCAGTCAAAAGGCTCCTGGTTGAAGTCGACTTCATCCACGCTCATCCACGCGCTGGTGAGCTGCACTTCGTTGCCCGGCTGCAAATGCCGGAAACGACTGAGCCGCGCCAACAGCCAGCGCATGGTCAGGGTCGAGGGTGCCTTCATGCGCAAGATGTCATCTTCGGCGTTCAAGGTATGACAGGCCCGCTCCAGCGCGGCAAAGCCCTCGCGCACCCCGGGCAGCAACAAGCGTGCGGCCTCGGTGAGCTGCAGGTTGCGCCCGCTGCGCAGGAACAGGCGGCAGGCGAAATGCTCTTCGAGGGTGCGGATATGTCGGCTCACCGCACTTTGGGTGATGGACAGCTCCTGCGCCGCACGGGTGAAGGAATTGTGTCGGGAAGCGGCCTCAAAAGCCCGTAGCGCATAAAGCGGAGGAAGACGACGAGACATAAGGAAAGCTCCGACAGCACGATGCTGAAACCCTACCAGAATCAATCAGGCATGAGTTTTAATCATGCGACCAATCGCTTTTATCCCTTTGTGCAATGAGCTGAGAGCGCCGAGAATCGACGTTCTCCCCCTCCTCCGAAAATTTGAGCGTGATGATCATGCAACATCCGGCACGTACCGAACTCTGGGCCATTCTGCGGCTGTCAGGGCCGTTGATTGCCTCACAGTTGGCGCACATGCTGATGGTGCTGACCGACACCCTGATGATGGCCCGCCTGAGCCCCGAGGCCCTGGCCGGCGGTGGCCTGGGCGCGGCGAGCTACTCGTTCGTGGCGATTTTCTGCATCGGCGTGATTGCTGCCGTGGGCACCCTGGTCGCCATCCGCCACGGCGCGGGCGATATCGACGGCGCCACCCGCCTGACCCAGGCCGGGCTGTGGCTCGCCTGGCTGATGGCCTTGGCGGCGGCGCTGCTGCTGTGGAACCTCAAGCCGGTGTTGCTGATGTTCGGCCAGACCGAGACCAACGTGGACGCGGCGGGGCAATTCCTTACGATCCTGCCGTTCGCCCTGCCCGGCTACCTGAGTTTCATGGCCCTGCGCGGCTTCACCAGCGCGATCGGCAAAGCCACACCGGTGATGGTGATCAGTCTCGGCGGCACAGTGGTCAACTACCTGCTCAACCACGCGTTGATCGAGGGCATGTTCGGCCTGCCGAAACTCGGCTTGATGGGCATCGGCCTGGTCACGGCCATCGTCGCCAATGGCATGGCGCTGGCGCTGATGGCGTACATCCGCAGTAACCGCGCGTACTCAGCCTACCCGCTGAGCGCAGGCCTGTTGCGTCTGAACACCCACTACTTGCGCGAGCTGTGGCGGCTGGGCCTGCCGATTGGCGGCACCTACGCGGTGGAAGTCGGGTTGTTTGCCTTCGCCGCGCTGTGCATGGGCACCATGGGCAGTACGCAATTGGCGGCGCATCAGATCGCGCTGCAAATCGTCTCGGTGGCGTTCATGGTGCCGGCGGGAATGTCCTACGCGGTGACCATGCGTATCGGCCAACACTATGGCGCCGGGCAACTGCTGCAGGCGCGCATGGCGGGGCGTGTCGGCATCGGCTTTGGCGCGGCGGTGATGTTGGGATTTGCCGCGGTGCTGTGGCTGTATTCCGATCCGCTGGTCGGGCTGTTCCTCGACCATAACGACCCAGCATTCCACGAGGTGATCGTGCTCGCCGTCAGCCTGCTGGCCGTGGCGGCCTGGTTCGAGCTGTTCGACGGCGTGCAGACCATCGCCATGGGCTGCATCCGTGGGCTCAAGGACGCCAAGACCACCTTCCTGGTGGGCCTGGGTTGCTATTGGCTGATCGGTGCGCCAGCGGCCTGGTGGATGGCCTTCACCCTGGGCTGGGGGCCGACCGGCGTGTGGTGGGGCCTGGCGCTGGGCCTGGCCTGTGCGGCGATCAGCCTGACCTGTGCGTTCGAGGCGAAGATGAAGCGCATGATTCGGCAGGAGCCAGACGCTCAACGCTCATTCCATGCCGCGCAGACCGATTAGAAGTCTTGCGCGGTTGAAATGTGGGGGTTGGTTGGCAAGAAAAGGATGAGCTAGCCCAACAAAGCCTGCTGGTCCTTGCCGAACGTCAGGTAGTCCACCAACTCCGGCAATGGCAGCGGTTTGCTGATCAGGTAACCCTGGGCCTGGTCGCAACCGAACAAACGTAACAGCGCCAGTTGTTCCGCGGTTTCCACGCCTTCGGCCACCACTTCCAGGTTGAGGTTGTGGGCCAGGTTGATCATGGCGTGGACCAGCTTGCGGTTTTCTTCACGCTCTTCCATGCCGCCGACGAAACTCTTGTCGATCTTCAACAAGGCAATCGGCAGGCTGTTGAGGTGGACGAACGATGAGAAGCCGGTGCCGAAGTCGTCGAGGGAAAAGCGCACACCGAGGCGACCGAGGGCGTCCATGGTCTGCTTGACCAGGTCACTGCGGCGCATCACGGCGGTTTCGGTCAGCTCGAATTCCAGCCATTGCGCATCCACCCCGCGCTCGACAATCAGCCGGCTGAGGGTCGAGAGCAATTGGCTGTCCTGGAACTGGCGGAACGACAGGTTGACCGCCATATGCAGCGGCGGCAGGCCGCGTTCGCGCAGGTCTTGCATATCGCGCAGGGCCCGGGAGATCACCCAGTAACCCAGCGGTACGATCAACCCACTCTGTTCGGCCAGCGGCACGAATTCGCTGGGCGGCAACAGACCGCGCTCGCCGTGGCGCCAGCGCACCAGGGCTTCGAGGCCGACGATATGGCCGTCGTCCAGGTCGAGGCGCGGCTGGTAGTGCAGTTCCAGTTCGTCGCGACGCAGCGCGCGGCGCAATTCGCTTTCCAGGTCGGCCAGGCTGCGGGCGTTGCGGTTGATGCGTTCGTTGAAGATATGAAAGGTGCAGCCCTGGGTGCTTTTGGCTTGCTGCATGGCGATATGGGCATGCCACATCAACGGGTCGGCGCCGGCACGCGCGCGGGCATGCGCGACGCCCAGGCTGCAACCGATCAGCAGGCTCTCGCCATCCACCCAATACGGTTCGGCCATGGCTTCGGTGATACGCTCGGCCATCCATTCGGCACGCTGGGGCGCGCGGCGGGTGTCGATCAGCAAGGCAAACTCATCGCTGCCCAGGCGCGCCAGTTGGTCGCCGGCTTCGAGCTGGCTCTTGAGCCGCGAAACCACTTGCAGGATCAGCCGGTCGCCGGCCTGGTGGCCGAGGGCATCGTTGGCGTGGCGGAAGTTGTCGAGGTCCAGGTGGCCCAGGGCCAGGCCGCGCCCTTCGTTGTCTGCCAGGCGTGCGGCCAACAGGGTCTGGAAGCCCTGGCGGTTGGCGATACCGGTCAGCGGGTCTTGTTCGGCCAGGCGCTGCAAGGTGTTTTCCAGCACGCCACGTTCGCGCACATGGCGCAGGCAGCGGCGCAGGGTGTCGGCGTCCATGGCAAGACGGATCAGCCAGTCACTGACTCCCAGGGGCGCCACCAACGGCTCCTGTTCCAGCAACAACACGCACGGCAAGCTGCAACGGCCCGGGCCGGGTTGCAGGTTGGGCGTGGTCAACAGCACGGCGCTGTGGTCGTCATCGAACAGACGACTCACCGAGTCCCAGTTGGGCGCGCTGATCAGCACAGCCCCGTCGCCCATCGGCACCAGGCACTCGCGCAACAATGCTGCCCACTCAGGCGTATCGGCCAGTAGCAGCAAACGCAAGGGTTCGACAGGCGTGGACAAGCTAGCTCCCTAGACTCTGCAAGATTTCGTTGGCGGCAAGTATTATGACGTCAGGTCGAGCATTCACAAATGATAAAAGTTATCAAATACGAGCAGTACGCACAAAAGTCGCAAATACCCCCACATCCTGCGGCAAAGTAGCAAAAGCGGCAAATTTAGATCGAGTGGTACGTCACACCGTCGATCCAAGGCAGCAGAATCTCACCAGCCTGTTAAAATGCCCGCCCTTTTGAACAACGACTCCCTGAACTCTGTATGTCCCGACTCAATCCCCGGCAGCAAGAAGCCGTGAACTACGTCGGCGGCCCTCTATTGGTGCTCGCCGGTGCTGGCTCCGGCAAGACCAGCGTGATCACCCGCAAGATCGCGCACCTGATCCAGAACTGCGGCATCCGCGCCCAGTACATCGTCGCCATGACCTTTACCAACAAGGCGGCGCGGGAAATGAAAGAGCGGGTCGGCACCCTGCTCAAGGGTGGCGAAGGCCGCGGCCTCACTGTGTGTACGTTCCACAACCTGGGGCTGAACATCATCCGCAAGGAGCATGTGCGGCTGGGCTACAAGCCGGGTTTCTCGATCTTCGACGAGACCGACGTCAAAGCCCTGATGACCGACATCATGCAGAAGGAATACGCGGGCGACGACGGCGTCGACGAGATCAAGAACATGATCGGCGCCTGGAAAAACGACCTGGTCCTGCCGCCCGAAGCCCTGGAAAACGCGCGCAACCCCAAGGAACAGACCGCCGCCATCGTCTACACCCACTACCAGCGCACGCTCAAGGCGTTCAACGCGGTGGACTTCGACGACCTGATCCTGCTGCCGGTGAAGCTGTTCCAGGAACACGCCGACATCCTCGAGAAGTGGCAGAACAAGGTACGTTACCTGCTGGTGGACGAATACCAGGACACCAACGCCAGCCAATACCTGCTGGTGAAGTTGCTGATCGGCAAGCGCAACCAGTTCACCGTGGTGGGCGACGATGACCAGTCGATCTACGCCTGGCGCGGCGCCCGCCCGGAAAACCTGATGCTGCTCAAGGACGACTATCCGTCCCTGAAAGTGGTGATGCTGGAACAGAACTACCGCTCCACCAGCCGCATCCTGCGCTGCGCCAACGTGCTGATCTCGAACAACCCCCACGAGTTTGAAAAACAACTGTGGAGCGAGATGGGCCATGGCGACGAGATCCGCGTGATCCGCTGCCGCAACGAAGACGCCGAAGCCGAGCGCGTGGCCGTGGAAATCCTCAGCCTGCACTTGCGCACCGACCGGCCCTACAGCGACTTCGCGATCCTCTATCGCGGCAACTACCAGGCCAAGCTGATCGAGCTGAAACTGCAGCACCATCAGGTGCCGTATCGTCTGTCCGGCGGCAACAGCTTTTTCGGACGCCAGGAAGTCAAAGACCTGATGGCCTACTTCCGCCTGATCGTCAACCCGGACGACGACAACGCCTTCCTGCGCGTGATCAACGTACCGCGTCGGGAAATCGGTTCGACCACCCTGGAAAAACTCGGCAACTACGCCACCGAACGCAAGATCTCGATGTACGCCGCCACCGACGAAATCGGTCTGGGCGAACACCTGGACACGCGCTTCACCGATCGCCTGTCGCGCTTCAAGCGCTTCATGGACAAAGTGCGCGAGCAATGCGCCGGTGAAGACCCGATCAGCGCCTTGCGCAGCATGGTCATGGACATCGACTATGAAAACTGGCTGCGCACCAACAGTTCCAGCGACAAGGCCGCGGATTACCGCATGGGCAACGTCTGGTTCCTGATCGAAGCGTTGAAGAACACCCTGGAAAAAGACGAAGACGGCGAAATGACCGTCGAAGACGCCATCGGCAAGCTGGTGCTGCGCGACATGCTCGAGCGCCAGCAAGAAGAGGAAGACGGCGCCGAAGGTGTACAGATGATGACCTTGCATGCGTCCAAGGGCCTGGAATTTCCCTACGTGTTCATCATGGGCATGGAAGAGGAAATCCTCCCGCACCGCTCCAGCATCGAAGCCGACACCATCGAGGAAGAACGGCGCCTGGCCTACGTGGGCATTACCCGCGCACGCCAGACATTGGCCTTCACCTTTGCCGCCAAGCGCAAGCAATACGGCGAAATCATCGATTGCGCCCCCAGCCGGTTCCTCGACGAACTGCCGCCGGACGACCTGGCCTGGGAAGGCAACGATGACACCCCGACCGAGGTCAAGGCCGTTCGCGGCAACACCGCCCTGGCGGATATTCGCGCGATGTTAAAGCGCTAGAATCGACTATTTTTTAATCTACTTTCGGCGCACCGTGCGCCATTAGAGGAAGCGTTCCGTGGAAGCACTGCACAAGAAAATTCGCGAAGAAGGCGTCGTGCTTTCCGATCAGGTACTCAAAGTCGACGCCTTTCTGAACCATCAGATCGACCCGGCGCTGATGAAACTGATCGGCGACGAATTCGCCGCGCTGTTCAAGGATTCGGGGATCACCAAGATCGTCACCATCGAAGCCTCGGGGATCGCCCCGGCGATCATGACCGGCCTGAACCTCGGCGTGCCGGTGATCTTCGCGCGTAAGCAACAGTCCCTGACCCTGACCGAAAACCTGCTGTCGGCAACGGTGTATTCCTTCACCAAGAAAGTCGAAAGCACCGTAGCGATCTCGCCGCGCCACCTGACCAGCAGCGACCGCGTGCTGATCATCGATGACTTCCTGGCCAACGGGAAGGCGTCCCAGGCGCTGATCTCGATCATCAAGCAGGCCGGCGCCACCGTTGCCGGCCTGGGGATCGTGATCGAGAAGTCGTTCCAGGGCGGGCGTGCCGAGCTGGATGCGCAGGGTTATCGGGTTGAGTCGCTGGCGCGCGTGAAGTCGCTGAGCGGTGGTGTCGTCACCTTCATCGAGTAATCGCTGACGGAACCCGGTTAAAACTGTGGGAGGGGCGGTGCGACGATTCGACTTGCCCCCGATAGCGGTGTATCAGTCACCAAATGTGTTGGCTGATCCACTGCTATCGGGGGCAAGCCCCCTCCTACATTTAGTGCGCGGTGGCCTGGAGGCCGGCGAGCAACAGCCGCTGATACACGTCCTCTTTTAGCCCTTCCGGCTGGTCCAACCCCATCCGCTTCAGATGCTCGGGAAACGCCTCCGGCTCCGGTGCATCCAGCGCCGCCTTGCCCAGGTCGAAAATCTCGCTCAGCTTGAATTTGCTCTTGAGCCAGTTCAACCCGCGCAACAGGTCCCGTTCGACATCCGTGAAGTCGGTGCCCAGCGGATACTCCGGAAACAACCGGCGATGCCGGGCCTGAAGGCTCTGGAGCCGCTGCGGAGTGTTGTCGGTAAAGCGCGGGTCCAGCTGGAAATCCCGGGATAGCTTGCCGGCCTCTTGCGCCTGCTCGATCAAGTCGCCCTGGAACCTGGAGTCGGTGATGTTGAGCAACGCCTCAATTACCTTGGCATCGGTCTGACCGCGCAAGTCGGCAATTCCGTATTCGGTGATGACAATGTCCCGCAGGTGCCGTGGGATCGTGCAATGGCCGTATTCCCACACGATATTGGAACTGACCTCCCCCGCCGCCTCGCGCCAGCTGCGCAACATCAGGATCGCGCGCGCGCCTTCCAGCGCGTGGGCCTGGGCAACAAAGTTGTACTGCCCGCCCACGCCACTGAGCACGCGGCCACCTTCCAGTTGGTCGGCAACCCCGGCGCCGAGCAAGGTCACCACGATCGCGCTGTTGATGAACCGCGCATCCAGACGCTGCAAACGCTTGAGTTCTTCCTGCCCGTACAGCTCGTTGATGTAGCTGATGCGCGTCATGTTGAACGCCTGACGCTTGGCGAGGGTCATGTCCTGCAAGCGTTGGTAAAAACTACGCGGGCCAACGAAAAAACCGCCATGGATCGAAATGCCGTCGGGCTGGGCCGCATCATCGAGCAGGCCGGCATTTGCCTGTTCCTGGGTCGCCACATCCGGGTAGACCTTGCGCCGCACAATCCCCGCATCCGCCAGCACCAGCAGGCCGTTGACGAACATTTCGCTGCAACCATAAAGGCCTTTGGCAAACGGCTCGACGCCCCCTTCGCGGCTGATCAGCGCCGCCCAGCGGTACACATCGAGGTCGGTCAGCAGCAGCCGATAGGCTTCGTTATCGGCCTGGCGCGCAAGCAAGGCGGCGGTCAGCGCATCGCCCATCGAACCGATACCGATCTGCAAGGTGCCGCCATCGCGCACCAGGGTGCTGGCATGCAGGCCGATAAAATGGTCCTGGAAACCCACCGGCATATTCGGTGTGGAGAACAGCGTGCTGCTGTCCTTCTCATCGAGCAGGTAGTCGAACGCATCCATGCCCAACTCCGAATCCCCGGGCATGTAGGGCAAATCGGTGTGGACCTGGCCGACCATCAGCACGGTTTCCCCAGCGGCGCGACGCTTGGCGATCATCGGCAGCAGGTCGAGGGTGACATCGGGGTTGCAGCTCAGGCTCAGCCGGTCGGGGTGCTCGGCGCTGCTGGCCACCAACTGCGCCACCAGGTTCAGGCCGGCGGCGTAGATATCGCGCGCGGCATGGCTGTAGTTGCTGCTGACGTAGTCCTGTTGCGCGGATTGGCTGTGAAGCAGGCTGCCGGGCTGCATGAAAAATTGCTGGACGTGGATATTCGCCGGCAGGCTGTCCTTGTGCAGATCGGCGAGATAATCCAGCTCGGGATAATCGCCAAACACCCGCTCGGTAAACGGTTCCAGGAAGCGCTTCTGCAAGCCATCGCCCAACGCCGGGCGACCCAAGCTCAAGGCGGTATAGATCGTCAGCGCCCGCTCCGGCAGCTTGGCGATACGTCGGTACAGCGCGTTGACGAACAGATTGGGCTTGCCCAGGCCCAGGGGCAGGCCCATGTGGATATGCGCTGGCAAGCGCGCGAGTACGTCGTCAACGGCTTGCTCGATTGAACATAACTGCACCATCCGACCCTCCTGAACATTTGATGATTAGGGGTTGGATAGAGAGTGGCCCGTCTTGGTTGCAAAGAACAGCCTCAACCCTCGATCGCAGGCACAAAAAAGCCGCTCGTAAGCGGCATTTTTGACGAAGATCGCTGGATTACAACCCGGACATCTTCTTGATCGCGCCTTTCAGATCAGCATCCGTGCAATCAGCACAGGTGCCTTTTGGCGGCATGGCATTGATACCCGTGATCGCCTTGGCCAGGATGCCGTCGAGGCCGCCCTGGTGGTCGGCGCGGTCTTTCCAGGCGGCGGTGTCGCCGACTTTCGGAGCACCCAACAGGCCGGTTCCGTGGCATGCATTGCAGTGCTTGGCAATGATCTCATCTGGTGTTTTCGCACCGCCGCCGCCGCCCGCTGTTGCGGCGACTTCCATCCCCTTGCACTCCTGCCCCTGCACACACACTTGGCCAACAGGCTCCAAGCGCTTGGCAATGTCATCATTGGTCGCAGCTTGAGCGCTGACAGCCCATAGGGCCAGTACGGTTGCTGGTGCAGCCAGCATTTTCATAATTAGGTTCACGCGTTCACCCTCAATGGTGGCTATTCACGCCTGCGGCCACGGTTTCGCAGGCGGCGAAAGTATAACGGTTAGCCCGTCTGGCTGAAACAACCCTATTAAGCAAAGGGAGATTCAGTCTCACGGAATACGCTGCGGGAGTCTCTGCAATGCTGGCAGGACGCCTCTTCTGTCAAAAGTTCGCGGGCGTGGCTGCGCTGATTAGTCGCGCCGGCACCTCGAACGGATTACGAAAACGATGGGGCTTGGTGCTTTCAAAGTAGTAGCTATCGCCAGCTTCGAGCACAAAAGTTTCAAGACCGACGACCAATTCCAGGCGACCTTCCACCAGAATCCCGGTTTCTTCGCCTTCGTGGGTGAGCATTTCTTCGCCAGTATCGGCGCCAGGCGGGTAAATTTCGTTGAGAAACGTGATCGCCCGGCTCGGATGTGCGCGCCCCACCAGTTTCATGGTGACGGCGCCGTCGGAGATATCAATCAGCTCGTTGGCTTTATAGACGACCTGGGTCGGTATTTCCTGGAGGATTTCCTCGGAAAAGAACTCGACCATCGACATGGGAATGCCGCCCAGCACCTTGCGCAAGGAACTGATGGAAGGGCTGACACTGTTTTTTTCGATCATCGAAATGGTGCTGTTGGTGACACCCGCACGCTTGGCGAGCTCGCGCTGGGAAAGACCCTTCAGTTTACGGATGGATTGCAGTCGTTCGCCGACGTCCAATGCGGGAGCCTCCTAGGATTCAGGCTTTGTTGTAATTGAGCGTTATCATGGCGACAGCGTTCAGTATTTACAACACTTGGGCCTAAATCCTCCCCCGCACCGTTCGTAGAGGCCGATCAAGCCCCGGAATAGAGCCTTGGCACGCGGCGCAGGTTGCAGAAGATCTGGTAGGGGATGGTCTCGGCGGCGGCCGCGACGTCACTGGCGAGGATGTTCTTGCCCCACAGCTCCACGGTGGAACCGAGGCCGGCCTGGGGCACGTCGGTGAGGTCGACGCACAGCATGTCCATGGACACGCGGCCGAGCAATTGGCTGCGCTGCCCCGCCACCAGCACCGGCGTGCCGGTGGGGGCGTGACGTGGATAACCGTCGGCATAGCCCATGGCAACCACGCCGACCCGCATCGGTTTCGGCGTGATGAATTTGGCACCGTAGCCCACCGGCTCGCCGGCCGGCAGTTCGCGCACGCAGATGACTTTCGATTCCAGGGTCATTACCGGCTGCAAGCGCGCGGCGGTGGCCTGGTCTTCACCAAACGGCGTCGTGCCGTACAACATGATGCCGGGGCGTACCCAGTCGCTGGGCACCTTCGGCCAGCCCATCACCGCCGGCGAATTGCGCAGGCTGACCTCGGCCGACAGCCCCTGGCGCGCCGCTTCGAACACCGCCACTTGTTCATTGCTGCGCACGCAATCGAGCTCATCGGCGCGAGCGAAGTGGCTCATCAATACGATCTTCGCCACCTTACCGCTGGCGAGCAGGCGCTGGTACGCCTCGTGGTAGTCCTTGGGATGCAGGCCGACGCGGTGCATGCCCGAGTCCAGTTTGAGCCACACGGTGAGGGGCTTGCGCAAGGCCGCCTGCTCGATGGCCTCCAGTTGCCACAGCGAATGCACCACGCACCAGAAATCATGCTCGACGATCAGCGGCAGCTCGTCGGCTTCGAAAAAACCTTCCAGCAGCAATACCGGCGCGCGGATACCGGCAGCCCGCAGCTCCAGTGCTTCCTCGATACAGGCCACGGCAAAACCATCGGCCTCGGCTTCCAGCGCCTGGGCCACGCGCACTGCGCCATGGCCGTAGGCATCGGCCTTGATCACAGCGAGGGCCTTGGCCCCCGTGACTTCACGGGCCAATTGGTAATTGTGGCGCAGGGCTTGGAGGTCGATCAGGGCACGGGCAGGACGCATGGCGGCAGGCTTCTAGGCGGCAGAGTGAAAAAAACCGGCACCGACCAACCGCATCGGTACCGGGAGAGGGATCGTTGCTTAAGGCAGGGCGGCCACGACGGACAGCTCCACCAGGATTTGTGGCTCGCACAGTTTCGCTTCAACCGTGGCGCGGGCCGGGGCGACGCCTTTGGGCAGCCATGCGTCCCACACCGCGTTCATGCCGGCGAAGTCGGCGTCGATGTCTTTGAGGTAGATCGTCACCGACAGCAGCTTGCTTTTGTCAGTGCCGGCCAAGTCCAGCAAGCGCTCGATATTGGCCAGGGTTTCACGGGTCTGTTGTTCAATCCCGGCACTCAGGTCGTCGCCGACTTGCCCTGCCAGGTACACGGTGCCGCCGTGGGCAACGATCTGGCTCATGCGCTCATTGGTGAGCTGGCGCTGGATTGACATGTTTTGCAGACTCCTGGTGGTTGCCATAACGGGAAATATCGAGGCCTTCGGCACTGATCTGCGGCGTTTTCTTGGCCATCAGGTCAGCCAGCAAACGACCGGAGCCGCACGCCATGGTCCAACCGAGGGTGCCATGGCCGGTGTTCAGGAACAGATTCTTGAACGGGGTGGCGCCGACAATCGGCGTACCGTCCGGTGTGGTCGGACGCAGGCCAGTCCAAAAGATCGCTTCGGTCAGATTGCCGCCCTGAGGATAAAGGTCGTTGACGATCATCTCCAGGGTTTCACGCCGACGTGGGTTCAGCGACAGGTCAAAACCGGCGATTTCAGCCATGCCGCCGACACGGATGCGGTTGTCGAAACGGGTGATCGCGACCTTGTAGGTCTCGTCGAGAATGGTCGACGTCGGCGCCATCGCCGGGTTGGTGATCGGCACGGTCAGCGAGTAGCCCTTGAGCGGGTACACCGGCGCCTTGATCCCCAGCGGCTTGAGCAACTGCGGCGAATAACTGCCGAGGGCCAGGACGTAGCGGTCGGCGGTTTCCAGCTTGCCGTCGATCCACACACCGTTGATGCGATCACCGGCGTGGTCGAGGCGCTGGATGTCCTGTTCGAAACGGAATTCCACGCCCAACTGCTTGCACATGTCGGCCAGGCGCGTGGTGAACATCTGGCAGTCGCCGGTCTGGTCGTTCGGCAGGCGCAGGGCACCGGCGAGGATGTCGGTGACGCTGGCCAGAGCCGGTTCGACGCGGGCGATGCCGGCACGGTCGAGCAATTCGAACGGCACGCCGGACTCTTTCAACACGGCGATATCTTTGGCAGCGCCATCGAGCTGCGCCTGGGTGCGGAACAGTTGAGTGGTACCGAGGCTGCGGCCTTCGTAGGCAATGCCGGTTTCAGCGCGCAGTTCGTCGAGGCAATCGCGGCTGTACTCGGACAGGCGGACCATGCGCTCCTTGTTCACCGCATACCGGCTGGCGGTGCAGTTGCGCAGCATCTGCGCCATCCACAGGTATTGGTTGATATCGGCAGTGGCCTTGATCGCCAGCGGCGCGTGGCGTTGCAGCAGCCACTTGATGGCCTTGAGCGGCACACCCGGCGCGGCCCATGGCGAGGCGTAGCCTGGAGAGACCTGGCCGGCGTTGGCGAAACTGGTTTCCATGGCCGCGGCTGGCTGGCGGTCGACCACGACCACCTCAAAACCGGCTCGCGCCAAATAGTAGGCACTGGTCACACCAATGACGCCGCTACCCAAGACCAGAACGCGCATTTTTATATCCTCATCGCGGCTTGACCGCCGACGTGTGTTGTTCGAGCAATGATGTGAGCAGTATAAAAAGCAATCACCAGTGCATTTCACTATATAAATGCCTATATTTGGCGACAATTCTTGGCAACAACCCTTTTCACAGAGGCGTATCCCCTATGCGTACCAACACCCAGACCAAACGGGAGCTGGACAAGATCGACCGGAACATCTTGCGCATCCTACAAGCCGACGGGCGCATTTCGTTCACGGAGCTGGGGGAAAAGGTCGGACTGTCGACCACCCCCTGCACCGAGCGCGTGCGCCGCCTTGAGCGTGAAGGGATCATCATGGGCTACAACGCACGCCTCAACCCCCAGCATTTGAAGGCGAGTTTGCTGGTATTTGTCGAGATCAGCCTCGACTACAAATCCGGCGACACCTTTGAAGAATTCCGCCGCGCCGTGCTGAAATTGCCCCATGTGCTGGAGTGCCACTTGGTCTCGGGGGACTTCGACTACCTGGTGAAAGCGCGGATTTCCGAGATGGCCTCGTACCGCAAACTGCTCGGCGACATCCTGCTCAAACTGCCCCATGTGCGGGAGTCCAAGAGCTATATCGTGATGGAAGAGGTGAAAGAGAGCCTCAATCTGCCCATCCCCGACTGACTGACACAACCGGGCCAATGTGGGCGAGGGCTTGCTTGCTCCCACATTTAGACCAGCACCTGCCGGGTACTCGCCATGTATTCGTGGATCTGCTTCTCCACCCGCGGGTGAATCAGCTCCACCGGCCGCCGTCCATTGGGGCACGGCAAGGTCTTTGTGGTGCCGAAAAGCCTACAGATCAGCGGGCGCTCGTCATACACCGTGCAGCCATTGGGCCCCAGGTGTACGCAGTTCAACTCGTCCATGGCGGCTTCCTGTTCGGCAGCGGTCTTACGCGGCAGGCGCGACATTTCCTCGGGGGAAGTCGTCACCGGCCCACAGCAATCGTGGCAACCGGGGACGCACTCAAACGAGGGGATCTGTCGGCGCAATGCGCTGATTTTCTGACTGTTGCAACTCATCGAAACACGTACCGAACGGCGAATAGGCGTGGATTCTGCCGCAAAACCCCGCGGTGAGACAGCTTCGTCCGACCGCTGTATCCTGCGTCAAATTTTCCAAACGGGGATGTTCCCATGACTGCCAGCGCCCGGCACACCGCTTCCTACTACGCCGCCAGCAGCCTGCCGCAACCCGACTATCCGGCGTTGGCCGGCGAAACGGTGGCCGACGTGTGCGTGATCGGCGGCGGTTTTTCCGGGCTCAACACCGCGCTGGAACTGGCCGAACGCGGGTTCAGCGTGGTGCTGCTGGAAGCGCGCAAGATCGCCTGGGGCGCCAGCGGGCGCAATGGCGGCCAGTTGATCCGCGGCGTTGGCCATGGCCTGGAGCAATTCACCAACGTGATCGGCACCGACGGCGTGCGCCAGATGAAACTGATGGGCCTGGAGGCGGTAGAAATCGTGCGCGAGCGCGTCGAGCGTTTCCAGATCGCCTGCGACCTGACCTGGGGCTACTGCGACCTGGCCAACAAACCCCGCGACCTGCTCGGCCTCGCCGAAGACGCCGAAGAATTGCGCAGCCTGGGCTATCGCCACGAAGTACGCCTGCTGCAAGCCAGCGAAATGGGCAGCGTGATCGGTTCCGAGCGCTACGTGGGCGGCATGATCGACATGGGCTCGGGCCATCTGCACCCGCTGAACCTGGCCCTCGGCGAGGCAGCTGCCGCCCAAAAACTCGGCGTGCAACTGTTCGAGCACTCCGAAGTGACGCGCATCGACTACGGCCCCGAGGTCAACGTACACACCGCCCGCGGCAATGTGCGCGCCAAGACCCTGGTGCTGGCCTGCAACGCCTATCTGAAGGGGCTCAACCCACTGCTGAGCGGCAAAGTGCTGCCGGCCGGCAGCTATATCATCGCCACCGAGCCGTTAAGCGCCGCCCAGGCGGCCCAATTGCTGCCGCAAAACATGGCGGTGTGTGATCAGCGGGTGACGGTGGACTACTTCCGACTGTCTGCCGACCGTCGCCTGCTGTTCGGCGGCGCCTGCCACTATTCCGGACGCGACCCCAAGGACATCGGCGTCTACATGCGGCCGAAGATGGTGCAGGTGTTCCCCCAACTGGCCGACGTGAAGATCGACTATCAATGGGGCGGCATGATCGGCATCGGTGCCAACCGCTTGCCGCAGATCGGCCGATTGGCAGATCAACCCAATGTGTATTACGCCCAGGCCTACGCCGGTCATGGCCTCAACGCGACACACCTGGCGGGCAAGCTGCTGGGCGAAGCCATCAGCGGCCAGCAGCAGGGACGTTTCGATCTGTTCGCCCAGGTGCCGCACATCACCTTCCCCGGCGGCAAGCACTTGCGCTCGCCGCTGTTGGCGCTGGGGATGCTCTGGCACCGGTTGAAAGAACTGGTGTGACTCAACTGCGCCAGAACGGCTTCAAGCCTTCCTGGCGCGCCTGCTCGGCGGTCAACCCGATATCCCGCAGTTGCTCGGCAGTCAGCTCCAGCAGCACCTTGCGCGTGTGGCGACGGTGCCAGAACAGGCTCCAGCGGTTGCGGGTCGGGGCCGACATCGCCCGCGCCTGCCCCGCTTCGAGTTCCTGGCCGTGTAACGTCAGCCGCACATCGCTCATGCCGTTCATTTTGTCGTCCTCATTTGCTGGTTGCCATGAGTGACTAGAATGAGCGAGTGAACAAAACCATTACAGATTCAACCAAATTTTATTAAATCCATACAGATACTGCCCACGAGTGGCTGAATCCTGTATTTTCCCAGAATCTGTACTGGTCCCCTGGGAGTGATCACCGTGACCCTTTACGTCAACCTTGCCGAATTGTTGGGCACCCGCATCGAACAGGGCTTCTACCGCCCCGGTGACCGGCTGCCTTCCGTAAGGGCCTTGAGTGTCGAGCACGGGGTCAGTTTGAGCACCGTGCAGCAAGCGTATCGCATGCTGGAAGACAACGGTCTGGCGATGCCGAAGCCCAAGTCCGGTTACTTCGTGCCCGTCGGCCGTGAGCTGCCGGCCTTGCCCGAAGTCGGCCGCCCGGCCCAGCGCCCGGTGGAAATTTCCCAGTGGGACCAAGTGCTCGAGTTGATCCGCGCGGTACCGCGTAAAGATGTCGTACAGCTGGGCCGCGGCATGCCGGATGTGTTGTCGCCCACCCTCAAGCCGCTGCTGCGCAGCCTGGCCCGCGTCAGCCGGCGCCAGGACCTGCCGGGGCTGTATTACGACAATATCCTCGGCTGTATGGAGTTGCGCGAACAAATCGCCCGACTGTCATTGGATTCCGGCTGCCAGTTGACCGCCGAAGACATCGTGATCACCACCGGCTGCCATGAGGCGCTGTCTGCCAGCATCCGCTCCATCTGCGAGCCGGGGGATATCGTTGCGGTGGACTCGCCGAGCTTCCACGGCGCCATGCAGACCCTCAAGGGCCTGGGCATGAAAGCCCTGGAAATCCCCACAGACCCGCTCACCGGCATCAGCCTCGAAGCCCTGGAACTGGCGCTGGAACAGTGGCCGATCAAAGTCATTCAACTGACCCCCAACTGCAACAATCCTTTGGGCTACATCATGCCGGAGGCACGCAAGCGGGCGCTGTTGACCCTGGCCCAGCGCTTTGATGTGGCAATCATCGAAGACGATGTGTATGGCGAACTGGCCTACAGCTACCCGCGCCCGCGCACCATCAAATCCTTCGACGAAGATGGCCGCGTATTGCTCTGCAGCTCGTTCTCGAAAACCCTGGCGCCAGGCCTGCGGATTGGCTGGGTCGCGCCGGGCCGCTACCTGGAGCGGGTGTTGCACATGAAATACATCAGCACCGGCTCCACTGCGACCCAGCCGCAGATCGCCATCGCCGAATTTCTCAAGGGCGGCCATTTCGAACCGCATTTGCGGCGGATGCGTACTCAATACCAACGTAATCGCGACATGATGCTCGACTGGGTCAGCCGTTATTTCCCCGCCGGCACCCGCGCCAGCCGACCTCAAGGCAGCTTCATGCTGTGGATCGAGCTGCCGGAAGGTTTCGACACCCTCAAGCTCAACCGGGTGTTGGTGGAACAAGGCGTACAAATCGCCGTGGGCAGTATCTTTTCCGCGTCCGGCAAGTACAGGAATTGCCTGCGCATGAACTACGCTGCCAAACCTACGCCGCAGATTGAAGAGGCGGTGCGCAAAGTCGGCGCCGTCGCGAGCAAGATGCTGGCCGAGGCCGCCGACTGACCTTTCCGGGAAAATAGCCGTCCTATGTCGACAACCGCCCTGATCTGGAAACGGTGCCCTTGATGACTCGACGGCTTTTAGCGTTTTTCCTGTTGGGCGCCCTGGCCCTGGGCGGCTGCGCCATGGTGAATGTGCCGCGCATCCCCAGCGATGCCCTGCCGGCGACGCAGTCGTCGTTCGGCCGTTCGATCCAGGCCCAGGCCGCGCCGCATCAGGGCCGCTCCGGCTTTCGCCTGCTGCCCAACAGCAGCGAGGCGTTCATGGCCCGCGCCGAACTGATCCGCAACGCCCAGACCAGCCTCGACCTGCAGTACTACATCGTCCACGACGGCATCAGCACCCGCCTGCTCGTGGATGAACTGCTCAAGGCCGCCGACCGTGGCGTGCGTGTGCGTATCCTGCTGGACGACACCACCAGCGACGGCCTCGATCAGGTCATCGCCACCCTCGCCGCCCATCCCAACATCCAGATTCGCCTGTTCAACCCGCTGCACCTGGGGCGCAGCACCGGCGTGACGCGCGCCATGGGGCGCCTGCTCAACCTGTCGCTGCAACATCGGCGCATGCACAACAAACTGTGGCTGGCGGACAACAGCGCGGCCATCGTCGGCGGGCGTAACCTGGGCGACGAGTATTTCGACGCCGAACCTAACCTGAATTTCACCGACATCGACATGCTCAGCGTGGGCCCGGTGGCCGAGCAACTCGGCCACAGTTTCGACCAGTACTGGAACAGCGCCCTGAGCAAGCCCATCAATGAATTCATCTCCAACCTGCCGTCCAAAGGCGACCTGGCCAGCGCACGCCTGCGCCTGGAAGAATCCCTGGCCCAGTCGCGCCAACAGAACCACGCCTTGTACAACCGCCTGCGCACCTACAAGACCGAACCGCGCCTGGACATCTGGCGGCGCGAGCTGATCTGGGCCTGGAACCAGGCGTTGTGGGACGCCCCGAGCAAGGTACTCGCCAAGAATGATCCGGACCCGCACCTGCTGCTGACCACCCAACTGGAACCGGAACTCGAAGGCGTCAACCATGAGTTGATGATGATTTCGGCGTATTTCGTGCCGGGGCAGCCGGGCCTGGTGTACCTGACCGGTCGCGCGGATGCGGGCGTCTCGGTGAGCCTGCTGACCAACTCCCTCGAAGCCACCGACGTGCCGGCCGTACACGGCGGCTACGCGCCCTATCGCAAGGCGCTGCTGGAGCACGGCGTGAAACTCTATGAGTTGCGCCGCCAACCCGGCGCACCCCGCACAGGCAGCGGGCCCCACCTGTTTCGTCGCGGCCTGTTCCTCGGCTCGGATTCCAGCCTGCATAGCAAGGCGATGATTTTTGATCGGCAGAAATCGTTTATCGGCTCGTTCAACTTCGACCCGCGTTCGGTGCTGTGGAATACCGAAGTCGGCGTGCTGGTGGACAGCCCTGAGCTGGCCGAGCACCTGCGCAATCTGGCGCTGCAAGGCATGGCGCCAGCATTGAGCTACGAGGCGAAATTACAGGATGGCCAGGTGGTGTGGACCACCGAAGATAACGGGCAACCGCACACCCTGACCCGCGAGCCGGGCAGTTGGTGGCGCCACTTCAACGCCTGGTTCGCCACCTCCGTCGGCCTGGAGCGCATGCTGTAGGAGCGAGCTTGCTCGCGAAGAACGCAAGAACACCGCACTTAACCAGCCTTCATCCCCTCGCGCCTAAGCGGGCTGCGCGGCGCCAAACGCCCCCTGGCGCAACAACAGCACCACCAACCCCAGCGCCCCGGCCGCCATCAGCCACGGCAATGCATGCCCGCTGATCCACTGGCTGCCCGCACCGGCCACCAGCGGCCCGATCAGGCAACCGATGCCCCAGAGCTGCGCCACGTGGGCATTGGCGCGCACCAGCGCATCGTCGCGGTAACGCTCGCCGATCAGGATCAACGACAAGGTGAACAAACCACCCGCACTCGCGCCGAACAGCACCCACACCGGCCAGATCAGCAGCGTGTGCATCAACAACGGGACTGCCAGGCTCGCCCCCAGCAACAGCAGCGCGCAGCTCAAGAACAGCGTGCGCCGCGGCAGGTAGTCGGCCAGTGCGCCGATGGGCAGCTGCAGCAACGCATCGCCCACCACCACCGTGCTGACCATCGCCAGGGCGATCTCGGCCGTGAAGCCTTGCTGCAGGCAATACACCGGCAGCAGCGTCAGGATCATCGCCTCGAACGCCGCGAATAACGCCACCGCCCAGGCAATCGCCGGCAGGCTCCGACAGAAGCGCCACAGCTCGGCAAACGTCACGCTGAAGGACTCGGCGGTCGGCGCCCCGGAACGCCCCAGCAACAGCAACGGCGCCAGCGTCAACAGGCCCACGCCCACCCAGAACCCATAGTCATGATCGGTGCCCAGCACGCCCAACAGCAGCGGCCCCGACAGCTGGCTCAGCGCATAGGTGCAGCCATACAGCGCCACCAGCCGGCCGCGCCATTGCTCCACCACCAACTGGTTGATCCAGCTTTCGCCAAGAATGAACACGATGGTCAGGATCACCCCGATCATCAGCCGCAGCACCAGCCACACCGGGTAGCTCGGCAGGATCGCCAACAGACCGATGGACACCGCCCCCGCCCACAGGCACAGGCGCATCAGATGCGCAGTGCCCAGCCAGGACGCCAGCCGACTGGAAACCTTCGCCCCCAACAGCACGCCGAAGGCCGGCATCGCAGCCATCACTCCAATGGCGAAGCTGCCGTAGCCCCAGCCTTCCAGACGCAGGGACACCAGCGGCATGCTGACGCCCAACGCCAGACCAACGCTGAGCACCGAGGCCAGCACGGCGAAATAAGTCGCCCAACGCATTTCCACGCTCCTGTGGATAGTTTTTTCAGGGCTGCAAACGAACTGTAGGAGCGCGCTTGCTCGCGAAAAACGCCAACGATAACGCGTGCTGTCTGGTTGAACGCGGCGTCTTTGAGTTCTTCGCGAGCAAGCTCGCTCCTACAGGGGACCTGCGGTGTTGCTTAGAGCTTGATCCAGGTCGCCTTCAGCTCGGTGTACTTGTCGAACGCATGCAGCGACTTGTCGCGACCGTTGCCCGACTGCTTGAAGCCACCAAACGGCGCGGTCATGTCACCGCCGTCGTACTGGTTGACCCACACGCTACCGGCGCGCAGTGCCTTGGCGGTGAGGTGCGCCTTGGAGATATCCGCCGTCCACACCGCCGCGGCCAGGCCGTATTGGGTGTCGTTGGCGATGGCGACGGCTTCTTCGGCGCTGTCAAAAGTGAGCACCGAGAGGACCGGGCCGAAGATTTCTTCGCGGGCGATCTTCATGGCGTTGGTCACTCCGTCGAAAATCGTCGGCTCGACGTAAGTGCCACCGGTCTCTTCCAGCGTGCGCTTGCCGCCCGCCACCAGTTTGGCACCGTCGGCATGACCGGCTTCGATGTAGGACAGCACGGTGTTCATCTGTTGAGTGTCTACCAGCGCGCCGACGTTCGTGGCCGGGTCCAGCGGGTTGCCTGGCTTCCAGCCCTTCAGCGCGGCGATCACCAGCGGTAGGAATTTATCCTTGATGGAGCGCTCCACCAGCAGACGCGAACCGGCGGTGCAGACTTCGCCCTGGTTGAAGGCAATCGCGCCGGCGGCGGATTCGGCGGCGGCTTGCAGGTCCGGGGCATCGGCGAACACGATGTTCGGGCTCTTGCCGCCCGCTTCCAGCCATACACGTTTCATGTTCGATTCGCCGGAGCGGATCAACAGCTGTTTGGCGATTTTGGTGGAGCCAGTGAACACCAGGGTGTCGACATCCATGTGCAGCGCGAGCGCGTTACCCACGGTGTGGCCGTAGCCCGGCAGCACGTTGAACACGCCTTTTGGAATACCGGCCTCAACGGCCAGGGCCGCGATGCGGATGGCGGTCAGCGGGGATTTTTCGGACGGTTTGAGGATCACGGAGTTACCGGTCGACAGCGCCGGCCCGAGTTTCCAGCAAGCCATCATCAGCGGGAAATTCCACGGCACGATGGCGGCAACCACACCGACCGGCTCACGGGTCACCAGACCCAGCTGATCGTGAGGGGTGGAAGCGACTTCATCGTAAATCTTGTCGATGGCCTCGCCGCTCCAGCTCAGGGCATTCGCCGCGCCGGGTACGTCGATATTCAGGGCGTCGCTGATCGGCTTGCCCATGTCCAGGGTTTCCAGCAGCGCCAGCTCTTCGGCATTGGCCTTGAGCAACGCGGCGAAACGGATCATGGTGGCCTTGCGCTTGGCCGGCGCCAGGCGCGACCAGACACCGGAATTGAACGTGGCGCGGGCATTTTCCACGGCGCGCTGGGCGTCGGCGACGTCACAGCTGGCAACGCTGGTCAGCAGGCGGCCATCGACGGGGCTGATGCATTCGAACGTGTCGCCGGAAACGGCGGCGGTGTACTCGCCATTGATATAGGCGCGGCCTTCGATCTTCAGATCCTTGGCGCGTTGCTCCCAGTCGGCACGGGTCAGGGTGGTCATGCGAGTGTCCTCCTCTTATTGAATACAAGGGCCAGGCGATGTGCCCCGGCAGCCTCAAAGAATGCTTGCCCCGCCAGCCAGTTGTTCGGCTCAAGGCAACTGCCACCCTAAACCAGCGGCTGGGGATGTATCAATATATTTGACATAACGCCGGTAAACGCCCTTGCGATGTTCATTTTAATAAACATAGACTTTGGGCTCTCCAACCGCAGGCCAGACGGGACACGCACATGAGCATCCAGGACATCGTCGACTTCAGCCAAGCCAACACCGCCCCCGATCGCTACCTCCCTGCCCCGGAAAAAATCCTCAAGGGCAATCCCGAGCAAACGATCTACAACCACTACAACAGCCCGTGCGGCCAGATGAGCGCCGGCGTCTGGGAAGGCGACGTCGGGCAGTGGAAGGTCAACTACACCGAACATGAGTACTGCGAGATTGTGCAGGGGGTTTCCGTACTGCGCGATGCCGAGGGCAACGCCAAGACCTTGCGCGCCGGCGACCGCTTCGTGATCCCGGCCGGCTTCAGCGGCACCTGGGAAGTGCTCGAGCCCTGCCGCAAGATCTATGTGGTGTTCGAACAGAAGGCCTGATCAGCAAATCCTGCGCAAAAAAAAGCCCGAATCGTGAGAAACGGGCTTTTTTTCACAAGGAAGAAAATCAATTACTTGATTTTGCCTTCTTTGTAGATCACGTGCTTGCGAACGCGCGGATCGAACATTTTCTTTTCGAGCTTGTCCGGGGTAGTACGCTTGTTCTTGTCGGTAGTGTAGAAGTGACCAGTACCGGCGCTAGAGATCATTCGAATCAATTCACGCATGATAGAGCTCCTTAGATCTTGCCAGCGGCGCGGATTTCGGCCAGCACGACAGTGATGCCACGCTTGTCGATAATGCGCATGCCTTTGGCAGATACGCGCAGACGCACAAAACGTTTCTCTTCTTCAACCCAGAAGCGGTGATGCTGCAGGTTCGGCAGGAAACGACGACGGGTTTTGTTATTTGCGTGGGAAATGTTATTCCCAGTCACCGGACCCTTACCGGTAACTTGACAGACTCTCGACATGCCTCAGCCCTCTAAAACCACATGCCCAACCCGGCATGGGTTGGCCGCTTAATCTCTCAGTCATTTGGCGCCAGGCGCCGCGTTTCTTTAGGGTCTTACCGGCTACACCTACAAGCGAAGGAACCGGGCCCCTAGAAAAGAGCGCTGCTTTATACCAGAAAGACCCAAGTGCAACAACAGCCCGTGTGTTTTTACCGGCGTAAATCTCGGCGACAGATGGCCGAACCGTTGCCAGGAGGGGCCGCTGCAATAGCCGACCGCTCGTCGCACAGAATGATTTACAACGCCCGCAAGTACCAAAAAGTACAAGGCGAAACGCGCTGAGGCGCCATCAAAACAGCATTTGAGCCAAAAGCACAGGCAAAAATGGACTAGTCATTTATCAATCAGACCACTACGGTAGGACTTTTCCAGACTGCACTCGCAGATGGGCCTTCGATCTGCACAGGAAACCGAACATGCGCCTCGCTGCCCTACCGCTTTTGCTAGCCCCTCTGTTTATCGCGCCGCAGGCCTTGGCGGCCACCAATCTGAGCGTGTGTACCGAAGCCAGTCCCGAAGGGTTTGACGTAGTGCAGTACAACTCGCTGACTACCACCAACGCCTCGGCCGACGTGCTGATGAACAGCCTGGTGAACTATGACGCAGCCAGCGGCAAGCTGGTGCCAAGCCTGGCGGACAGCTGGGAAGTGTCGCCGGACGGCCTGACCTACACCTTCCAGTTGCACCCCAACGTAAAATTCCACCGCACCGACTATTTCACCCCGAGCCGCACCCTGACCGCCGAAGATGTCCGCTTCAGCTTCGAGCGCATGCTCGATCCGGCCAACCCATGGCACAAGATCGCCCAGAGCGGCTTCCCCCATGCCCAGTCGCTGCAATTGCCGGCACTGATCAAGAAGATCGACGCCCTTGACCCGCTGACCGTGCGCTTCACCCTCGATCACCCCGACTCAACCTTCCTCGCCGCGCTGAGCATGGGTTTTGCCTCGATCTACCCGGCCGAGTACGCCGACAAGCTGCTCAAGGCCGGCACCCCGGAAAAGCTCAACAGCCAGCCCATCGGCACCGGCCCGTTCATTTTCACACGGTTCCAGAAAGATGCCGTGGTGCGCTACAAAGCCAACCCGGATTATTTCGCCGGCAAACCGGCTGTGGATAACTTGATCTTCGCCATCACCCCGGATGCGAACGTGCGCCTGCAGAAACTGCACCGCGACGAATGCCAGATCGCACTGTCGCCCAAACCCCTGGATGTGGGCGAAGCCGAGAAAGATCCCGCACTCAAAATAGAAAAAACCGCAGCATTCATGACTGCATTCGTCGCGATCAACAGCCAGCACCCACCGCTGGACAAGCCCGAAGTGCGCCAGGCGATCAACCTGGCCTTCGACAAGGACAGCTACCTCAAAGCCGTGTTCGAAGGCACCGCCGAAGCCGCCAACGGCCCCTACCCGCCCAACACCTGGAGCTATGCCAAGGAGTTGCCGGGTTATCCACAGGACATCGCCAAGGCCAAGCTGCTGCTGGAGCGCGCCGGGCTCAAGGACGGCTTCAAGACCACGATCTGGACACGCCCCACCGGCAGCCTGCTGAACCCCAACCCCAACCTCGGCGCGCAACTGCTGCAGGCGGACCTGGCCGAGGTCGGCATCCAGGCCGAGATCCGCGTGATCGAATGGGGCGAGTTGATCCGCCGCGCCAAGGCCGGCGAACACGACCTGCTGTTCATGGGTTGGGCCGGCGACAACGGCGACCCGGATAACTTCCTGACTCCGCAGTTCTCCTGCGCGGCAGTGAAATCCGGCACCAACTTCGCCCGCTATTGCGACCCGGCCCTGGACAAGCTCATCAGCGCCGGCAAGACCACCAGCGAGCAAGGGGTGCGCAGCAAGCTGTATCAACAGGCCCAGGCGCAGATCCAACAGCAGGCACTGTGGCTGCCGCTGGCGCACCCGATGGCGTTCGCCCTGACCCGCAAGAATGTCGAGGGGTACCAGGTGAGCCCGTTTGGGCGGCAGGATTTTTCGAAAGTCAGCGTCAAGCCCTGAGCTGCAAGCTGCAAGCTGCAAGCTGCAAGCCCCCTTGAGGCTTGCAGCTGCAACCTTGCAACTGCTGCCCCTCCTACATCCACCCGTATTCCGCCATCGACAATGGATCACCATCGCCCACGATGATGTGATCCAGCACCCGCACATCCACCACTTCCAAGGCTTTTTGCAGAATCTTGGTCAATTTTCGATCAGCCGCACTCGGCTCCACGCTCCCCGAGGGATGGTTGTGGCACAGGATCAACGCCGCCGCGTTATACGCCAGGGCGCGCTTGACCACTTGCCGCGGGTAAACCACGGTGGCGTCGATGGTGCCCTGGAACAACGCCTCGAACCCCAGCACCCGATGCTTTGAATCGAGAAACAGGCAGCCGAAAATCTCGTGAGGCTCATGGCGCAACAGCGCCTTGAGGTAGTCACGCACAGCGACCGGGCTTTCCAGCACCGAGTCACTGCGCAGTTGTTCGGCCAAGTGGCGCCGGGACATTTCCAGCACCGCCTGCAGTTGCGCAAACTTCGCCGGCCCCAGCCCCAACTGCTGGCTGAACAGCACCTGGCTGGCCTCCAGCAGCGGGCGCAAGCCACCGAACTGCGCCAACAGATGCCGCGCCAGGTCCACCGCGCTCCGCCCGGCCACGCCGGTGCGCAGGAAGATAGCCAACAGTTCGGCGTCGGACAGCGTTGCGGCCCCCCATTCCAAAAGCTTCTCCCGCGGCCGCTCGGCCACCGGCCAATCACGAATACTCATCCCGCCTCCCTGTGCATGTGCGCCGCTGTTGCCTGGCGGACGCTGTGTTATCGTAGGCCCTCTTTTTTGCATGCGATTTCACCTGGGGAGGGGGCATCGCAGGCGTCACTGAACTGGCTTCACTGAACTGGAAAGGCAAACCAATGCAGCGTCTGTATCGGAAACGCATCGTTCTCGGCGTCGGCGGCGGCATTGCCGCCTACAAGAGCGCAGAGCTGGTTCGCAGGCTTCTCGACCAGGGCGCCGAAGTGCGCGTGGTCATGACCCGCGGCGGCAGTGAGTTCATCACCCCGCTGACCATGCAGGCCTTGTCCGGCCACCCGGTTCACCTGGACCTGCTGGACCCGGCCGCCGAAGCCGCCATGGGCCATATCGAACTGGCCAAATGGGCCGACCTGGTGCTGATCGCCCCGGCCACCGCCGACCTGATCGCCCGCCTGGCGCAAGGCATCGCCGATGACTTGCTGACCACGCTGGTCCTGGCCACCGACGCCACTGTCGCCATCGCCCCGGCCATGAACCAGGCCATGTGGCGCGACCCGGCCACCCAAGCCAATACGCAGCTCCTGCAAAGCCGTGGCCTCAAGGTGTTCGGCCCGGCCTCCGGCAGCCAGGCCTGCGGCGACGTCGGCATGGGCCGCATGCTCGAAGCCACCGACCTGGCACTGTGCGCCGCCGAGTGCTTCCAGCACCTGGCCCTGACTGGCAAGCACGTGTTGATCACCGCCGGCCCGACCCAGGAAAACATCGACCCGGTGCGCTACATCACCAACCATAGCTCAGGAAAAATGGGCTTTGCCCTGGCTGAAGCGGCGGTCGAGGCAGGCGCGCGCGTGACCCTCATCACCGGCCCGGTGCATTTGCCGACGCCCGATCGTGTCACCCGGATCGACGTGGTCAGCGCCCGGGACATGTTGGCGGCCTGTGAGGCGGCCATTCCCTGCGACCTGTTTATCGCCTCGGCAGCGGTTGCGGATTACCGCCCGGAAGTCGTCGCCCCGCAAAAGCTCAAGAAAGACCCTACCAGCGGCGACGGCCTGCTCCTGCAAATGGTGCGTAACCCGGACATCCTGGCCACCATCGCCAGCCGCCCGGACCGTCCGTTCAGCGTCGGTTTCGCCGCCGAGACCGAGCACCTGCTGGACTACGCCGCACGTAAATTGAAAGACAAAAACCTCGACCTGATCGTTGCCAATGATGTCGCCAACCCAAGCATCGGCTTCAACAGTGAGGAAAACGCCTGCAGCGTGATCGATCGCGACCTGCACGCCACCCTTTTCGCCCAGACCAGCAAGGGCAAGATTGCCCGCCAACTGATCTCTTTTATCGCCCAACGGCTGAACCAGGTTTAATTTACATGCACGCTTTGCAAGCCAAGATCCTCGACCCCCGCATCGGCACCGACTTCCCCCTGCCGGCCTATGCCACACCGGGCTCCGCCGGCCTGGACCTGCGCGCCATGCTCAAGGAAGACACCGTCCTCGAGCCGGGCCAGACCCTGCTGATTCCGACCGGCCTGTCGATCTATGTCGGCGACCCGGGCCTGGCGGCGCTGATTCTGCCGCGCTCGGGCCTCGGCCATAAGCACGGCATCGTGCTGGGCAACCTGGTCGGCCTGATCGACTCGGACTACCAGGGCGAGCTGATGGTGTCGTGCTGGAACCGCGGCCAGACCGCCTTCAACATCGTCGTCGGCGAGCGCATCGCGCAGCTGGTGCTGGTGCCGGTGGTGCAGGCGCACTTCGAACTGGTACAGGAATTCGACGCAACCCAACGCGGCGCAGGCGGTTTTGGGCATTCCGGCAGTCACTGACCACACCAAACCGGGGCGGACGCTACCGTCCGGCCCGGTTAGATGCCACCGCATGGCCTTTCAGGATGAAGAATGCGCGGACCTGACGAGCGACACTTTCCAAGTAAAATCAATGCATTACGCAAACATAAGCGCGGAGCGGATGCTCCGATGGCCTTTTTGCACCACGAACTCTGCACCGAAAACGCCGTCATACCCTTCAGTTTAAGCCTGCCGGTCAGCCACATTAAGGCCAGCCTTGTCTCTTTCAGATGGAGTTTCCCCCCGCGATGAGTACCGCCGCCCGAGTAGCCCCGACCTTCCCCGACAGCATCTTCCGCGCCTATGACATCCGTGGCGTGGTGCCCAAGACCCTGACCGCCGAAACCGCCTACTGGATTGGCCGCGCCATCGGCGCCCAAAGCCTGGCCCAGGACGAACCGAACGTTTCGGTCGGCCGTGACGGTCGCCTGTCCGGTCCCGAGCTGGTGGAGCAATTGATCCAGGGCCTGGCCGACAGCGGTTGCCATGTCAGCGACGTCGGCCTGGTGCCGACCCCGGCGCTGTACTACGCCGCCAACGTGCTGGCCGGCAAATCCGGGGTGATGCTCACCGGCAGCCACAACCCGTCGGACTACAACGGCTTCAAGATCGTCATCGCCGGCGACACCCTGGCCAACGAACAGATCCAGGCCCTGCACACACGCCTGAAAACCAACGACCTGACCAGCGGCAAAGGCAGCATCACCAAGGTCGACATTCTTCAGCGCTACTCCGACGAAATCACCGGCGACGTCAAACTCGCGCGCCGCCTGAAAGTGGTGGTGGACTGCGGCAACGGCGCGGCCGGCGTGATCGCTCCGCAACTGCTCGAAGCCCTGAACTGCGAAGTGGTGCCGTTGTTCTGCGACGTCGACGGCAACTTCCCCAACCACCATCCAGACCCGGGCAAGCCTGAAAACCTGGTGGACCTGATCGCCAAGGTCAAGGAAACCGGGGCCGACGTCGGCCTGGCCTTTGACGGCGACGGTGACCGCGTGGGCGTGGTGACCAACACCGGCGAAAACGTGTTCGCCGACCGCCTGCTGATGCTGTTCGCCCGTGATGTGGTGGCGCGCAACCCGAATGCCGAAATCATCTTCGACGTAAAATGCACCCGTCGCCTGACGCCGCTGATCAAGGAATATGGCGGTCGCCCGCTGATGTGGAAGACCGGTCACTCGTTGATCAAAAAGAAAATGAAGGAAACCGGCGCGCTGCTGGCCGGCGAAATGAGCGGCCACGTGTTCTTCAAGGAGCGTTGGTTCGGGTTTGACGACGGCATTTACAGCGCCGCTCGTCTGCTGGAGATCCTCAGCAAGGAAAAATCCACGGCGCAGGAGCTGTTTCAGACCTTCCCGAATGATATTTCTACGCCAGAGATCAATATCCATGTGACCGAAGAGAGCAAATTCAGCATCATTGACGCATTGCACGACGCGCAATGGGGCGAAGGCGCCAACCTGACCTCCATTGATGGTGTGCGAGTCGATTACGCCAAAGGCTGGGGCCTGGTTCGCGCGTCCAACACCACACCGGTGCTGGTGCTGCGTTTCGAGGCGGATACCGAGGCTGAGTTGCAGCGCATCAAGGACGTGTTCCACGTCCAGTTGAAACGTGTTGCCCCTGATCTCCAATTACCGTTCTGATTTTTTTGCACCGGAGCCCTGAATGACCCTCGAACGCGAAGCCGCTGCCAACACCGCCAAGGTCCTGTCCGAAGCGTTGCCCTACATTCGACGCTACGTCGGCAAGACGCTGGTGATCAAATACGGCGGCAATGCCATGGAAAGCGACGAGCTGAAAACCGGCTTTGCCCGCGATATCGTGTTGATGAAAGCCGTGGGGATCAACCCGGTGGTGGTCCACGGCGGCGGCCCGCAGATCGGCGACCTGCTCAAGCGCCTGTCGATCGAAAGCCACTTCATCGATGGCATGCGTGTCACTGACGCGCAGACCATGGACGTGGTGGAGATGGTCCTCGGCGGCCAGGTGAACAAAGACATCGTCAACCTGATCAACCGCCACGGCGGCAGCGCGATTGGCCTGACCGGCAAGGACGCGGAGCTGATCCGCGCGAAAAAACTGACCGTGACCCGTCAGACGCCGGAAATGACCCAGCCGGAAATCATCGACATCGGCCAGGTGGGCGAAGTGATCGGTATCAACACCGACTTGCTGAACCTGCTGGTCAAAGGTGATTTCATCCCGGTCATTGCGCCGATCGGCGTGGGCGCCAACGGCGAGTCCTACAACATCAACGCCGACCTGGTTGCCGGCAAAGTGGCCGAAGCGCTGAAGGCTGAAAAGCTGATGCTGCTGACCAACATCGCCGGCCTGATGGACAAGCAAGGCAAGGTGCTGACCGGCCTGACCACCCAACAAGTGGACGAGCTGATCGCCGACGGCACCATCTACGGCGGCATGCTGCCGAAGATCCGTTGTGCGCTGGAAGCGGTACAGGGCGGTGTCGGCAGCTCGCTGATCCTTGACGGCCGCGTGCCGAATGCGATCCTGCTGGAAATCTTCACCGACACCGGTGTGGGTACGCTGATCAGCAACCGCAAGCGTCCTTAACCACAAAAAGCCCCACCCTCTGTAGGAGCGAGCTTGCTCGCGAAAAACGTAAAGGCGCCGCGTTCATCCAGAATAAACGCGTCATCGTTGGCGTTCTTCGCGAGCAAGCTCGCTCCTACAGGGAGTGGGGCTTTTTGTTGTGCGGCGTTTACTGGACGCCGAATTGCTCGCGGTACGCCCGTACTGCCGGCAAGTGTTGCTTGAGCTGCGGATCATCTTCCAGGAACTGCAACACCTGGTTCAACGACACGATGCTCACCACCGGGATGCCGAAATCGCGTTCCACTTCCTGGATCGCCGACAACTCACCATTGCCACGCTCCTGGCGGTTCAAGGCGATCAGCACGCCTGCGGCCTTGGCACCCTCCTGGGAGGCGATGATCTGCATCACTTCACGGATGGCGGTGCCGGCGGTGATCACGTCGTCGATGATCAGCACGTTGCCGGTGAGCGGCGCGCCCACCAGGCTACCGCCTTCGCCATGGGCCTTGGCTTCCTTGCGGTTGAAGCACCACGGCAGATCGCGCCCATGGTGTTCGGCCAACGCCACGGCCGTCGCGGCGGCCAGGGGGATGCCCTTGTAGGCCGGACCGAACAGAACGTCGAAGGAAATACCGCTTTCAACGATGGCAGCCGCGTAGAAACGCCCCAGCTGAGCCAGGGCCGAACCCGAGTTGAACAAGCCAGCATTGAAGAAATACGGGCTGGTGCGCCCGGACTTGAGGGTGAACTCACCGAAGCGCAAAACCCCGCGATCGATGGCAAAACGAATGAAATCGCGTTGATACGCCTGCATGAAAAAAGCCTCAGATACCACGGATTTAGCTAATTAGGTAGACGGCGTGTATCATACACGCACGCGATTTTTGGGGCCATTTATGCGGATCATCAGTGTGAACGTTAATGGTATTCAGGCTGCAGTCGAGCGTGGTTTGCTCAGTTGGCTGCAAGCCCAGAATGCCGACGTCATCTGCCTGCAGGACACCCGCGCCTCCGCCTTTGAACTGGACGATCCAGCCTTCCAACTGGATGGCTACTTCCTTTATGCCTGCGATGCCGAAGTGCCCACCCAAGGTGGCGTGGCTTTGTACTCGCGGTTGCAACCCAAGGCGGTCATCAGCGGCCTCGGCTTCGAGACAGCCGACCGCTACGGGCGCTACCTGCAAGCCGATTTCGACAAGGTCAGCATCGCGACCTTGCTGCTTCCTTCGGGGCAGAACGGCGATGAAGACTTGAACCAGAAGTTCAAGCTAATGGACGACTTCGCCCGTTATCTGGATAAACAGCGACGCAAACGTCGCGAGTACATTTATTGTGGCTCGCTGTACGTGGCGCAACAGAAGCTGGATATCAAGAACTGGCGCGACAGCCAGCAATCCCCGGGTTTCCTGGCGCCGGAACGGGCCTGGATGGACGAGATTGTCGGCAACATGGGCTATGTCGATGCCCTGCGCGAAGTCAGCCGCGAAGGCGACCAGTACAGCTGGTGGCCAGACAACGAACAGGCTGAGATGCTCAACCTGGGCTGGCGTTTCGACTACCAGCTGCTGACCCCAGGCCTGCGTCGCTTTGTGCGCAGCGCACGCCTGCCACGCCAGCCGCGCTTCTCGCAGCACGCGCCGCTGATCGTGGACTATGACTGGACACTGACCATCTGAGGTCTTTGCCCAGGCACAAAAAAAACCGACATCGCTGTCGGTTTTTTTGTGCGCGCCTGGTTACTTGATCAGCCGCCAGGTCCATGGGTAGCGGTAGGCCGTGCCGTTGTTGGCCTTGATCCCGCCAATGATCGTCAGCACCAGCGCCGCGACCACCAGGATCAACATCAACAGGAAGCCGATCACCACGAACCCCAGCACCATGCAGACCAGCCAGGCAATGGCCACGGTGATCTGGAAATTCAGGGCTTCCTTGCCCTGATCATCGATCAGCGGGTCCATGTCCTTCTTGATCTGCCACAGGATCAGCGGCCCCAACAGGCTGCCGAAAGGGAACACCAGGCCCAGAAACGCCGCGAAGTGACACAACATCGCCCATTGGCGGACTTCCTTGGACGGTGCCGGAACCGGCAATTGACTGTCACTCATGGCGTTTCTCCTTGAAGCCGGTTCAGTCGGCCAGCGCGGCGTTCTGCAGCTCGAAAATCTCGGTCATGCCTTTCTGCGCCAGCGCCAGCATGGCATTCAGCTCAGACGGCTGGAATGGCGCACCTTCGGCGGTGCCCTGCACTTCGATGAAACCACCGGTGCTGGTCATCACCACGTTCAGGTCGGTCTCGGCGGCCGAGTCTTCCAGGTAATCCAGGTCCAGCACTGGCTCGCCCTGGTACATGCCCACCGACACAGCGGCGATCATCTGCTTGAGCGGGTCGCCGGCTTTCAGGCCGCCACGCTTCTTGATCACTTTCAACGCGTCGACCAGCGCAACCATGGCACCGGTGATGGAGGCAGTGCGCGTGCCGCCGTCGGCCTGGATCACGTCGCAGTCGACGTACAGGGTCACGTCGCCCAGCTTGGACATGTCCAGGGCAGCACGCAGCGAACGGCCGATCAGGCGCTGGATTTCCAGGGTACGGCCGCCTTGCTTGCCACGGCTGGCTTCACGCTGGTTACGCTCGCCGGTGGCGCGCGGCAGCATGCCGTATTCGGCGGTCAACCAACCCTGGCCCTGGCCCTTGAGGAAACGCGGCACGCCGTTTTCGACGCTGACGGTGCAGATCACCTTGGTATCGCCAAACTCGACCAGTACAGATCCCTCGGCGTGTTTGGTGTAGTTGCGGGTGATGCGGATCGAGCGGAGCTGATCGGCAGCGCGACCACTTGGACGTTTCATAGGGGATACCTGTACGGAGGACGAAAAACTGCCGAGCATTATAGAGCCGCGAGCCGATTCGGGGCACGTCTAAAAAATTCGGTTACGAATCGTCGACTGGCGGTGCTTTGTCAGTGCCAGGGTTTGGGGCCAATCGTCCCACTGCGCTACACTCCTGCGCCTTCGCAGCCTGTCGGCTTCAATTTACCCATCAGCCCGCCATCGCGGGACTGCAACGCGAGGTACCTCCATGGTGCACAGCATGACCGCCTTCGCCCGCGTCGAAAAAGCCGGCGCGCAAGGCACCCTGAGCTGGGAACTGCGCTCGGTCAACAGCCGCTACCTGGAGCCGCACCTGCGCCTGCCGGAATCGTTCCGCGACCTCGAAGGCGCGGTACGTGAAGCACTGCGCCAGGGCATTTCCCGCGGCAAGCTGGAATGCACCCTGCGCTTTACCGAGGAAACCACCGGCAAACCGCTGCAGGTCGACCGCGAGCGCGCCGCGCAACTGGTCGCCGCCGCCGAAACCATCGCCGGCCTGATCAAGCAGCCGGCCGCGCTGAACCCGCTGGAGGTGCTGGCCTGGCCCGGCGTGCTGGTGGCCGACGCCAGCGACCCGCAAGCCCTCAACGCCGAAGCCCTCGCCTTGTTCACCCAGGGTTTGAAGGAACTCAAGGCCGGCCGCGAGCGCGAAGGCGCCGAGCTGGCCCGCCTGATCAGCGAGCGCCTGAGCGCGATCGAAGCCGACGTGGTCACCTTGCGCGAGCTGGTGCCGCAGATGCTCGCGACCCAGCGCCAGAAGGTCCTCGACCGCTTCGCCGACATGAAGGCCGACCTCGATCCGGTACGCCTGGAGCAGGAAATGGTCCTGTTGGCGCAGAAGAGCGACGTCGCCGAAGAACTCGATCGCCTGAGCACCCACATCCTTGAAGTACGCCGCGTGCTCAAGTCCGGCGGCGCCGCCGGTCGGCGCCTGGATTTCCTGATGCAGGAACTCAACCGCGAAGCCAATACACTGGGCTCCAAGGCGTTCGATCCGCGCAGCACCACGGCGGCGGTCAACCTCAAAGTGTTGATCGAGCAAATGCGCGAACAAGTACAGAATATTGAGTAAGGCAACTTCCATGACCCACAGCACCGGCACCCTTTACATCATTTCCGCCCCCTCGGGCGCGGGCAAGAGCAGCCTGGTCAAGGCCCTGACCGACGCTGACGAACAGATCCGCATCTCGGTGTCCCACACCACCCGCGCCATGCGCCCGGGCGAGGTGAACGGCGTTCACTATCACTTCGTCGAGCGCACCGAGTTCGTCAAGATGATCGAGCACGGCGCCTTCCTTGAGCGCGCCGAAGTGTTCGGCAACCTCTACGGCACCTCGCAAAGCCACCTGCAACAGACCCTGGACGAAGGCCACGACCTGATCCTGGAAATCGACTGGCAGGGCGCCGAGCAAGTGCGCCAGCTGATGCCCAAGGCGCGGTCGATCTTCATCCTGCCGCCGTCCCTGGAAGCCTTGCACCAGCGCCTGACCAACCGCGGCCAGGACAGCGACGCGATCATCGAAGGCCGCATGCGTGAAGCCGTCAGCGAAATGAGCCACTACGTCGACTACGATTACCTGATCATCAATGACGATTTTGCCCACGCCCTGGACGATTTGAAGGCGATTTTCCGCGCCAATCAGCTCCAGCAAAAACGCCAACAACAGCGTTTCGGCAAGTTATTGGCCGAACTGCTCGGTTGATCAGCTCTTCCCAAAACCGCTGCGAGGGCCTTACATTGGCACTTGCAGCGGTTTTGCGAGAGCCTGGGAAAAATCAGCGCTTCCCTAAACGCTGGTGATTTTTTAAACTGTTTAGTCCGCTCGCCCAACCGGGCAGCGCGCATCTTGCATTCGCTCCGAGGAATACCATGGCCCGCGTAACCGTTGAAGACTGCCTAGAACACGTGGATAACCGCTTTGAGCTGGTCATGCTCTCTACCAAGCGTGCCCGTCAACTGGCCACTGGCGGCAAAGAGCCCCTGGTCCAGTGGGAAAACGACAAGCCTACCGTTGTCGCTCTGCGCGAAATCGCTGAAGGCCTGATGAGCTACGAGTTCATCGCCAACGCCGAGATCGTTGAAGACGAACCGCTGTTTGCAGCGTTCGAGGACGAGTCCAACGAGGCCGTCTAAGCCTATGCCTGGTCGACGTAGCACGGCGCGGTGTCAACGCACGCGGCAGGAGTCCATCCTTTGCCGAGCATAGACGCCCTCGCCGATCGCTTATCGACCTACCTCGGCCCAGACCAGGTCAACCTGGTCCGCCGAGCGTATTTCTACGCCGAACAAGCCCACGACGGCCAACGCCGCCGCAGCGGCGAGGCGTATGTCACCCATCCTCTTGCGGTGGCCAATATTCTCGCCGACATGCACATGGACCATCAGAGCCTGATGGCCGCGATGCTGCATGACGTGATCGAAGACACCGGCATCGCCAAGGAAGCGCTCAGCGCGCAATTTGGCGAAACCGTGGCCGAACTGGTCGATGGGGTCAGCAAACTGACCCAGATGAACTTCGAGACCAAGGCCGAAGCCCAGGCGGAAAACTTCCAGAAGATGGCGATGGCCATGGCCCGGGATATCCGTGTGATCCTGGTCAAGCTGGCCGACCGGCTGCACAACATGCGGACACTGGAAGTGCTGTCCGGCGAAAAACGCCGGCGCATCGCCAAGGAAACCCTGGAAATCTACGCGCCCATCGCCAACCGGCTGGGCATGCACGCCATTCGTATCGAATTCGAAGACCTCGGCTTCAAGGCCATGCACCCGATGCGTTCGGCGCGCATCTACCAGGCGGTCAAGCGCGCCCGGGGCAACCGCAAGGAAATCGTCAACAAGATCGAAGAGTCGCTGAGCCATTGCCTGGCGATCGACGAGATCGAGGGCGAGGTCAGCGGGCGGCAGAAGCACATCTACGGCATCTACAAGAAGATGCGCGGCAAGCGCCGGGCCTTCAACGAGATCATGGACGTGTATGCGTTCCGGATCATCGTCGACAAGGTCGACACCTGCTACCGCGTATTGGGCGCTGTACATAATTTGTACAAACCCCTGCCGGGCCGCTTCAAGGACTACATCGCCATTCCCAAGGCCAACGGCTATCAGTCGCTGCATACCACGCTGTTCGGTATGCATGGGGTGCCGATCGAGATCCAGATCCGCACCCGGGAAATGGAAGAGATGGCCAACAACGGCATCGCCGCCCATTGGCTGTACAAATCCAGCGGCGACGAGCAGCCCAAAGGCACCCACGCCCGCGCGCGCCAGTGGGTCAAAGGCGTGCTGGAAATGCAGCAACGTGCAGGCAACTCCCTGGAATTCATCGAGAGCGTGAAGATCGACCTGTTCCCGGACGAGGTCTACGTGTTCACGCCCAAGGGCCGGATCATGGAGTTGCCCAAAGGCTCCACGGCCGTCGACTTTGCCTACGCCGTACACACCGATGTCGGCAACAGCTGCATCGCTTGCCGCATCAACCGGCGCCTGGCCCCGCTGTCGGAACCGCTGCAAAGCGGCTCCACCGTGGAGATCGTCAGCGCACCGGGCGCCCGGCCGAACCCGGCGTGGCTCAACTTCGTGGTCACCGGCAAGGCGCGCACCCATATTCGCCACGCCCTGAAACTGCAGCGCCGCTCCGAGTCCATCAGCCTGGGCGAACGTTTGCTGAACAAGGTGCTCAACGGCTTCGACAGCGCCCTCGAGAAAATCCCCGGCGAGCGCGTGCAAGCGATGCTCAGCGAGTATCGCCAGGAAACCATCGAAGACCTGCTGGAAGACATCGGCCTGGGCAACCGCATGGCCTATGTGGTCGCCCGTCGCCTGCTCGGCGAAGGCGAGCAATTGCCAAGCCCGGAAGGTCCGCTGGCGATTCGCGGCACCGAGGGCCTGGTGCTCAGCTACGCCAAGTGCTGCACGCCGATCCCGGGCGACCCGATTGTCGGGCACCTGTCGGCGGGCAAAGGCATGGTGGTCCACCTGGACAACTGCCGCAATATCAGCGAAATCCGCCACAACCCGGAAAAATGCATCCAGCTCTCGTGGGCCAAGGATGTCACCGGCGAATTCAACGTCGAGCTGCGGGTCGAGCTGGAGCACCAGCGCGGCCTGATCGCCCTGCTGGCCAGCAGCGTCAACGCGGCCGACGGCAATATCGAGAAAATCAGCATGGACGAGCGCGATGGTCGCATCAGCGTAGTCCAACTGGTGGTCAGCGTACACGACCGCGTACACCTGGCCCGCGTGATCAAGAAACTGCGCGCCTTGACCGGTGTGATCCGCATCACCCGCATGCGTGCATAGCCCACCTCTTACAAGGAGTCATTCATGACCAAGACTGTTATCACCAGCGACAAAGCCCCAGCCGCCATCGGCACCTACTCCCAGGCGATCAAGGCGGGCAACACCGTCTACATGTCCGGCCAGATCCCACTGGACCCAAAGACCATGGAACTGGTTGAAGGCTTCGAAGCACAAACCGTACAGGTCTTCGAAAACCTCAAGTCGGTCGCCGAAGCTGCCGGTGGTTCGTTCAAGGACATCGTCAAGCTGAACATCTTCCTCACCGACCTGAGCCACTTCGCCAAGGTCAACGAGATCATGGGCAAGTACTTCGAACAGCCTTACCCAGCCCGCGCCGCTATCGGCGTTGCTGCCCTGCCAAAGGGCGCACAGGTTGAGATGGACGCGATTCTGGTCATCGAGTAAAACACCCGGCGCAGCCTCCATAGGCTGCGCCGACTTCGTTTTAAAAGGATTTCATGATGCGCAAAGCGCTTGTAGCCTCTTCGTTGCTCGCCCTGTTGCTCGGCGGCTGTGCCAGCAACCCCGCCGACCTGGATGTGAGCGGCACCTGGATCAACCAGGTTGCCATCGACGCGGCAGCCAAGGGCGGCCCTTTGCGTGAAGCACTGCAGAGCTTTGGCCCGAACCTCGAGTGGGACGTCAACACCAAGGCCCTGCAGGCCCGCTACTACAACGGTTTTGAAGTAGCGGAAGGCAAGTTGCTCGGTGAGAAGCCCGGTGCCTGGAGCGTCGACTTCTACGGCAGCGCCGCCACCGATCTCAAGCGCAAAGGTCGGCAACTGCTGCAAGTGGCCAACGACAACGAGCCCGAACAGCTGTTTGCCCGCGCCAAGGAACCCGCACCGGAAGGCGCGCCATTGGGCGCCAACTTCGAGCGCGCGCTGTACGCCGCTTATATGGGCGGCGACTGGAAAATCGCCAACGGCAATGGCGAAGGCGCCACCGTGCAGTTCCAGGCCAACGGCCAAGTGGCCGGCCTGCCGGGTGCCGATCGATATTCGTTATGCCTGGCGGGTGATTGCGCCTCCATGAGCGGCGGCTACGACAGCATGTGGTTGCAACGCAACGGCGTGGGCAATGCGTGGATCTTTGCACGCAAGGGCAAGCAGCTGGAAATCTTCCAGGCGATCAATACCTCGCAGGCCGACGAAGTGCCTTCGTTTACACCGGGGCCACGCCAGTGGCTGCTTGAAAAACAATAACCGTCATCCCACAGACCTGAATGTGGGAGGGGCGCTGCGACGATTCGACTTGCTCCCGATCGCGGCGCATCAGCCACTACAACCGTGGCTGACAGAGCAAACCCCCTCCCACCTTTTCTGACCGCGGCTCAGCCCTTCAGGATGGCCGCGTAGCCTTCGCGATAACTCGGATACGTCGGCACCCAGCCCAACGCCTTGGCCCGGGCGTTGCTGCATTGCTTGCTCCCGGCGCGGCGCACACTGGCGTCATCGGACCATTGCGTCACACCCAGGTACTCACGCAACCAGGCCACCACCTCGGCCAACGGCGCCGGTGCGTCATCGACACCGATATAGATGCGATCCAGCGAACCGCCCTGCTCCACATGCCGCAATAAAAACGCCAGCAGGCCAGCCGCATCATCGACGTGGATCCGGTTGCCATATAAAGGCGGATCGATCGCCACGCGATACCCCTGGCGCACCTGCGTCAGCAGCCACTCGCGGCCCGGCCCGTAAATCCCGGTCAAGCGCACGATGCTCGCCGCAATGCCGCTGTTCAGCGCGACTTGCTCGGCTTCCAGCATCACCTGCCCGGAATAGCCTTTTGCCTGGGTCTCGGACGTTTCGTCGACCCATTCGCCCTGCTGCTGCCCATACACACTGCTGCTGGACACAAACAGCAGATGCTTGGGCTCCTGGCCGTAATCCTTCAACCACTCCAACACATGCTGCAACCCTTGCACGTAAGCGGCGCGATAACCGGCTTCGTCGTGATCCGTCGCCGCCGCGCAATACACCAGGTAATCCACCCCGCCGATCGGCCAGGTGTCAGGGCAATCCTTATTGAACAGGTCACCGGCAATGCCGATCACGCCATCGGGCAGGCGCGAAATATCACGCCGCAGGCCATGAACCTCCCATTCCGAGGCGAGCAATTGGCTGGCCAGCCGACTCCCCACATCGCCACAACCGGCAATCACAACAGAAGGCGCAGACATCACAAAACTCCGTACTGAAAGGTCTAGATTAGCCGTCGCAGGAGACCAGCGGCCAGAAAAAGGACAAATAAAGTTACTGTATTACTTCTGTTAACAAGAATTACTTGCAATAATAACGACCCATTTGTCCTCGACCTCGCAGGGTCTGGAAGGACGATCACTCATTTTTTTCTCTCAGGTCCGGCCAGCATGACACGTAATACACACCCCGCTTCGCCAACCAAACTTCACAGTCCATCCCGCGCCTGGCGTGCGATTGCGGCGCTGCTGTTCAGCGTACTGCTGGCACCGACCGCCGCATTCGCTGATGCCACCGCGCCGGCGGCTCCTGCTGCCGCCGAACAGAATGCCACCGCCGCCCCTGCGGTGCCGGCCGCCACAGACCCAGCCCAGGCTGCAGCGCCGGCCACCGCCGACGAGCCCGGCGTGGTGCTGGAAGAAAACAACACCCTTGGCATGGCCCACGACCTGTCGCCATGGGGCATGTACCAAAACGCTGACGTGGTGGTAAAAGCCGTGATGATCGGCCTGGCCATCGCCTCGATCATCACCTGGACCATCTGGATCGCCAAAGGCTTCGAACTGCTGGGCGCCAAGCGCCGCCTGCGCAGCGAGATCGTCCACCTGAAAAAGGCCACCACCCTCAAGGAAGCCAGCGAAACGGCGACCAAGAAGGGCACCCTGGCCAATACGCTGGTACACGACGCGCTGGAAGAAATGCGCCTGTCGGCCAACACCCGCGAAAAAGAGGGCATCAAGGAGCGCGTGGCGTTCCGTCTCGAGCGCTTGGTGGCAGCCTGCGGTCGTAACATGAGCAACGGCACCGGCGTGCTGGCGACCATCGGTTCCACCGCGCCGTTCGTCGGTCTGTTCGGCACCGTGTGGGGCATCATGAACAGCTTCATCGGCATCGCCAAAACCCAGACCACCAACCTTGCCGTCGTCGCTCCCGGCATCGCCGAAGCCTTGCTGGCAACCGCCCTGGGCCTGGTTGCCGCGATTCCCGCAGTGGTGATCTACAACGTCTTCGCCCGTTCGATTGCCGGCTACAAGGCCCAGGTATCGGACGCGTCGGCAGAAGTCCTGCTGCTGGTCAGCCGCGACCTCGATCACCTGCCTTCCGAGCGCAGCTCGCAACCGCACATGGTGAAAGTGGGGTAATCGGCCATGGGCCTGCATTTGAATCAAGGCGACGACGAACTCGTCGAGAACCACGAAATCAACGTCACGCCGTTTATCGACGTGATGCTGGTGCTGCTGATCATCTTCATGGTGGCGGCCCCCTTGGCCACCGTGGATATCAAGGTCGACCTGCCCGCGTCCAGCGCCAAACCCGCGCCGCGGCCGGAGAAGCCGATTTTCCTCAGCGTCAAGGCGGACCAGCGCCTGTTCCTGGGCGAAGAAGAAGTCAAAGCCGAAACCCTGGGGCCGGCGCTCGACGCCAAGACCCAAGGCAAGAAAGACACGACGATCTTCTTCCAGGCCGACAAAGGCGTGGACTACGGCGACCTGATGAGCGTGATGGATGCCCTGCGGGCAGCCGGCTACCTCAAGGTCGGCCTGGTCGGACTTGAGACGGCAGCCAAAAAATGATCACGACGCGCCACAAACTGACGCGTTATGGCACCAGCCTCGCCGTCGTGCTGGGCGTGCATGCCATCGCGATTGCCATCGCGCTCCACTGGTCGGCGCCGCGCACGGTCCAGCTGCCACCGGCGGCCATGGTCATCGACCTGGCGCCAATGCCCGCACCGCCGCCGCCGGCACCGCCCAAGGTGGTCACGCCGCCGCAGCCGCCCGCCCCGGTGGAAGAGCTGCCGCTGCCGAAACTGGCCGAAGCGCCCAAGCCGACGATCCAGGTGCCCAAGCCGGTCAAGCCCAAGCCGAAACCCCAGCCGCCCAAACCGGAGGAGAAAAAGCCCGAGCCGCCCAAGGAGAAACCTTCCGAGACGCCGCCAAGCGACACGCCGCCGACCAATACACCGGCGGAGAAATCGGCCCAGCCCGCACCGGGCCCGTCGCCGCAACAGGTCGCCGCCAAAGCCTCCTGGGAAGGCGCCCTGCTGGCGCACTTGCAGAAGTACAAAAAGTACCCGCAAAGCGCGCAGAACAGTGGCAAGGAAGGCATGAATCGCTTGCGCTTCGTGGTCGATGCCGAAGGCAATGTGCTGTCCTACGAGTTGGTGGGCCGCTCCGGCAACGCCGACCTGGACCGCGCCACCCTGGACATGATCCGTCGCGCCCAGCCATTGCCCAAGCCACCGGCCGATATGGTGAAAAGCGGCAGCATCGAGATCGTCGCGCCGTTCGTTTACAACATCGAGAAGCGTCGCCGCTAAAGGCACGCGCAGGGCTATGTGAGAGGGGCTTGCTCCCGATGACGGTACATCAGTCGACACGTCCTCGACTGACCCATCGCCATCGGGAGCAAGCCCCTTCCCACATCGGGTTTTATCGCTTCAGCAAAATCTCGCACATTCCCCGCTCAATCCTTATCAAAGTTCTGATAACGTGTGTCTATCGATTGCAGCCGGTATGCTTGGCTCGCAACCTCATGGACGCCCGCTATGACTCTTACAGAATTACGCTACATCGTGACCCTCGCCCAAGAACAACACTTCGGCCACGCGGCCGAGCGTTGCCACGTCAGCCAGCCGACGCTGTCGGTGGGCGTGAAAAAGCTTGAAGACGAACTCGGTGTGCTGATTTTCGAGCGCAGCAAAAGCGCCGTGCGCCTGACCCCGGTTGGTGAAGGCATCGTTGCCCAGGCCCAAAAGGTCCTGGAGCAAGCCCAAAGCATTCGCGAACTGGCCCAGGCCGGCAAAAACCAGCTGACCGCGCCGCTGAAAGTCGGCGCCATCTACACCGTCGGCCCGTACCTGTTCCCGCACCTGATTCCGCAACTGCACCGCGTCGCGCCGCAGATGCCGCTGTATATCGAAGAAAACTTCACCCACGTGCTGCGCGACAAACTGCGCAACGGCGAGTTGGACGCGATCATCATCGCCCTGCCGTTCAACGAGGCCGACGTGCTGACCCTGCCGCTCTACGACGAGCCGTTCTACGTGCTGATGCCGGCCTCGCACCCGTGGACGCAGAAAGACAGCATCGACGCCGGCCTGCTCAACGACAAGAGCCTGCTGCTGCTCGGTGAAGGCCATTGCTTCCGCGACCAGGTGCTGGAAGCCTGCCCGACCCTGACCAAGGGCCACGACGGCGCCAAACACACCACCGTGGAATCCAGCTCCCTGGAAACCATTCGCCACATGGTCGCCTCCGGCCTGGGCATTTCGATCCTGCCGCTGTCGGCGGTGGACAGCCATCACTACGCCCCGGGCGTGATCGCCGTGCGCCCGCTCACGCCGCCGGTGCCGTTCCGCACCGTGGCGATCGCCTGGCGCGCCAGCTTCCCGCGGCCCAAAGCCATTGAGATCCTGGCCGACTCGATCCGCCTGTGTTCGGTGGCCAAACCGCCTGCTGCGAGCTGAGCCACTGTATGACTGAGCTGTCGCAGGTGTCGGTGACGGCACTCAAGGGTGTCGGCGAAGCCATGGCCGAGAAGTTGGCCAAGGTCGGCCTGGAGAACCTTCAGGACGTGCTGTTCCACCTGCCTCTGCGCTATCAGGACCGCACCCGCGTAGTGCCCATCGGTCATTTGCGCCCTGGGCAGGACGCAGTGATCGAAGGCACCGTCAGCGGCGCCGACGTGGTGATGGGCAAGCGCCGCAGCCTGGTGGTGCGCCTGCAGGATGGCACCGGCGGCCTGAGCCTGCGCTTCTACCATTTCAGCAACGCGCAGAAGGAAGGCCTCAAGCGCGGCACCCGCGTGCGCTGTTACGGCGAAGCACGCCCCGGCGCCTCGGGCCTGGAGATCTACCATCCGGAATACCGCGCCATTACGGGCGACGAGCCGCCGCCGGTCGACACCACCCTGACGCCGATCTACCCGCTGACCGAAGGCCTCACCCAACAACGCCTGCGCCAACTGTGCCAGCAGACCCTGACGATGCTCGGCCCGAAAAGCCTGCCCGATTGGCTGCCCGTGGAGCTGGCCCGCGACTATCAACTGGCGCCGCTGGACGATGCGATCCGCTACCTGCATCACCCACCGGCCGACGCGGACGTGGACGAACTGGCCCTCGGTCATCACTGGGCGCAGCACCGCCTGGCCTTCGAAGAACTGCTGACCCACCAACTGTCCCAGCAACGCCTGCGCGAGAGCATGCGCTCCCTGCGCGCCCCGGCGATGCCCAAGGCCACGCGCCTGCCCGCGCAGTACCTGGCGAACCTCGGCTTTGCGCCGACCGGTGCCCAACAGCGCGTGGGCAATGAAATCGCCTACGACCTCAGCCAGCCCGAACCCATGCTGCGCCTGATCCAGGGCGACGTCGGCGCGGGCAAGACCGTGGTCGCCGCCCTCGCCGCCCTGCAGGCACTCGAAGCCGGTTACCAGGTGGCGCTGATGGCGCCCACTGAGATTCTCGCCGAGCAGCACTTCATCACCTTCAAGCGCTGGCTCGAACCGCTGGGCCTGGAAGTGGCGTGGCTGGCGGGCAAACTCAAAGGCAAAAACCGCACAATCGCGCTGGAGCAGATCGCCAGCGGCGCACCGATGGTGGTGGGCACCCATGCGCTGTTCCAGGACGAAGTGCAGTTCAAGAACCTCGCGCTGGTGATCATCGACGAACAGCATCGCTTCGGCGTGCAACAGCGCCTGGCCCTACGCCAGAAAGGCGCGGGCGGGCGCATGAGCCCGCACCAATTGATCATGACCGCCACGCCGATCCCACGCACCCTGGCCATGAGCGCCTACGCCGACCTCGACACCTCGATCCTCGACGAACTGCCGCCCGGCCGCACCCCGGTCAATACCGTGCTGGTCACCGACTCCCGGCGCGTGGAAGTCATCGAGCGCGTGCGCGGCGCCTGCGCCGAAGGCCGCCAGGCGTATTGGGTATGCACGCTGATCGAAGAGTCCGAAGAGCTGACCTGCCAGGCCGCCGAAACCACTTACGAAGACCTCACCAGCGCCTTGGGCGAACTCAAGGTCGGGCTGATCCACGGGCGCATGAAACCGGCGGAAAAAGCCGCGGTGATGGCGCAATTCAAGGCCGGCGACCTGCAACTGCTGGTGGCCACCACGGTGATCGAGGTCGGGGTGGACGTGCCCAACGCCAGCCTGATGATCATCGAAAACCCCGAGCGCCTCGGCCTGGCGCAACTGCACCAGCTACGTGGCCGCGTCGGCCGGGGCAGCGCGGCCAGCCACTGCGTGCTGCTGTATCATCCGCCGCTGTCGCAGATCGGCCGTCAACGCCTGGGCATCATGCGTGAAACCAACGACGGTTTTGTCATCGCCGAAAAAGACCTCGAACTGCGCGGCCCCGGCGAGATGCTCGGCACCCGCCAGACCGGCCTGCTGCAATTCAAGGTCGCCGACCTGATGCGCGACGCCGACCTGCTGCCGGCAGTGCGCGATGCGGCCCAGGCCCTGCTCGAGCGTTGGCCGGATCACGTCAGCCCGCTGCTGGATCGCTGGCTCAGGCATGGGCAGCAATACGGCCAAGTGTGACGCCTGTTTCACTTATCCGACCAACATTTGTATCAAGCTGGTTATACTCCAAAGACTGTACGAATTTGGATCAGGCCATGTCAGAAGTTGCCCACGCCGCCGCACCACTGACCGCCCCGCCGGTTATTCGGGCGCTGCTCGCGAAACTCTCCATCAGCTACACGGAAGTCGCCGAACATCCGGGCCTGAACCCTGCGCGAAAGATCCAGGCGGTGCTGCTGGAAGATGCGGTGGGCGCGCTCATGGTGCTGTTCCCGCAGAACCAGTTGCTCGACCTCAACCGCCTGACCGAACTCACCGGCCGCCGCCTGACATCGGTGTCGCCGGAACGTATCGAACGCATGCTGGGCAAGCATGACCTCAGCCTGCTGCCCGGCCTGCCGGCGCTGACCAGCTCACCTTGCCTGTATGAAGGCAGCCTGCTCGATGAGTCGAGCCTGCTGGTTCACTCGGGCGAAGCCGGTTTGCTGCTGGAGATCGCCAGCGTCGACTTCAAAACCATGCTGACCAAGGCCAGCGCCGCTCAATTCGGCGAGCCGCTGAGCAACATCCGGCCCAACCTCGACCGGCCCCATGATGACCGCGAGGAAATCACCCAGGCCATGCAGGCGTTCACGGCCCGGCGCATCCAGCAACGCCTGGAAGCGACCATCGAGATTCCGCCGCTGGCCGACACTGCGCAGAAAATCATCAAACTGCGCGTCGACCCCAACGCCACCATCGACGACATCACCGGCGTGGTCGAAACCGACCCGGCGCTGGCCGCCCAGGTGGTCAGCTGGGCCGCCTCGCCCTATTACGCCTCGCCGGGCAAGATCCGCTCGGTGGAAGACGCCATCGTGCGGGTGCTGGGCTTCGACCTGGTGATCAACCTGGCGCTGGGCCTGGCCCTGGGCAAAACCCTGAGCCTGCCCAAGGACCACCCGCACCAGGCCACGCCGTACTGGCACCAGTCGATCTACACCGCCGCCGTCATCGAAGGCCTGACCCGCGCCATGCCGCGCGCGCAACGCCCGGAAGCCGGCCTGACCTACCTGGCCGGTCTGCTGCACAACTTCGGTTACCTGCTGCTGGCCCACGTGTTTCCGCCGCACTTCTCGCTGATCTGCCGACACCTGGAGGTCAACCCGCACCTGTGCCACAGCTATGTGGAGCAGCATTTGCTGGGTATCAGCCGCGAACAGATCGGCGCCTGGCTGATGCGCTACTGGGACATGCCGGACGAACTGTCCACCGCCCTGCGCTTCCAGCACGACCCGTCCTACGACGGCCAATACGCCGAGTACCCCAACCTGGTGTGCCTGGCCGTGCGCCTGCTGCGCAGCCGGGGCATCGGCTCCGGGCCGCACGAAACCATCCCCGACGAGCTGCTTGAACGTTTGGGCTTGAGCCGTGACAAGGCTGAAGAAGTCGTGGCCAAGGTGCTGGATGCCGAGGTGCTGCTGCGCGAATTGGCCTCGCAGTTCAGCCAGGGCTGAATCGGTAGCTTGTTAGATCGCTATCGGGGGCAAGCCCCCTCCCACATTTTGATCTGCGAACACGGTCAAGTGTGGGAGGGGGCTTGCCCCCGATGAATCCACCTCGGTCTACTGCTTTTTCTTCGGCTTCAAATACTTGGTCAAGCCCTGGAACCAGATCACCAGCGCCGGGTTGCCCTTGATCTGGATCGACTTGTCCTGAATCCCCGTCATGAACGCCAGGTCTTTGTCACCCAACCTACGACGGCCAATACGCCGAGTACCCCAACCTGGTATGCCTGGCCGTGCGCCTGCTGCGCAGCCGGGGCATCGGCTCCGGGCCGCACGAAACCATCCCCGACGAGCTGCTTGAACGTTTGGGCTTGAGCCGTGACAAGGCTGAAGAAGTCGTGGCCAAGGTGCTGGATGCCGAGGTGCTGTTGCGCGAATTGGCCTCGCAGTTCAGCCAGGGCTGAATCGGTAGCTTGTTAGATCGCTATCGGGGGCAAGCCCCCTCCCACATTTTGATCTGCGAACACGGTCAAGTGTGGGAGGGGGCTTGCCCCCGATGAATCCACCTCGGTCTACTGCTTTTTCTTCGGCTTCAAATACTTGGTCAAGCCCTGGAACCAGATCACCAGCGCCGGGTTGCCCTTGATCTGGATCGACTTGTCCTGAATCCCCGTCATGAACGCCAGT
>NZ_JALJRR010000002.1:481999-514719 GCF_024519615.1 Pseudomonas sp. Pse79
GCCGGGTTGCCCTTGATCTGGATCGACTTGTCCTGAATCCCCGTCATGAACGCCAGTTGCTTGTTCTTCGCCTGCATCGTGGCGAAGCCATAGGCGGCGTCTTTAAAGGCAATGGCGAAGGCCGGCGCAGGGTGGACACCCGAGCGGCTGGTGATGCGCTGGTCTTTGACGATGAAGTGACGGGCAACCTTGCCGTCGAGAGTCTGCAACTGGAACGCCAGGTCTTTGTCACCCAACTGCTGCTGGAACGCAGGGTTGGTGCGGCTGGCTTTGCCCATCATCAGGCCCAGTACCCAGAGGAGAAGACGAAATTTCATGCACACGGCCTCGGTGTAATTATTGAGTGGCCGCAGCAGTGTAACGAATTGCCGAAAGAACGCCACCGATCTCGCGCTTTAGCCGGAGATCGGTTGGCGTTTACCGCTTATAGCAACAACTTGCTTATACGTTAGGGCACGGTACCGGCGCCCAGTCGGCCAGGTTCGGATCGCGGCAAGTGCCTTCGATCTGTGCTTTACCGGCGCTGGCGACCTTCTTGCTTTCATCTTGCTTGGTCTGGGCAGTCTGGAAGGTTCTTTCGGTGGCGACCGCTTCTTTCGGCACCACAGGCAGCGGCGGACGCTTGGTCACGACTTTGCTGGTCAACTTACCTTTCTTGGCCGGTACAACCGCCGGAGTGGCATCCGCTGTCGCCACGGTGACCACGTCGTTGCGCTGCACGCCTACCTGTTGCAGGTCTTTCTCGTAAGCCTGGGTGTAGTTGTTCAGGTCTTCGCTGGCCTTGCCGTTGACCGCGACGATCAGGTCATTGGATTCCTTCAGGCCGGAAACGATTTCCGCCAGGCGCTTGCGGCCTTCGGTGTCGTTGACGGTCTTGGCCTTACGGTCGGCCACCAGCTTGGTGAACGCGCTCTGGTAGCACTGCTGGGAGGCCTTGGCGTAGGCGGTGCTGCGGTCGATGTCGGAGGTGCTTTTATTGACGTCGGCTGCGTAGGAGCCAATACGCTGGTTGTCATCGGCGATCTGCTTCTGACGCTCGGTGTAGTAACCCGCCGCGCCGCCAGCCAGGGCGCCGCCCGCGGCACCGATTGCAGCGTTACGGCCGCGCTTCTCGGAGTCGCCGGTCAGGGCGCCGAGCAATGCACCGCCGGCAGCGCCGATGGCCGCGCCGGTGACGACCGACTTGGTCATGTCCGAATCGGTCGCGCGCAGGTGCTGCACCGGCTCGTAGCAGTTCGGGTAATACTCGACCTTGGTGCTCGACGCGACTTTGGACGTCGGCGACGTGGCGCAACCAGTCAACACGGTGCTGAAACCGGCTGCGATCAGCAGCAAGTGACGCTTGGAAACCGCCTTACGGGAAAAAAGCATAGGTGTGTTCTCTTTTAAGTTTGACTTGCCCAGCACGGCCCACCGCCGCCTGAGTCCCTTCCAAGCTCGCTCTATAGCCAGCGATCAAGACCGCTGACCACTGGCTGCGAGCAATTCCTTCAAGATCGTTGCCGGGTCGGCCCGCTGTTGCTTTCGGTAGTTGCCGACATGGCGAACGAACAGTGTCGCGCGCGTCACCAGGCTTTTGCCGAGCACTGGCTTGCGATCCAACTCTTCCTTGATCCGTTGAAACTGCGCCTGGATCACCGCATCGGTGTAACGCGTGCCGGTGGCCAGGTTGTCGATATAGATCGCCACTGCGCCGTCGAGGGCGCTGCGCCCGTTGGCAATGGCTGCGGCAAACAGCTGCGCGCTGGCCTCGTCCTTGGCGTCCACGGCCTGCTGGCGGCTCTTCTGCAGATTGGTCAGGCGGATGTTGTAGTTATTGATGGTCTCGGCCACCAACGCCGCCGACTGAATCAGGTTGCCCGCCGCTTCTTCGCGTTGCTGGGCGATCAGCGAGACGTTGCGCTTGAGCTCTTCGTTGACCAGCCCCAGCTCGGCTTGCAGGCGTGGGTCGACGCTGGCGGCGATGATGCTGTCCAGGCGCTTGGTCGGGTCCTGGGCGTCATCGATGGCATCGGTCAGCGAGGCCAGGCGGCCTTCTTTCTGCCACTGCGCGAACAGCTCCTTGTAGCGCGAACGCGGTGCCGACAGCGCGCCGATCGCCACGCGAAAACCGGTGGTCTCGTTGCTTTGCTCGGTGCCGTCGGCGGCGAACAACGGGTACTCGCGGCGCATGCCGGTGAACAGCGTGCCTTCGCCCTCCAGGTAATTGCCGCCCTTGACCACAAAGCCGCCATAGGCGCCCTGGCGACGCCCGGCGTGTACCAGCTGGAAGGATTCCTGAACCATTTCCGCCGCGTTGCCGATCACATCGAACAGGCCGATCGGGTTGGGTAATTTGGTGCCGATGGGCAGCAGCCGCGCGGCCTGGCCGGTGCCGCCGGCGACTTGGTTGAACACCGCCCAATCGGCTAGCGGGCCGTCGCTTTCGCTGCCCTCAATGCGCCGCGGGAACAGGCGCCCTTCCAAGTCCTGGCGGCTCACGGCCTGGGCCCCGCGTGCGGCGAACTCCCATTCCACTTCGGTGGGCAGGCGCACAAAACCCAGGCCGCCGTCGTCCGCCGAAGCGCCACGCCCGCTCACCGGCAGCAACTCGCGGTGGTATTTCATCAGCCAGGCGCTGTACACCGCCGAGAAGCGTTCGGCTTCAAAGCGCGACAGCTTGACCTTGGGCAAACGCCCGGCCATGCCGCTGGGCGCATCGCACGCGGGCGCCGGTTCGCCACTGGCCAGCGATTGCGCCTGGGACATCACCAGAGCGTATTGGCGCGCGGTCACTTCGTACTTGCCGATGAAGTAGAGCATCGGCTTGAGCGGGGTCTTGGCGTCGGTCTTCGGCATCAAGGGCGTGATGACGTTGTTCCAGTCTTTCGGCAGGTCCTTGAGGCTGAACTGGCCGTTGATAAAGTCGCGGCGATAGCCGGAAATGAACGACTGCTGATAGCCCGCCTCGCCTTCGGCAAAGGGGTAGCCGAGGCTGATCTCGCGGTCGTCCAACGTGCCTTGGGCCAGCACATAGACGTAACGGAACACCATGTTGCCTTCGCACGGCAGCGGCAGGCTGACGTCGTCCGGCAACGGCTTGGGGTTGTCGAGCTTATCGCTTGCCTCATCGGCCCACGCCAGCGAGGCGAGGCTCAGCGCCAAGGCGGCGCCCAGTAACTTATACATCTCGGATTCCTTCAGAAGCCTGGATACGCGCCACGCGCCAACCGCCACACGCTGCCGCCACGGCGCTGACGCCGAGCACAGCCACCAGGGCCAGGCCGTAATGACGCGCCAGCAGGTGGCTGGCGTGTTCGCCCGGCACCTGCACGAATAATTGATTCAAGCCCGCCTCGGCCAGGCCATACAGACCCGCACTGAACACGGCGGCCAAGCCGGCGCTGTAGAGCGCCTGCAGCACCACAAACAGCAACAGCGCGGCGGTGGAAAAGCCCAACAGACGCAACACCGACAACTCCCTGCGCTTGCGCGCCACGGCGGCCAGCGCCCCGGCGAAGATCGCCGCGAACGCCCCCGCCAAGGCCAACCCGGCGATGATCCAGAACACGATCGACAGGTTGCGGCTCAACGACTGCACCTGGGCGATGCTCAATGCCTGGGTCGCCACCAACAGATTCTGCCCGGCGAAAAACACCCGCAGCGGCTCCACATCGGTGAGGTTGCGCGCATACAGGCGAAACGCCGGATACACCCGCTGCTCGCCCGCGCCGACCGCGTCGCCGTCCCAGCCCAGCGCTGGCACGGCACGGCCGTCGCGGTAGTCTTCCACCGCTTCCAGCAGGCTCAATTCAGCAAACAGGCCGTCGCGGGCGAAGGCTTCCAGCGGCAGTACCGCGAGTACCTGCAAACGTGTGCGCCGGGTTTCGACGCGCCCCGCGACCTGGCGCGCAAAGCCGGTCTCCAGCCAATCCCCGGGCCGCGCCGCGAGCTTCTCGGCGGCGGTGTGGCTCAGCACGATCTGCGCCAGGCCCTGGGGCATCGGCAAACCGTCGAGCAGTGGATCGCCCGGCGCAGTCGGCAGCATTTCCAGGGTCAATGTGCCCACCTGCGCGGTCGCCGCGATCTGCCGCGTGCGCGGGATGGCGAACGCCACGTCGCCGCGCTGGCCCAACTGCTCGACAAAGGCGCGGTTGAATCGACCACCGCCCAACGGAATAATTTCACGGGTGGCCGGGTCGTTCTCCAGGCGTTCGGTCAGACTGCTGACCAGCCCGAACTTCAGGCCGAACAACACCAGCAACGGCGCGACGACGGCGACCAGCGCCAGCACCGCGCAGGCCGACAGCCACGCATCGTTGCGGTAATCCTGCCAAGCCAGGGAAGCCACCAGACCGAGGCGCATCAGCACACCTCCCCGAGGGTGGCGGTGATGCCGCCATCAGTGTCGCGACGGCAAGCGATACGGCGCACCTGCAAGCCGCTGGCGCGAGCCAGGGGTTCGTCATGGGTGGCGATCACGCAAGCGGCGCGGTGTTCGCGAGCGCGGGCCAACAGCGCCTGCATCACCCGTTCGGCGTTAAGCGGGTCGAGGGACGCGGTCGGCTCATCGGCCAAGACCAATTTCGGCGCATGGGCCAGGGCGCGGGCGCAGCTCACGCGCTGGCGTTGGCCGACCGACAGCGCCGCCGGTTTCTTGGCCAGTTGATCGCTGATTTCCAATTGCTCGGCCAGGCGCGCCACGCTGCCATCGTCCTTCAACCCCAGCAGTTGCCGGGATAAGGCGATATTGCTGCGCACATCGAGAAAGCCCAGCAAGCCGCCGGTTTGCAGGACATAACCGAGGTGCCGGCTGCGCAGCTCGGCCAGGGCGGTCTGCCGATCGGCGCGCCACAACCCGCCGATATCGGTCTGATTGAATTCGAAGCGGTCCACCTGATCCGGCGCGAGCACCAGGGCCAGCAGGTCGAGCAAGGTGCTTTTGCCGCACCCGCTCGGCCCGACAATCGCCACTTGCTCCCCCGCGCGCAGGTGCAACGCCGGAATCACCAGGCTATAGCGCTGGGCACCGACGCCCCGGCTCTTGTGTACCGCGTTCAGGTTCAGCATTACGGCAGCGTCGACAAAGGGACGCGGTACAACGCATCGCCCGGCTCGGCAGCGCCGAAACGGACCCAGTTGGCCAGGTCATTGTGGAAGGTTTCATAGAGGCGGATCTTCGAATCCAGCTCGTCGATAAAGTCTTCCTGCTCGGCCACGCTCAACGACAGCCATAGATCCTGGGTCATGTTCAGCGACTTGCTGCGGTACGGCAGGCCTTCCAGGTATTCGCCGAGGATGCCGCCATCGGCCAGGTTGCCACCCTTGCGCAGGGCCTGCGGGTCGCGGCTCATATAGGCCGAGGCGCTGGCGATTTCCTGGAAGAAGTCTTTGGGCGAGGTCTGGGTTTTGCGGGCGGCGTCGACGATCAGTTTCAGCGACTGCTGCAGGTCGTTGAGCTGCAATTTGGTCAACATCACGCACACCTGGAACGCCGGCAGCGCCGGGTTGGTCAGGTCGCGGTCGGCGGTCCAGGCGCTGACCAGTTGCGGCGCCTGGCTCGCGGCTTTGCGCCCGAGGAAGTCCATGTGCATGGCGTAGCCGATGGCGGCGGATTTATCCGCCAGGCTCGGCGCGGCGCTCAGCAAGGGCAGCGGCTGTGGCGTGTCATTGCGTACCTGATGCACCAGGTTGGCGAACACCGTGCCGATCTCATCGACGCGCTCGCCCAGCTTGCGTACATCGCCACCCGGCACCTTCGTATACAGGTCGCCGATCTGCGGGTTGGCGTCGGCGGTGAGGATGCGGTACTGGCTTTCGGCGCCGGCGTGGGTTTTCTTGCCGGCGTCGGTGCGCAGGTGCAGGGCGTAGATCTTGATCTGCTTGCCCAGCGCCGCCTGGCGCACTTCGGCTTCGTTCATCTGGGTGGCGGCAAACGGGTCGTTCTTGCGCAGCGCGCCAGCGTCGGTGACGAGCAAGATGATACGACCGCCGTAGCCGGACCAGTCCATGCCTTCGACAGCCTGCATCACTCCGGCAAACGCGTCCTCGTTGAAGGAGTGACTGGACACGGTCGACGCCTTGACCCCGCGCGCCAGGTCGAGGAAGCGCTGCGGGTCGCGGCCCTGGTCGAGGGTGATCAGGGTCTTGGCCACGTATTCCAGGCCCGGGGTTTTCTTGATGCTGTTGCGAAAACCCACCAGGCCGAAGCTGACGCTGTCCAACTCGCCGCGTTCGGCGATGCGGGTTTGCAACTCGTGGACCACATCACGGATCTGGTCGATATACGGCTGCATCGACACGGTGGTGTCGACCACCAGCACTACCGCCGTGCGGAAGGCATCGGCATTGGCGTTGATCAGCGCGGTCGCGGGCTTGGCGACCGCGCTGCTGCCAGGATCGATGGACGCGACGTTGAGCAACTGCACCGGCTGGCCGTTGTCGTCGAAGCTCTCTTTGGAATCGAAGATCGGCAGCAGGTAGAACTGGTTCTGCGGCACCGCGCTGGCGGTCGGCTCCAGGGCCAGCACCTGGCCGTTGTCGTCGCGGTTGTTCTGCGCCTTGGCCAGCACGCCTTTGGCAGCGGCGGGGTCGGCCAGCAGCTTTTCCACTTCGCCGGATTGGCGCAGGAACATCACCGGTGCCCGGCCGGAGCGTTCGGTGAACTTGAGCACCAGGCTTTGCTTCCAGTCGCTGACCTGGGCGGCCGGCAACCAACCGTCGCTGCGCCCATCGGTGGCGGCGCCGACGCGTAGCCATGGGCTGCCGTCGACGTCCTTGCGCTGATACACATAGAGCACGGAAAACGCCGGCAGGGCTTTGCCTGGCGCGCTGCCGGCAGCGCTGGCGAGTTTCGCGCCGGGTTTGCTGAGCACGCGCTGGAACAGGGTTTTCTTGCCCGCCATCAGCAAGGGCCGTTGACCGCCGTCCACTTCGGCGACCGCCACCGGTGGCGTCACTGATGGTGTCACCTTGGGCACTGTCGCAGCCGGTGGCTTGGCAGGCTGATCACTGCCGCTCAACCACCAGTAACCCGCGCCACCTATGGCCAAGGCAACCGCCACCGCCACGGCGGCCAACGCCAACACCGGCCCACGGCGCTGCTCGGACACCGTGTGCCGTGGGGTTGGCGGCACCACCGGCTGGCGCGCCGGTTGCGGCTTGTCGGTCGGGATCTCGATGGATTGCGGAGTGATGCCGGCCAGATCGAAACTCAGCGGAATCGGCAACGGCCGCACCTGCGTGGCGTCCGGCGACTCGGTCGGCAGTTGATCCAGCGCCAGCAGCAACGCCGCCGCATCCGGGAAGCGCTCATTCGGGTCCTTGGCCAACAGTTTGCGCAGCACGTCCTGATAACGCCCGTGATGCAGCGGCAGTTCCGGCAGCGGCTCAGTCAGGTGGGCCAAGGCCGTGGAGAGCGCGTCGGTGCCGTTATAAGGCAGCTTGCCGACGAGGATTTCATAGAGCACCACGCCCAGCGCATACAGGTCTGCGCGGCCATCGATTTCCTGGCCACGCGCCTGTTCCGGGCTCATGTAGCTCGGCGTGCCCACGGCGAAACCGGCCTGGGTGAACTGGGTGCGATCGTCCAGGGATTTGGCGATGCCGAAGTCCGACAGCACGGCGGTGCCGTCGGCGCGGAACAGAATGTTCGCCGGCTTGACGTCGCGGTGGACCAACCCCTGCGCATGGGCATAACCCAGCGCCGAAGCGATCTGGCGGATCAGCGTGAGGCCCTGCTCGGGAGTGAGGCCGGCGGCGATGCGCTCCTTGAGCGTGCCGTTGGGCAGGTACTCCATGGCCATGTAATACAGCTCGCCGACATTGCCGATGTCATGGATGGTCACCGTGTGCGGGTGCGACAGCCGCGCCAGGGTCTTGCCTTCGCGCAGGAAGCGCTCGCAGAAACTCGGGTCCGCCGCCAGCGCCGCCGCCATCACCTTGAGCGCGACCTTGCGCTCCAGCGAGCGCTGGGTCGCCAGGTACACGCTGGCCATGGCGCCTTCGCCGATCTCGCCTTCGATGTCGTAGCCCGGGATCACGATGTTCATGCCGATACCTTCACGACGATGGCGGTGATGTTGTCCGGTGCGCCGCGGTTCAGCCCGAGGTGGACCAGGCTGCGCACGATTTCATCCGGGGCGTCATGGCTGAGCACCTCGCGGATCTCGTGGTCCTCGACGGTCTTGTTCAGGCCATCGCTGCACAGCAGGTAACTGTCGCCGGGGGCGATCAGCAGGTCGACCACCGCCAGTTCCAGTTGGGCTTCCACACCGATGGCGCGGGTGACGATGTTGGCGCGCGGATGCACGCGGGCATCGGCCTCGCTGAGCAGGCCGCTGTCTTGCAGGTCTTGCACGTAGCTGTGGTCGCGCGAAATGCCGTCGAGCACGCCGTCGCGCAGGCGATACAGGCGACTGTCGCCGGCCCACAGGCACACGCCGCGCAAGCCGCGTGCGGCGAACACCACCACGGTGCTGCCCATCATGGTCACGCCACGGTTGGCGGTTTCTTCACGCACGGCCGCGTTGATGCGGATCAGGTCGTTGCGCAAGGCCGCCGAGTATTCCTCGAGGGAACGTCCCAGCGGCACACTGCGCAGGCTGTCGACGATCAGGCTGCTGACGTAATCCCCCGCGGCGTGCCCGCCCATGCCGTCGGCCACCACCCACAGGCGATTCTCGGGCAGGTCCAGGCACGCGTCTTCATTGACCTGGCGAACCATGCCCACATGGCTTTTGCTCGCGGATTTGTACGTCGACCCCATCTACATCACACCTTCTTGTCCGAGCAAAAACTGCGCAAAATCGCTGGTGGCGGGCAGGCCCTGACACCGCAATAAACCAGGGGAAATCGTCTGCGAACCACGCCCCCACCACAGGCTGGCGCCTTCGCAGGCCTGTTCGGCGAGTGCGGTCATGCGCGCATGGGGTTCCGTGGCGGCTACCCGCTGCAGCCCGGCGAAACGGCTGTCCATCGCGCGCGGTTCCGTCGCCGGCAAGCCCAGGCAGTCGAGGCCGGCGTTGAAATTTTCGAAGGTGGCACCGGCATCCAGGGTGCCGAGCAACAGCTCTTCGGCCTCTTCAAACCAGCGGTCCGGGCCGCCCACCAGGGACGCCGGATTGGTGTCGTGATCGAGCAACGCGACCACGGCCAGCGGAAAATACCGCCCGACCCGGTCGATGCTCGGCATCACCACGCCCGCCGCCGCGTTCGGCCCGCACACGCCGGGCGCCAGCACAAAGCGCCACAGCGGGCTGACCAGATACACGTTGAGCCAACCGGCGCCGAGGCTGTGTTGACTGGCGAGCAGGCCCGCCGCCAGCCAGCTGTCCCACGGGCCGATAAAGCTCTGCGGCAAGGCGCGACTGACAAAATCGCCGCGACTGGCCAACTTGCCGTAGAAGCCCAACGTCGTCATAACCGCTCCGGCAGGCTGAAGCCACTGAGCACGCGGCTCTTGAACGGGTTGAAGGCGCTGTTGGCACGCAATTCGTAGGCGATGCTCGCACCGTCGACCCGCAGGCGCAGGCTGAAGCGGTCCGGCGCATTGCCGGGCGTGAGGTCCGATTGTTCCAGCAGGCGGAACCAGGCCCACGGGCCGTCCAGGGTCACGCCGGAACGACCGCTGGCCGACGGCGGCATGATCGAAATACGCACCACGCCAATGCTGCCGGGGTTCGGCCATTGCATCGCCACCGGGCGGCTCGGGCCGTGGTCGTAGCTCAATTGCTGGCCGTCGAGGTCGAGCAGGAACTGGGTGATGCTGGCGTCCATCGCCACCGGCTTGAGCTCGAAACGCACGATCGGCTGAGTACCGCCTGAGCGAAAGAACGCATCGCGGATCGTCGCCGCGCGCTGGAAGGTTTGCAGCACACCCGGCGCAATCCCGAGTTTCTGCGCCGCGCCCGGCTGCCAGCGCCAGGTCTGTGCGGAGGTATCGACGTAGGGCTGCAGATATTTGCGAAAGTAGTTATCCATCACCCCGCCCACGCCGAAGAACTGGCCGAAATCATCCAGAGTGGCGTCACGCGCGCTGCCCGGCGACATCGGATAACGCCCGGCCAGGGACTGGCGATACACGTTCACCACTTCGCTGACCCAGGCCGCGTTCAGCTGGTTGCGCACCCCGCCCATCATGCTGTTGGTGGTCGAGTTGACCACCGACTTGACCATGCCCTGCACCAGCGGCGGCTGGCGCTGGGCGTTCAGGCTGACCCGCGTGGCCGCCGCTGCCGCCTGGTTCTTGGCCTCACCGAGCAAGGCATCGCCGCTGGCGCCGACCATGGCGCTGACTTGCACGTACAGCGCGTTCATATCCGCCAGCAGGCCGTCGATGGCCGCCGGCTCGCCTTCGTTCTTGCTGACGATGCTGTTGAGCTCGGCGAAGTGCGCGGTCACCGGGTCGTCCGCAGCAGCCGGCGCATCCGCGTTCGGTTGCGCCTGGCCGAGCAGGTTGCCCAGGCGTTCCTTGAGCTTGTCCACGCCGCCTTCGACCGGCACGCCCTTGGCCGCCAACTGGCGTTCCTCTGCCTGCAAGTCGGTTTCCCTGGCCACCGCCACCAGCAGTTTTTTCAGCGGCGAGGTCGGCCCGGAAATCACCCGCAACACGTCCGCCGCCTGGGCCACGCTGGTGATCGGCACAAAGTCGATGTCGGCGAGCAACGCATCCCACTGGCGCTGGTAGTCCTGGAAGTACAGGCGGCGCACGTCGGCGGCCAGGCTGACCACGTTCTGCTGGTCGGCCTGCTCATGGCCGAGCACCCATTGCTCTTCGGCCAGGGTGCCGGTCTGGTTCAGGCTGCTCAGCAGGAACGCCTGGCGATAGCCCTTGGCGGTGAAGAAACCACTCAGCGGCTCACCCAACGGCTTGCCGCTTTTGCGGCTGAACACCAATGCGGCGTCGCGGCCGGCGGCTTCGTTGAGGCGGAAGTCTGGAATGCCGTCGGGCAGTTTCTGGCGTTTGACCCGGTCATACACGCGCTGGGCCACCGGCAGTTGTTGCAACTGCCGACGCAGGTCGTCGATCAAGCGCGCATCGAGGCGTGCGCTCGGCGGGTGACGTTCGAACAACGCCTGCAAGTGTTCGGCCAGCGCCTGGCGCTGATCGGTGGGTAGGTCGCGTGGCAGGTTGCGGTCCCAGTCGAGGGCGATCCAGGCCTTGATGAAGTCCGCGTCGTAATGCTCGGTGTCGGCGAGCATCAGGTAAGCCTTGAGGCCTTCGTAGAGGAAGTCGGAGTTACCGCCGCCGTGCAGTTGCTCCTCGATGCGCGTCACCAGGCGCGGCGCGAAGACGGCGATCAACAGCTTGCGATAGACGCTGGCGGATTCGGCTTCGAGCATATCGCCCTGATACAGGCCCAGGCCCTCGGACCAACTTGGCGAATCCCCGGCGAGGTGTTTCACCGCGTTGAGCAACGGCAACACGGCGAGCACTTCGCGCTGTGCCGGGCTGAGGTTCTGTACGGCCTGGCCCAGGGGCGCGACCTTCTGGTCGACCTGGGCGATATACGCCTGGTTGGCGCGATAACTGACCCACCACAGGCTGCTGACCACGATCACCAGCGCCACGGTGGCCGCGAGCACGCCGCGTGCGATCCATTTGCGCCGCCGCTCGACCTGCGGGTTGACGCCCACCAGCCCGCGCTCGGCAAAGGCGACCGCGCTGAACAGTTTCTCGATGAAGTAACTGCGCCCGCTGCCGCTCTGGCGTGCCAAGTGCTGGCGGTCCAGGTTCATGCTCTGGGCCATGGTGCCGATCAAGCGATCGATCGGGCTGCCTTCCTGGGTGCCGCTGGTGAAATACACGCCGCGCAGCAAGACGCGCTCTTCAAAGGCGTTGGGTTTGAACACGCCTTCGAGGAAGCTTTGCAGGCAATCTTTCAATGCGCCGAACTGCTGCGGGAAGCCGTAGATCAGGTCGCGCCGCGCCGGGTCGCGTTCCTGTTGCAGGCGTTCGACCAGGCGTTCGTTGAGGCGCTGTTCGAGGCCGGCGAATTCGCTTTGCAGGTGCGCCAGGGGGCTGTCGCTGTGCTTGCCGTCGTCCAGGGCAAAGGTCATGCCCCACACCTGGGCGCGTTCTTCCTTGCTCAGGTTGTCGAAGAACTCCATGAAACCCGGCACCAGGTCGAGCTTGGTCAGCATCAGGTAGATCGGGAAACGCACGCCCAGCTGGGTGTACAGCTCCTGGATACGCAGGCGAATCGCCGCCGCGTGGGCAGCGCGTTCGGCTTCGCTGCCCAGCAGCAGGTCCGACAGGCTGATGGCGATAAAGGCGCCATCGATCGGGCGGCGCGAGCGCTGCTTTTTCAACAGGTCGAGGAAGCCCAGCCAGGCGGCTTTGTCCACCGGGGAGTTGCTGTCCTGGGTGGTGTAGCGGCCGGCGGTATCGAGCAATACGGCCTGGTCGGTAAACCACCAGTCGCAGTTGCGCGTGCCGCCGACGCCGCGCACCGCCCCGGCGCCCAATTGGGCCGCCAGCGGGAAATGCAGCCCGGAATTGACCAGCGCGGTGGTCTTGCCCGAACCCGGCGGGCCGATGATCACGTACCACGGCAGCTCGTAGAGGTTGCGCCGCTCATCCCCGCCGAGCTTGGCTTTTTTCAGCAGGGCCAGGGCTTCGTCCATGCGCTGGCGCAGGCTGGTGAGTTCTTCGGCGGTGGCGACGCTGTTGGGGTCGGCCGGGGTTTGCGCGGCCAGGCTGCGCATCACTTCGGCGGCCTGGCGACGGGCCTGGAGGATGCGGAACACACGGTAGGCGAGCCAGGCCGCAAACAGCAGGACGATCAGCGCCCAGCGCCGCCCTTCGGGCACCAGCACGTCGAGCAGGGGCCCGACAAACCAGATGATCAGGCTCAGGGCGATCAGGCCCAGCAACGGGATCACCCAGCGAATCATGAAACTGAAAAACGCCTTCACTCGACGCCCTCCGCGAGTACGGTGATTTCAACCCGACGATTGCGGGCACGGCCTTCGGCGGTGGCGTTGGTCGCCACCGGCTCGGTGTCGCTTCTGCCCTCGGCACTGAAGCGATCGCCCTGGCCGGTCTTGGCCGCGAGGATCTCCAGCACCGACTTGGCCCGCGCTTCGGACAAGGCCCAGTTGGACGGGAAGCGCAGCGTGGCAATCGGGCGGTTGTCGCTGTGCCCGGTGACGCGCACCTGGCCCTTGACCTTGCGGATCGCGTCGGCGATGCGCAGCATCAGCGGCTGGTAGTCGTCGACGATGCTGGAGCTGGCCGACGCAAAGAGCTCATCACCACGGATCGTCACGACGGAACGGTCGACCTTGTCTTCCACCGCGACGCGACCGGCCTTGATGTCTTCCACCAGAAAACCGGCCAGGCGCGGGCGCTCGATCACTTTCGGCTGCGCCATCGGGCGGTCGATGGCCTGCACCGGGATCTCGCCCAGGGCATGGATATTCTTGAACACCGGCTCGGCGTCCGCGGCCAGCTTCAGGCGCAGGCCGAACAGCAACGCCAGCAGCAGCGCCAGGCCGATGGCCACGGCGATCCACGGCGGCATGAACTGCGCCAGGCGATCGCGCGCCACGGTGACGCCGCGCCAGTGCGGCGACAGCTCGCGTTCGTGGTCGCCCCGGGCGCTGCGAATCGCCGCGGCGGTACGTTCACGCAGGGCTTCCAACTGGCTGCGACCATCGTTCATCACGCGGTAGCGGCCTTCGAAACCCAGGCACATGCACAGGTACAACAGTTCCAGCAGGTACAAGCGCTCGCGCGGGCTTTGCAGGCAATGGTCGAGTAGCTGGAAGACCTTTTCGCCGCCCCAGGCTTCGTTGTGAACGGTGATCAGCAGGCTCTGCTTGCCCCAATCGCTGGTGCTGCCCCACGGTGTGCTCAACACTGCCTCATCCAGTGCGGTACACAGGGCGTAACGCGCCAGCAGCACTTCGTTGCGCGCCACGCCAGCAGCTTCGGCGCGCTCTTCGAACTGGCGCAGATAGGCCAGCAACTGCGCACGCAAACTGGCCGGCGCCGGGTGGGCGATGGTGTTGCGCAGGCGTGTCAGCAAGGCCAGCAGCGGGCCGGCGGCGCTTTCCAGCGGGTTCAGGCCGTGGCTTTTGCCGGTCAGGATCGGCGCGGCCGGCATCGACAGCGGCGCCGGTTCGGCACGCGCGGGTTCGGGCGCACGGCCACCCGGGCGCGGCATGAACTGGGTGCGGTCATCATCATTGGGGTGCATCGCGGATTATCCTCGGATCGCCCAGAAGGCCAGGTTCAAGCCCGGGAACTGCCCGGCGATATGGAAGGCGAAGCCGCCGGAATTGCTCAACTGCTGCCAGTGCTCGCTGCCCCGGTCCAGCTCGTAATAGGTCGAGCCTGCGTGGTACGGCAGTTGGCGCGGCGCCACCGGCAACGGCAGCAGGCCAATGCCGGGCAGTTGCAGGTTGACCAGGTCGCGAATGTGCTCCACCGAGCCGACTTTGCTCTGCTGGCCGAAGCGCGCGCGCAGGGTCTCGCCGGGCACATCGGCGCGTACCACGAGGATGAAACTGGCGCTGTCGATCAGGGTTTTGTCGGCGAGCATGGCCACGTGGATGCCGTAGGCTTTCTCGACGATCGGGATCGGCGTGGCCTTGCTGTCGATCAACATCGACAGCGCTTCACGCAGGGCCTGCATCACCGGGGCAAAACTCAAGGCCAGGTCGTCGTGCTGGTACTGCGGGTATTCCTGGGGGCGCCGGCCGGTGGTGGAGAAGGTAGCGAACTCACCGGCCAGGCTGACCAGTTCGCTGAACAACCGCTCCGGGTGCAGCGGGCTCAGTTGGCTGAGGTGCTGGATCAGCGGCTGGGCACGGTTGACCAGTTGCAACAGCATGAAGTCGGCAATCTCCGACGCGCCGCCCGCGCCCGAGGCGACCACACGCCCGGCCAGGGCTTCGCCGCGCTGGTGCAGCAGGCCGAGCAGTTCGCTGCGAAACGCGGTCAGCGGTTTGCTCGCGGCCACATCGAGGACTGGCGGGATGTAGCTGTCGTCGAGGACCAGCGCACGGTCGGCGCGTTTTTCCTTGATACGCACCAGGCCGATCGCGGCGTAATCGCTGATGCCGTCCTGCGCGGTCAACAGGCGCAGCGCACGGGAGCCGACGGCCACCGGGGCGCGGTTCTCGAACGGTGCGTTGTCGTCACGCACTTCGCGCACCTGGCTCACGTAGCGGGCGGCGCCAAGCGCTTCGCCGTCGTCGACGGTGTCGCGGGCCCCTGCGCGCTTGAGCGGCAAGGCCAGGTAGACGAGACCGTCGCGCAGGCTATCGTCGATATTCAGCGGGCTGGGCGCCAAGTCATCCTGGGGGATATTGAACGGCGTGCCGTCGGGCAGCAGGCCGCGTGCCGACACAATCGCCAGCTTGCCCTGGGCCAGCAGGCCCTGATCGATCAGCAGCTCGGAAAACCCCCAGGCCCCGGCCGACAACGGGCGACTGCGGGCGTCGATCAGGTTTTCCAGGTAACGGTCATGCTGCTGGAAGTGCTGCGTTCCGATGAACATGCCTTCCGACCAGACCACGCGATTGTTCCAGGACATGGGGGCTCCGATTGCTTGTTATTGGGCTGGGCTGGATGGGGAAACCACGACGTCCGCACGCACGGCGCGCACATCGAGGCTGATCTGGTATTCGGTGTATTGGCGCGGCGGCACGTTGAGCACCGTGCGCCATTGCGCGCGGTCCAGCTCGCGGTAGCCCACCAACAGGCCGATCTGGCGGGTGGACGGGTCGAGGTCGCGCTGGATGCTCAACTGCTGGCCGGGCTGCACCATCACTTCGTCCTGGTCCAGCAGGTCGAGACCGAGGGTGGATTGCGCACGGTCAGCCAGGGCGAAGTAATCCGAACGGCCGAAGGTGGCGGCGTTTTTCAGTTCGAAAATCCGCACCCGCACCGGGGCGGCCTGGCCGTTGGCGCCGGGGTTGAGCCCGGCAATCGCGTGAAAGTGCAGCTCGACGGCAGCGCTGTTCGCTTCAACCTCGGCGGCGCTGGCCTGGGGTTCGGCGACATCCTTGGTACACGCCGCCAGCATCAGCAGGCTGGCCACTGCGAGTAAAAACCTGGGAATCATCCTTCGTCCTCAATGACGTACTTAGCTTTCCGTTTTATCCATGCATTGCGGCTCAGCGACGCTGGCGTGCGCTGTGCTCTTCGTAGGCTCGGCTGAATTCGCGGCCGAACAGGTCCTGGAAATCTTCCTGGGCCTCGCGGGAAATATTGCTGTAGAGCTCGGTGAACTGCTGCCAGTACTGGGCCTGGCGCGAGCCGCTGAACAGGCTCGACAGCCCGCCGGGCTTGCCCATGCGTTCTTCCAGCTGCGCCGGTTCGAAGCGGCTGAGCAGGTGTTTGATCGCCGCTTCCACACCGGCCATCACCGCCAATTGGTGAGCGCGCAGGTCGTCGAAACTGTCGCGCACTGCGATGTCCGGTGCCATAAACGCTTGGTTGCCATGACGCAGCAGCAGCTGTAGCGCTTCGTCGGCATTCGGGGCGAATTTCAACGGATTGTTTTCCGCGGGCTGGATCATCGTCTGCTGCATGCGGAATTCGCCCTTGAGGCTGGCGCGGGCACGCAACACGTCGATCAGGCCTTCGACCATCAGCCGGTAGCTGCGGCCGATGCTTTCCATCTGGGCTTCGGCCTGGGCCTTGTCCAGGCGCAATGGGTCCAGGCCGGCGCCGCGCAGGAAGGCGTGCAAAAGATCGGGTTGCTGGGCGGCGGCCACCGGGAGCACAGGCTCGACCACAGGTGGCGGCGCGATCACCGGCGCAGGCGGTGGCGGTGCGCTGACCACCGGCGCCGGTGTGTCGCCAAACAGGTCCCAATCCTCAGGGATGACCGAGCCCGACGCGGCCGGCGGCTCGACCACCGGCACCGGCACGGCCACCGGCACCGGCACGGCCACCGGGGTCGGCGGGCGGAAGTCGTGTTGCTCGGACGGCACATGATCGGCCACGGTCGGCGGCGGCACGGCGGTCGGGCTGAGAAAATCGAAGAGGTCCGGCAAGGTGTCCATCGACGACGCGCCCTGGAACTGCGGCGCGATCACTGGCGTGGCTACCGGCTTGCTGGCGACGGCGCCCATCAGCGCTTCAAAACTGTTCGGGGAATCCCCGGCAAACGCCTGGCTATCCACAGCCTGTACGTTGAAATCGATGCGCGCCTGGATTTCGTAATCACCGATGCGGATCAGCTCGCCATCCTGCAACGGCTCGCTATTACCCCGACGCAGACGGATGCCGGCGTTAACCAACTCCACACCGTTTGTACTGTTATCGGTTAAATAATAACGACCATCTTTGTATTGAATTACGCAATGTTTCGAGGACACCAGACGCTCAGGATCAGGCAATACCCAGTCATTATCCGAGCTGCGGCCGATAGCCATCGAGCCCTGGTTCAAGGACTTTTCGGCACACTGCCCAGGGGTAATCTTGTGATAACTAGTGATAGTCAAACACAGCGACATCTTGCCTCCTTGCTGATACTTCGCGCGCAATCGATTCCCGGCGAGCGCCTTTCCCGAGAGATCGCGCCAGGCGACGCAAACCACGGTCATAATCTGCTTTTTGCCAGCATGATCGCAGATCTTAACTGGCCTCAATGACAAAAACCCTATCGTGGAACACCACTCGACTCACCAGTCGCGCAGGTTGTTAAGTACCGCACATCTGTCACAGAGGGCGAATAGCTTACCTTGACAAGCCATAACTACTACACCAAAAATGCACAACTTCTTGAATACCAGTGATGGCACATTAGTGGCGCCACGTGTATATGACCAAGAAAACATGCAAAGTTCATCACGCAACTAATGCATGAATTGCCCGTCATCTAACGGGCCGATAGGGAGATCGATTTCAGTGGATGTGCCGTTGCTGCTCGCCGCCGTTTCCGCGACTTCGCCATGTGGCGAAGACATGGAATATGACGCGCAATTTCTACAACTGGAGCGTGATGCCAAGGGGCAGCCCGAGCGCAGCATGGGCGACGCCATCCTGCCTGCCGAACCGCCGGACTGGCGCAGCATCCAGCAGCAAAGCCTCGACCTGTTGCAACGCAGCAAAGACCTGCGCATCACCCATTTCCTGCTGCAAAGCGCCCTCGCCCTCCAGGGTGTGGTCGGGTTGGCCGACGCGCTCACGCTGATCAACGCGCTGCTGCGCGAATACTGGGCCGACCTGCACCCGCGCCTGGATGCCGACGACGATAACGACCCCACCGTGCGTATCAACGCCCTGTCCGGCTTGACCGGCGACGCGACGATCCGCCTGCTGCGCGAAAGCATCCTCACGCGCTCGCGCACCTTCGGCGCCGTGAGCCTGCGCGCCGCGCTGAACGCCAGCGGCCTGATGAGTTTTCCCGATGAACAACTCGGCGCCCAGCAGCTCAACGCCGCGTTCCTCGACAGCGACCCCGAGCAACTGCAAGCCACCCGCGACGCCTTGAGCACCGCGCGTGCCGCCTGCGAAGCCATCGAACAACAGGTCAGCGACCAGGTCGGCTCGGCCCAGGGCGTCGACCTCAGCCTGTTGAAGCAACCGCTCAAGCAGGCGCTGCAGATCCTCAGCCAATTTGTACCGAACGGTGAGACCAGCAGCCGCGAACCCGAGGCCGTCAGTGACGACAATGCCCCCTCGGCCGACTTCGCCGCCGCCCCCACCGCACCGCGCCCCAGCGGCGACATCGCCAACCGCGATGACGTGCTGCGCAGCCTCGACAAGATCCTTGCGTACTACACCCGTCACGAGCCTTCGAGCCCGCTGCCGGTGTTGTTGAACCGCGCAAAGCATCTGGTGCATGCCGACTTCGCGGCCATCGTGCGCAATCTGATTCCCGACGGCATGTCCCAATTTGAAAACCTGCGTGGCCCGGACGGCGAGTAAGCCGCCCGACTGCGCAGTAACAACACCGTCGCTCAAGCGACCAGGAGCAGCAACGTGGCGAAGCAAAGTTCTCAGAAATTCATCGCGCGCAACCGCGCGCCTCGAGTGCAGATCGAGTACGACGTCGAGCTCTACGGCGCCGAGAAAAAGGTCCAGCTGCCCTTCGTGATGGGTGTGATGGCCGACCTCGCCGGCAAACCCGCCGAGCCCCTCGCGCCCGTGGCCGACCGCAAGTTCCTTGAAGTAGACGTCGACAACTTCGACTCGCGCCTCAAGGCCATGCAACCGCGCGTAGCGTTCCACGTACCCAACGAGCTGACCGGCGAAGGCAACCTGAGCCTGGACATCACTTTCGAAAGCATGGACGACTTCAGCCCGGCCGCCGTGGCCCGCAAGGTCGATGCGCTGAACAAGCTGCTCGAAGCCCGTACCCAGTTGGCCAACCTGCTGACCTACATGGACGGCAAGACCGGCGCTGAAGAAATCATCATGAAAGCGATCAAGGACCCGGCATTGCTGCAGGCCCTTGCGAGCGCGCCGAAGCCGGCAGGGGAGCAGTAATCATGACCGAGAATACCGTGCGCGAAAGCGCTCAGAACCTGGGCGCCACCGAAGAAACCAGCGAGTTCGCCTCGCTGTTGCTGCAAGAGTTCAAACCGAAGACCGAGCGTGCCCGCGAAGCCGTGGAAACCGCCGTGCGGACACTCGCCGAGCAGGCGCTGGCACAGACTGACCTGGTGTCCAACGACGCGATCAAGTCGATCGAATCGATCATCGCCGCCATCGACGCCAAGCTCACCGCCCAGGTCAACCAGATCATCCACCACCCGGATTTCCAGCAGCTGGAAAGCGCCTGGCGTGGCCTGCACTACCTGGTCAACAACACCGAGAGCGATGAGCAGCTGAAGATCCGCGTGCTCAACATCTCCAAGCCGGACCTGCACAAGACCCTGAAGAAATTCAAGGGCACCGCCTGGGATCAGAGCCCGATCTTCAAGAAGATGTACGAAGAAGAATACGGCCAGTTCGGCGGCGAACCTTACGGTTGCCTGGTCGGCGACTACTACTTCGACCAGTCGCCACCGGATGTCGAGCTGTTGGGCGAATTGTCCAAAGTCTGCGCCGCCATGCACGCCCCGTTCATCGCGGCCGCTTCGCCGACCGTGATGGGCATGGGCTCGTGGCAGGAACTGTCGAACCCGCGCGACCTGACCAAGATCTTCACCACCCCGGAATACGCCGGCTGGCGCTCGCTGCGTGAATCGGAAGACTCGCGCTACATCGGCCTGACCATGCCGCGCTTCCTCGCGCGCCTGCCGTATGGCGCCAAGACCGACCCGGTGGAAGCCTTCGCCTTCGAAGAAAACACCGACGGCGCCGACAGCTCCAAGTACACCTGGGCCAACGCCGCCTACGCGATGGCGGTGAACATCAACCGTTCGTTCAAACACTACGGCTGGTGCTCGCGCATCCGTGGCGTGGAGTCCGGCGGTGAAGTGGAAAACCTGCCGGCCCACACGTTCCCTACCGATGACGGTGGCGTGGACATGAAGTGCCCGACCGAAATTGCCATCAGCGACCGTCGTGAAGCGGAGCTGGCGAAGAACGGTTTCATGCCGCTGCTGCACAAGAAGAACACCGACTTCGCCGCGTTCATCGGCGCGCAGTCGCTGCAGAAGCCGGCCGAGTACGACGACCCGGACGCCACCGCCAACGCCAACCTGGCCGCACGCCTGCCGTACCTGTTCGCCACCTGCCGTTTCGCGCACTACTTGAAGTGCATCGTGCGCGACAAGATCGGTTCCTTCAAAGAGAAGGACGAAATGCAGCGCTGGTTGCAGGACTGGATCCTCAACTACGTCGACGGCGACCCGGCGCACTCCACCGAAACCACCAAGGCCCAGCACCCACTGGCGGCAGCCGAAGTGATCGTGGAAGACGTCGAGGGCAACCCGGGTTATTACAACTCCAAGTTCTACCTGCGCCCGCACTACCAGCTCGAAGGGCTGACCGTGTCGCTGCGCCTGGTATCGAAACTGCCGTCGGCGAAAAGCGCGTAAAAAATCGGGACTGGCTCGCTCCCTGTAGGAGCGAGCTTGCTCGCGAAAAACTTGAAGGCGCTGCGTTCATCCAGGATGCCCGCGTCACCGTTGACGACCTTCGCGAGCAAGCTCGCTCCTACAGGGGTCGGCGGCGTTAACAAATACAGTGGCTGAGTCCACACAGGGAGAAAACATGGCTGTTGATATTTTCATCAAGATCGGCGACATCAAGGGCGAGTCCATGGACAAAGCCCACAAGGACGAAATCGACGTACTGAACTGGAGCTGGGGCATGTCCCAGTCCGGCAACATGCACGTAGGCGGTGGCGGCGGCGCGGGCAAGGTGAACATCCAGGACCTGTCGCTGACCAAGTACGTCGACAAGGCCTCGCCGAACCTGATGATGCACTGCGCCAGCGGCAAGCACATCGACAAGGTCAAGCTGACCGTGCGCAAGGCCGGTGGCGAAAGCCAGGTCGAATACATGGTGATCAACCTGGAAGAAGTGCTGGTCACGTCCCTGAGCACTGGCGGTTCGGGCTCCGATGATCGCCTGACCGAAAACGTCACCCTGAACTTCGCCCAGGTGATGGTCGACTACCAACCGCAGAAAGCCGACGGCACCAAAGACGGCGGCGCGATCAAATTTGGCTGGAACATCCGTTCCAACACCAAGCGCTGATAGCCCTGGCGGCCGTGGCCCAGCGCCACGGCCACAGGCACTTTGTCCCTCTCGCAACCCGTCCGTGGAGCTGCTTTGGTGGTAACTGAAATCGCTTCCCGCGACCGTCTGCAACCGTCCCTGTTGGACCGGTTGACCGACGACGACCCAACCAACCCGAAGGAAAGCGCCGACAAGCGCGTGCTGTCCCTCACCCAATTGAAGGCCTCGGTGCTGCGTGACCTGGCGTGGCTGCTCAACACCACGTCGTTGCTCGACGCCGATGCCACCCTGCACACCCCGGCCGGCACCTCGGTGGTCAATTACGGCCTGCCGGCGCTGGCGGGCAACAGTGTTTCCAGCGTCGACATCAAGGCCCTGGAAGCCCTGATCTACCAGGCGATCGCCACCTTTGAGCCACGTATTCTGCGCCACACCCTGCGGGTCAAAGCCCGTGTCGGCCATGGCGAGATGAACCACAACGCCCTGAGCTTCGAGATCGAAGGCGACCTGTGGGCACAGCCGGTGCCGTTGCGCCTGCTGCTGCAAACCGACCTGGACCTGGAGTCGGGCCATGTACGCGTGGTCAACGCCGACCAGCGGAGACGCCCATGAACCCGCGCCTGCTGGAGCTGTACAACCAGGAACTGCACCACGTGCGCGAAAGCGCCGCCGAGTTCGCCAAGGAATACCCGAAGATCGCCAGTCGGCTGAGCCTGTCCGGCATGGACTGCGACGACCCCTACGTCGAACGTCTGCTCGAAGGCTTTGCCTACCTCACGGCCCGCGTGCAGCTCAAGCTCGACGCCGAGTACCCGACCTTCACCCACAACCTGCTGGAGATCGCCTACCCGCACTACCTGGCGCCGACCCCGTCGATGACCGTGGTGCAACTGCAGACCGACCCGGATGAAGGCTCCCTGGCCAGCGGTTTCCCGTTGCCGCGCGACAGCGTATTGCGCGCCGCGTTGGGCCGCGAAACCCAGACCTGCTGCGAGTACCGCACCGCTCACCCGGTGACGCTGTGGCCGTTGCAGGTCAGCCACGCCGAGTACTTCGGCAACCCCGCCGCCGTGCTCGGACGCCTGGCGGCCAGCGAACCGAAAGCCAAGGCCGGTTTGCGCCTGACCCTGCGCACCGGCGCCGAGTTGCCGTTCAACAGCCTCGCGCTGGACAACCTGCCGCTGTACCTCAGCGGCGCCGATGAGCAACCGTTCCGCCTCTACGAACAATTGCTGGGCAATGCCTGCGCGGTGTTTGCGCGCAAGCCGGGGGGCGATTGGGTCGAGCGCCTGCCGCAGGACGCGCTGCGCTCGCGCGGTTTCGACGACGCCGACGCGGCCATGCCCGTGGTGGCGCGGGCGTTCCAGGGCTATCGGTTGCTGCAGGAATACTTCGCCCTGCCCCACCGCTTCCTGTTCGTCGAGTTCGCCGAACTGGGCCGTGCGGTCAAGCGTTGCGACGGCCAGGAACTGGAACTGATCGTGCTGTTCGACCGCCACGAACCGAGCCTGGAAGGCAGCGTCGGTGCCGCGCAGTTCCTGCCGTTCTGCACCCCGGCGATCAACCTGTTCCCGAAACGCGTAGACCGTATCCACTTGTCCGACCGGGTCAACGAACACCATGTGATCGCCGACCGCACGCGGCCGATGGATTTCGAGATTCACTCCCTCGACGGCATCACCGGCCATGGCACCGGGCCGGAGCAGCCGTTCCTGCCGTTCTATGCGGTGCGCGACCCCTCGCGTTATGGCCGCGACCAGGCGTACTACACCGTGCGCCGTGAGCCGCGGGTGCTGTCCAGCGACCAGCGGCGCAACGGCCCGCGCTCCACCTACGTGGGCAGCGAAACCTTCGTCAGCCTGGTGGACAGCCAGCAAGCGCCCTATCGCCACGACCTGCGCCAACTCGGCGTGAGCGCGCTGTGTACCAACCGCGACTTGCCGCTGTTCATGAGCGTGGGCAATGGCAAGACCGACTTCACCCTCGCCGACAGCGCCCCGGTGCTGGCCGTGCGCTGCGTCGCCGGGCCGAGCCGCCCGCGCGCCAGCCACGCCCATGACGCCAAGGCCTGGCGCCTGATCAGCCAGCTGTCGCTCAACTACTTGTCCCTGAGCGAACAGGGCCAGGGCGCAGGCGCCTTGCGCGAACTGTTGCGCCTGTATGGCGACAGCAACGACGCCGCCCTGCAATTGCAGATCGAAGGCCTGCGCGAAGTCAGCAGCAAAGCGGTGACCCGGCGCCTGCCGATGCCAGGCCCGATCGTGTTTGGGCGCGGCCTGGAAATCACCTTGGAATTCGATGAAAACGCGTTTCGCGGCACCGGCGTGTTCCTGCTCGGTGCGGTACTGGAACGCTTCCTGGCACGCTACGTGTCGATCAACAGTTTTACCGAGACGGTGATCCGTACCACCGAACGCGGCGAGATCATGCGATGGAAAGCCAAGCCCGGACGTCGTCCGACCCTGTGAGTACCCTGGATGCGATGCACCAGGAGCCCTGGGAATACGATTTCTTCCAGGCGCTGCGGCGTATCGAGTGCGAATCGCCGGACCTGCCGCGCCTGGGCCAGTCCCTGCGCCTGGCGGACGACCCGCTGCGCCTCGGGCAACAGGCCGACTGCACCTTCGCCCCGGCCACCCTGGCCTCGGTCGACCCCGCTGGCGACGGCAAGCCAGCGCGGCTGCAGCAGTACTTTTTCGGCCTCGGCGGCCCCAACGGCCCGCTGCCGCTGCACATCACCGAGTACGTGCGCGAACGCCAGCGCAACAATGCCGACAGCACCAGCAAACAGTTCCTGGATATCTTCCACCATCGCCTGTTGAGCCTGTTCTACCGGGCCTGGGCCGAGGCGCGGCCGACCGTCAGCCACGACCGCCCGGACGATGATTACTGGTCGGCGCGCCTCGCGGCCTTGAGCGGTCGGGGCATGCCGAGCCTGCTCAACCAGGGGCTGATCCCCGACACGGCAAAGCTGCATTACAGCGGCCACCTGTCGGCGCAGACCCGCTACCCGGATGGCTTGAAGGCGATCCTTGGCGAGTACTTCGGCCTGCCGGTAGAGATCGAAGAATACATCGGCCAATGGCTCGAGCTGCCCGAGCGCAGTCGCGTCGGGGTCAGCGCCAACCGGCTCGGCGTGGACTTCTGCCTGGGCAGCCATGTGTGGGACCGCCAGCACAAATTCCGCATCCGCCTGGGCCCGCTCGCGCTGGACGACTACATGGGCATGCTGCCCGGCAGCCAGCCGTTCAACGAGCTGGTGGCCTGGGTGGCCGAGTACCTGGGCCATGAATTGGACTGGGACTTGAACCTGGTTCTGCAACAACCCGAAGTCCCGGCGCTGCAACTCAACGGCCGGTTCCGCCTGGGCTTCAACACCTGGCTCGGCCGCCCTGCGGTTGATGCCAACGACCTAATCCTGGCCCGGCATTACGCCGATCACGCCACCACCTCAAGGAATCCAGAGCATGGGTGAAATCAGTCGCGCCGCACTGTTCGGCAAACTCAACAGCGTGGCCTACAAAGCCATCGAAGCCGCCACGGTGTTCTGCAAGCTGCGGGGCAATCCGTATGTGGAACTGGCCCACTGGTTTCACCAGTTGCTGCAACTGCAGGACTCGGACCTGCACCGCATCATCCGTCAGTTCAACGTGGAACCGGCGCGCCTGGCCCGCGACCTGACCGAAGCCCTTGACCGCCTGCCGCGGGGCTCGACTTCGATCACCGACCTGTCCTCCCATGTGGAAGAAGCCGTAGAGCGCGGCTGGGTCTACGGCAGCCTGATGTTCGGCGAAAGCCAGGTGCGTACCGGTTATCTGCTGCTGGGCATTCTGAAGACGCCGAGCCTGCGCCATGCGCTGTTGGGTTTGTCGGCGGAGTTCGACAAGGTCAAGGCCGAAGCCCTGAGCGAACGCTTTGACGAGTACGTCGGCGACTCGCCGGAGAATGCGTTGACGGCCAGCGACGGTTTCAACGCCGGCGCCGTTCCGGGCGAAGCCAGCGGTGCGATGGCGCCGAGTGCGATGGGCAAGCAGGAAGCGCTCAAGCGTTTCACGGTCGACCTGACCGAACAGGCACGCAGCGGCAAGCTCGACCCGATCGTCGGCCGCGACGAAGAGATCCGCCAGTTGGTGGATATCCTCATGCGTCGACGCCAGAACAACCCGATCCTCACCGGTGAAGCCGGCGTGGGCAAGACTGCCGTGGTCGAAGGCTTCGCCCTGCGCATCGTCGCCGGCGACGTGCCGCCCGCGCTGAAAGACGTGGAACTGCGCAGCCTCGACGTCGGCCTGCTGCAAGCCGGCGCCAGCATGAAAGGCGAATTCGAACAGCGCCTGCGCCAGGTCATCGAAGACGTCCAGGCCTCGCCGAAGCCGATCATCCTGTTCATCGACGAAGCCCACACCCTGGTGGGTGCCGGTGGTGCCGCCGGCACCGGTGACGCAGCCAACCTGCTCAAACCGGCCCTGGCCCGCGGCACCTTGCGTACCGTGGCCGCGACCACCTGGGCCGAGTACAAGAAACACATCGAAAAAGACCCGGCCCTGACCCGCCGTTTCCAGGTAGTGCAGGTGGCCGAACCGTCGGAAGACAAGGCGCTGCTGATGATGCGCGGCGTGGCCTCGACCATGGAGAAACACCATCAGGTGCAGATCCTCGACGAAGCACTGGAAGCCTCGGTGAAGCTGTCCCACCGCTACATCCCGGCGCGCCAGTTGCCGGATAAATCCGTCAGCCTGCTGGACACCGCCTGCGCCCGCGTCGCCATCAGCCTGCATGCGGTGCCGGCCGAAGTCGACGACAGCCGTCGCCGCATCGAAGCCCTGGAAACCGAGCTGCAGATCATCGCCCGCGAGCATGCGATCGGCATCGCCATCGGGGCACGCCAGAGCAACAGCGAAGCCCTGCTGAGTGCCGAGCGCGAGCGCCTGGCCAGCCTGGAAAGCCGCTGGGCCGAAGAGAAAACCCTGGTCGATGAGTTGCTCGCCACCCGCGCGACGTTGCGTGAAAAAGTCGGCGTGGTCGACAGCGGCAACGATGAGTTGCGTGCGCAATTGGTCGACCTGCAGCAGCGCCTCACCGCGCTGCAAGGCGAAACCCCGCTGATCCTGCCGACCGTGGATTACCAGGCCGTGGCCTCGGTGGTCGCCGACTGGACCGGCATCCCGGTCGGCCGCATGGCGCGCAACGAACTGGAAACCGTGCTCAACCTCGACCAGCACCTGAAGAAACGCATCATCGGCCAGGACCACGCCTTGCAGATGATCGCCAAGCGCATCCAGACCTCCCGCGCCGGCCTCGACAACCCGAGCAAGCCGATCGGCGTGTTCATGCTGGCCGGCACCTCCGGCGTGGGCAAGACCGAAACCGCCCTGGCCCTGGCCGAAGCCATGTACGGCGGCGAGCAGAACGTCATCACCATCAACATGAGCGAGTTCCAGGAAGCCCACACCGTGTCGACCCTCAAGGGCGCGCCACCGGGCTACATCGGCTACGGCGAAGGCGGCGTGCTGACCGAAGCGGTACGGCGCAAACCCTACAGCGTGGTGCTGCTGGACGAGGTGGAAAAAGCCCACCCGGACGTACACGAGATCTTCTTCCAGGTGTTCGACAAGGGCGTGATGGAAGACGGCGAAGGCCGGGTCATCGACTTCAAGAACACGCTGATCCTGCTGACCACCAACGCCGGCACCGAGTTGATTTCCCAGGTCTGCAAAGACCCGGCGAACATCCCCGCGCCGGAAGACATTGCCAAAGCCCTGCGCCAGCCGCTGCTGGAAATTTTCCCGCCCGCACTGCTCGGCCGACTGGTGACCATCCCGTATTACCCGCTGAGCGACGAGATGCTCAAGGCGATCACCCGCCTGCAACTCGAGCGCATCAAGAAGCGTGTGCAGAACACCCACAAAGTCGCCTTCGATTACGACGACGCGGTGGTCGATTTGATCGTCTCGCGCTGCACCGAGACCGAAAGCGGCGGGCGCATGATCGACACGATCCTCACCAACAGCCTGCTGCCGGACATGAGCCGTGAATTCCTCACGCGCATGCTCGAAGGCAAGGCGCTGGCGGGTGTGCGGATCAGTAGCCGGGATAATGAATTGCACTATCAGTTCAACGATTGACCTGAAGAAACACGATCAAAAATGTGGGAGGGGGCTTGCCCCCGATGGCGGTGAATCAGTCACCTGATACATCAACTGACACACTGCTATCGGGGGCAAGCCCCCTCCCACATTTTGATTGGGTTCCTTCAGCTATTAGGGTACTTCGATGCTATTCAACCAAACCTCACGCCTGGCCAAGATCACCAGCCCCCTCGGGCCGGACGTGCTGTTGCTCAATCAAATGGGTGGCGGCGAAGAGTTGGGTCGGCTGTTCGCCTATGAGCTGCAACTGACCTCCCTGGACGCCAACATCGACCTCAACCAGTTGCTGGGCAAGCCGATGAGCGTCGGCGTGCAATTGGCGGACGGCGGCGAGCGGCACTTTCACGGCATCGTCGCGCAGTGCAGCCAGAGCATCGACCAGGGCCAGTTCGCCAGCTACCAGGTGACGCTGCGCCCGTGGCTGTGGCTGCTGAGCCGCACGTCGGACTGCCGGATTTTCCAGAACCTGAGCATCCCGCAGATCATCAAGCAAGTGTTCCGCGACCTCGGCTTTTCCGACTTTGAAGACGCCCTGAGCCGGCCGTACCGCGAGTGGGAATACTGCGTGCAGTACCGCGAGACCAGCTTCGATTTCGTCAGCCGCTTGATGGAACAGGAAGGCATTTACTACTTCTTCCGCCATGAACAGGACCGCCACGTGCTGGTACTGGCCGATGCCTACGGCGCCCACGCCACGGCGCCGGGCTACGTGTCGATTCCGTACTACCCCAAGGACGAGCAGCAACGCGAACGCGACCACCTGTACAACTGGCACCTGGCCCAGCAAGTGCAGCCGGGCTCGCTGGAGCTCAACGACTACGACTTCCAGCGCCCCAGCGCGAGCATCGACGTGCGCTCGGCGATGCCACGCCCGCACGCCGCCGGCGACTACCCGCTGTACGACTACCCCGGCACCTACGTGCAAAGCGCGGACGGCGAACACTACGCGCGCACCCGCATCGAAGCCCTGCAAACCCTGCATGAACAAATCGAATTCAACGGCAACGCCCGCGGCCTCGGTTCCGGCCATCTGTTCAGCCTCACCGGCTTCAGCCGCCAGGACCAGAACCGCGAATACCTGATCGTCGGCTGCCGCTATTACATCGTTCAGGAAAGCCTGGAAAGCGGCGGCGGCTCCAGCTCGGCGCAGTTCGACAGCAGCCTGACCTGCATCGATGCCCAACAAAGCTTCCGCCCGCTGGCCAACACCTATCGCCCCATCGTCAAAGGCCCGCAGACCGCGCTGGTGGTCGGCCCCAAAGGCGAGGAAATCTGGACCGACCAGTACGGCCGCGTGAAGGTGCATTTCTACTGGGACCGCCACGACCAGTCCAACGAAAACAGCTCGTGCTGGATACGCGTATCGCAATCCTGGGCCGGCAAGAACTGGGGCTCGATGCAGATCCCACGGATCGGCCAGGAGGTGATTGTGAGCTTTCTGGAAGGCGACCCGGACCGGCCGATTATTACTGGGCGGGTGTACAACGCGGAGCAGACGGTGCCCTACGATTTGCCGGAGAACGCGACCCAGAGCGGCATGAAAAGTCGTTCGAGCAAGGGCGGCACGCCAGCCAACTTCAATGAAATCCGCATGGAGGACAAGAAGGGGGTGGAACAGTTGTATATCCATGCCGAGCGCAATCAGGACATCGTCGTCGAGGTGGATGAGAGCCACTCGGTGGGGCATGACCGCAACAAGAGTATTGGGCACAACGAGACGGTGACGATTGGCAACAACCGCCTGCGCATCGTCAAGCAGGAAGACATCCTCTCGGTGGGCCAGAGGAAGACCGACAGCATCAGCCAGAGTTACGTCATCGAAGTGGGCGAAAACCTACGCCTGGTCTGCGGCGAAAGCATCCTGGAGTTGAACGCCAGCGGGCAGATCAACCTCACCGGCGTGCAAATCAGCTTCTACGCCAGCGGCGATGCCGAGTTCAACACCGGCGGCGTGCTGCACCTGAACAATGGCGGCGGCCCCGGCGCGACGCCCGATGGTCAAGGCATAAAAGCCAGCATCGACGCCAACATCAAAGCCGCGTTCCCCGCGCCTAAAAGCTCCTGACGAGACCTGTCTTCCATGACGTACCGAATCAACGAATTCCAGTTCCAACTGCCGGCCGGCGAGCTGCAGGACGCGTCGATCAATATCCTCAAGTTCCCCGAGCTGGGCACTTCCCTGATCGTCAGCCGCAGCCTGCTCGCCGAAGGCGAAACCCTGCACAGCAACTTCGACGACCAACTCAAGCGCCTGGAAAAACAGGTGCAGGACTTGCGCTGCCAACCGAGCGTCACCGTGCGCTTGGGCGCCGCCCAAGAGGTGGAAGGTATCGAGCTGCGCAGCCAGTTCAACAAGGGCAATGACAAGGTGTTCCAGTATCAACTGGCGTTGGTGTTGCCGGGGACGCGCAAGATGCTCGCCTTGAGTTACGTCAAGGCAGACACGCTGGGGGATGCCGAGGCGGCGCATTGGGCGACGATCAAGAACTCGCTGTCGTTCGACGCTATTTCTTGATGAGCCACTTGTATGTCTGACGCACTCTGGGCCGCTCGCATGGGCGATGCACTGGCCCACACCTCGATGATGGCCGACATCCTCGGCGGTGTGCTGGAGGTGGCTGCCAATATCGCGATCACTGCCGTGGCGACTGCTGCCGTTGTCGCTGCCACAGGGATTACCGTCGTGACCGGCGGGTTGGGGTGCTTCCTGTTGGGCGCGGTGGTGGGCACGATTGTTGGCCTTGCCATGAGCAAGACCGGTGCAGACAAAGGCCTGACGAATTTATGCGATAGCTTCAGCAATGCCCTTTTCCCGCCCACAGTACAGGCGAATATTCTCACCGGCTCAACCGATACCCTGACCAACAACATCCCTGCCGCCCGGGCCGCCGGGGCGATCAGCTCTCATGTGGCGCCGGCAGGCACCGAACTGGAAGCACCCGAGCCGGAACCCGAGGCCAGTTATCTGGACATGGCCGAGAGTTTCTTCTCGCAGATGTGGCGCCCCACGGTTGCCACTCCGGCGCCAGGCGCCGTGCCAAAGCCGTTGGACTTGGTCGCGTGCATGAAGCATCCACCGATGCCGCCGCAGTTTCTCGCCGAAGGTTCGTCCAAGGTCACGATCAATGGTCAACCGGCGGTGCGCAGCGGCGACCGCAGTACGTGCGACGCCAGCGTGGTGTCTTCCGGGCTGATTTCATCCAACGTGACGATTGGCGGCGGCTCAGTGGTGGTGCGGGAAATCCGCAGCGGCAAGACACCCGGCGTCGGGCTCGCAGTCACGGCGTTGTTGATGCTCAAGGGCGGCAAGGGCAAGTTCTTCAGCAAGCTGCCGTGCATGCTGATCGGCGGCGCGACTTCGATGGCGGTCAGCAGTGCAATGGGCGCGATGGCCAACGCGGCCATGGGCTCGTCCAACCCGGTGCATGCGGCGACCGGCGCGAAAGTGCTGGGCGATGTCGAGGAGCTGGATTTCGTGCTGCCCGGCATCCTGCCAATCGACTGGCAACGCATCTACAACAGCCGCGACGAACGCCCCGGCAGTCTGTTCGGCGCGGGCTGGAGTGTCGCCTATGAGGTGTGCGTCGAGGTCCGCCCTCATCCCGACGGCGGCGATACGCTGGTCTACACCGATGAGCAGGGCCGACCGATCGACATGGGCTCGATTGCCCTGGGCGGCGCGGTGTTCAGTGCCGGTGAAGGACTCTCCGTGCGGCGCCACCTCAACGGGCAGTTGCTGATCGAAAGTGATGACGGCCTGTACCGGCTGTTCGAACCGACCCCGACCAATGCTGGCTTGCTTCGCCTGACTCAGCTCGGTGACCGCAACGACAACCGTATCCACGTCGACTATGACGCCGCCGGGCGCCTGGTGCGCCTGCGCGATACTTTCGATCTGGTGCAAGTCGAACTGGTGCGCGAGCGTGAACGCGTCACTCATATCGAACGCATCTATCCCGATCAACGCCGCGAAGTGCTCGTCAGCTATACCTACGACACGGCGGGAAATCTGGCTGAGGTACGCGATACCACCGGCCAGGTGCAGCGGCGCTTCGCCTACGACGCCGGGCGCCGGATGGTGGAGCATCAGTTGCCCACCGGGTTGCGTTGCTTCTATGAATGGGCGCTGGTCGAAGACCTGGAATGGCGCGTGGTCCGGCACTGGACCGACGAGGGTGACGCCTACCAGTTCGACTATGACTTGAAAGCCGGCCTCACCCGCATTACCGACGGCTTGCAACGCGTCAGCAGCCGCCACTGGAATACCCAGCACCAGATCATTCAATACAGCGACAACCTCGGCCAGACCTGGTTGTTCGAGTGGAACGACGAACGCCAATTGCTCAGTGCCACCGATCCACAGGGTGGGCGCTACGCATACAGTTACGACGAGGCCGGCAACCTGATCGGCGATTCCGACCCGCTGGGCCGCAGCGATTCGACGCTGTGGCTGGAACATTGGGCCTTACCGCTGGTGGAAACCGACGCCGCCGGCCACAGCTGGCAGTATCGCTACGACCCGCGCGGCAACTGCATCGCCGAAACCGATCCGCTGGGTCATATCACTCGCTATCGCTACGACGCCCATGGACAGGTCGTGGAAATCGTCGACGCCACGGGTAAACGCAAGAAGCTGCGGTGGAATTCGTTCGGGCAACTGGTCGAGCACATTGACTGCTCGGGTTACCCCACGCGCTTCAGCTATGACGAGCGAGGCTATTTGCAGGTCATCACCGACGCCCTCGGCGAACGCACTCAATTCAGCTATGACGCCAACGGGCGTTTGCTCAGCAGCCAACTGCCGGACGGACGCATTGAGCGCTATCAGCGCGATGTCAGCGGTCAGTTGGTGGGCTACACCGACCCGGCCGGGCACACCACGCTCTACCAGCACAACCGTCGCGGTCAGGTACGCCAGCGCACCGACGCCCATGGCCGGCAGGTGCAATTCGGCTATGACAGCTATGGGCGGCTGCAAGCGCTGGTCAACGAGA
>NZ_JALJRR010000030.1:0-8213 GCF_024519615.1 Pseudomonas sp. Pse79
GGCACCGTCGAGGCGGTCCATGTTGGCTTCGGTGGCGTGGCCGGCGTTGGCGCCTTTGACGGCGACTTCGCCGTCTTCTTCTTTGTCGAATTCGTCCCAGCTCAGCATGACGTGTCGTCTCCTGCGTGAGGGCTCGAAGGTGCCCGTGTGAAACCGGATGGTTGGGGGTTCACACGGCCCTCGGGCCGCGGTGGATCTTAAGGAATCGTTTGTTGCAACAGCTAGCGCAGGCATTAAACGCAATGGGGTGAACGGGTGCTCTGCGTGAGGCTTGAGGGGCGGAGCGATAGATGCATGCTCCTGCGGAGGCCTCAGGTCGGCTCTTCATCCCAGTGTAAAGGGATATTGCAGGCCCGATTTACCCGCGCATTATAGGGAAAAAAACGGCTTTGTGTTGTGGCAGATGCGCTCGGATTGCTGACAAAACGCCTGGTATTCGAGCCAGAGCGAGGGTTTACAGGGGGTTGGTGCAGGAGGATTTTTTTGACGGACGGTGGGCTATTTATTGCGGGGGCTGGCGAGGTTTTTTGAGCGGGGGAGCGGGAGGCGGGTTTTTGGCCGCAAGAACAATTTCTTGCGGCGAATAAGATCACGGTCAATGTGAACTAACGAAGTTGTTATCCGTTAGAGCAACCGTTACCCATCACATGGTAGTTAAGAATGTGGCGCTGACCTTTGGAGTCTTCATATTCCATTTTTACCGGTACGACTTCGCATACATCTGGAATGGTGCTCATGGAGACTACTTTGGCGACGTCCAGGTGAGTGCTGTAGGTGTAGTCTTCAACAATCGGAGCGTTCTGGCCGGCTACGTCAGTCGGGGCTTCCTCGGCCAGGGCGGCGGTGGCGCACAAGCTGCTGAGGGCCATAACTAATAAAGCTTTCATTTCTCTTTTTACCTTCTTCAGTGCGAAAGGGGTCACGGGGCCCTTTGGAGGCCTCGTGTGTAACTTAGGGGTGTTTACTTCGGATTAACGTGCCTTCGTGGGGGCTGTTACGTTGTTAATCTGGTTGCCTTGTTGGCGGAGTCGATTTTAGGCCTGCGGGTTATATTCATATACCCGTGCTTTTGATAAACACTATTGGTGGTTTTTGTAATAATCCCCCGTCGCAGGTTTTTTTACGTGTCCGCCAAGCGCCGCAGGCTACGGGCCAGAGGGGGGAAGGAGATAACAGGGCAATTTGTAGGGTCTTGTTACTACCATCGTCGAATGGTTCTATAGGCTGACCCCGGCTACAACTGGGGTCATACAAAAACAACTATTTCACCGAGGTAAGAAAGATGAGTGCGGCTTCCCTGTACCCCGTTCGCCCCGAAACAGTAGCCAACACGCTGACTGACGAGGCGACCTACAAGGCCATGTACCAGCAGTCGGTGGTCAACCCCGATGGTTTCTGGCGTGAGCAAGCCAAGCGTCTTGACTGGATCAAGCCTTTCACCACGGTGAAGCAGACCTCATTCGACGATCACCATGTCGACATCAAGTGGTTTGCCGATGGCACCTTGAACGTTTCCTACAACTGCCTGGACCGTCACCTCGCCGAGCGCGGCGACCAGGCGGCGATCATCTGGGAGGGCGATGACCCTGCCGACAGCCGCACCATCACCTACCGCGAGTTGCACGAACAAGTCTGCAAGTTCGCCAACGCCCTGCGTGGCCAGGACATACACCGCGGCGACGTGGTGACTATTTATATGCCGATGATCCCCGAAGCTGCGGTCGCCATGCTGGCCTGTGCCCGCATCGGTGCGATCCACTCGGTGGTGTTTGGCGGTTTCTCGCCGGAGGCCTTGGCCGGTCGCATCATCGACTGTAAGTCGAAAGTGGTGATCACCGCCGACGAAGGTGTGCGCGCCGGTAAGAAGATTCCGTTGAAGGCCAACGTCGACGACGCTCTGACCAACCCGGAAACCAACAGCGTCCAGAAAGTCATCGTGTGCAAGCGCACCAGTGGCAGCATCAAGTGGAACCAGCATCGTGACATCTGGTACGAAGACCTGATGAAAGTGGCGGGCACCGTGTGCGCGCCGAAAGAGATGGGCGCCGAAGAAGCGCTGTTCATCCTTTATACCTCCGGCTCCACCGGCAAGCCTAAAGGCGTGCAGCACACCACTGGCGGCTACTTGTTGTATGCGGCCCTGACCCATGAGCGCGTATTCGACTACCGTCCGGGCGAAATCTTCTGGTGTACCGCTGACGTCGGCTGGATCACCGGCCACACCTATATCGTCTACGGGCCACTGGCCAATGGCGCGACCACGCTGATGTTCGAAGGCGTGCCTAACTACCCGGACATCACTCGGGTGGGCAAGATCGTCGACAAGCACAAGGTCAATGTTCTCTACACCGCGCCGACGGCGATCCGCGCGATGATGGCTTCCGGCACCGCCGCCTGCGAAGGCGTTGATGGCAGCAGCTTGCGCCTACTGGGTTCGGTGGGTGAGCCGATCAACCCGGAAGCGTGGGACTGGTACTACAAGAACGTCGGCCAATCCCGTTGCCCGATCGTCGATACCTGGTGGCAGACCGAGACCGGCGCCACCCTGATGAGCCCGCTGCCGGGCGCCCATGCGCTCAAGCCAGGTTCGGCGGCACGGCCGTTCTTCGGCGTGGTGCCGGCCTTGGTGGATAACCTGGGCAACATCATCGAAGGCCCTGCCGAAGGCAACCTGGTGATCCTCGATTCGTGGCCAGGCCAGGCCCGTACCCTGTACGGCGACCATGACCGTTTCGTCGATACCTACTTCAAGACCTTCCGGGGCATGTACTTCACCGGTGACGGCGCCCGTCGCGATGAAGATGGCTACTGGTGGATCACCGGCCGTGTGGATGACGTGTTGAACGTGTCCGGCCACCGTATGGGGACCGCCGAGATCGAAAGCGCCATGGTCGCCCACCCGAAAGTCGCCGAAGCGGCGGTGGTGGGTGTGCCGCACGACATCAAGGGCCAGGGCATCTATGTGTATGTCACCCTGAAAAATGGTGAAGAGCCGACCGAAGCGCTGCGCCTGGAACTGAAGAACTGGGTGCGCAAGGAAATCGGGCCGATCGCTTCGCCGGACGTGATCCAGTGGGCACCGGGCTTGCCGAAGACGCGGTCGGGCAAAATCATGCGACGTATCCTGCGCAAGATTGCCACGGCTGAGTACGATGGCTTGGGCGATATCTCCACCCTGGCCGACCCAAGTGTGGTGGCGCATTTGATTGAGACCCACAAGACCATGAACGTCGCGTAAGACGGGTAGGTGGGACAGAGCCCCATTCGGCGTGAGCCGGGTGGGGCTTTTTTGTGGTCTCTCAAAACCACTGAAGATCCCATGTTTGTGGTCTCTCGAAGCCACTGAAGATCCCATGTTTGTGGTCTCTCAAAGCCACTGAAGATCCCATGTGGGAGGGGGCTTGCCCCCGATGGCGGTGGATCAGTCACTGATCAGTTGGCTGAAGACCGCCATCGGGGGCAAGTCGAATCGTCGCACCGCCCCTCCCACATGGACCTGCATAACCCCAGACCAATAAATATCGACTTCTTCGTCAGGACGTTTCTGAATGTTACCGAGCGGCGCAAATGTGTAACCCTTCGCCCGAACATGAGGCAAAGTGCTACGGGTTTGCACCGAAAAGCCGCGTTTTAGACAGCTCCCAGTATTAGATTAAACGCCAGACTTGCCGTGCTAGAAGGGTTTGCGAATAATAGGCCCGCTATTTGCAGTATCAACAGGTTTAATATCTTTTGTCTCTGCATAAAAAACAGGGACTGTCAATGTGCTGGAACCGCTTTCTCGGTGCTTCTGTAAATTGTTGTCGCATTGAGGAAATATCGGCTTCCGGCCTGTCGTTAGAATGCCGATCACTCGCTCGTCGTCGCCGCTGTTGAATCGGCGTAGGACGCAGCACCGCTATTCGGTTTCACTCAGTCGCATCGTGGGCCATGGCTCATACTGCTGTTTTGCCCTATACCGATGGAGTCCCAAGATGAAGAAACTCGTGCTGTTGGGCGCCCTGGCGCTGTCCGTGCTGTCCATGCAGGCTTTCGCTGAAGGCAAGCCTCTGAAAATTGGTATCGAAGCGGCATACCCTCCGTTTGCCTCGAAGGCGCCGGATGGCAACATCGTCGGTTTTGACTACGACATCGGCAACGCTCTGTGCGAAGAGATGAAGGTCAAGTGTACTTGGGTCGAGCAAGAGTTCGACGGCCTGATCCCCGCGCTGAAAGTGCGCAAGATCGACGCGATCCTGTCGTCCATGTCCATCACCGACGACCGCAAGAAGTCCGTGGACTTCACCAACCGCTACTACCTGACCCCGGCGCGCCTGGTGTTGAAGGAAGGCACGGCCGTCAGCGACAGCCTGGATGAGTTGAAAGGCAAGAAGATCGGCGTGCAGCGCGGTTCGATCCACGACCGTTTCGCCAAGGAAGTACTGGCGCCTAAAGGTGCCACGGTTGTTCCTTACAGCTCGCAGAACGAAATCTACCTGGACGTGGAAGCCGGTCGCCTCGACGGCACCGTGGCTGACGCCACCCTGTTGCAGGAAGGTTTCCTCGATACGGCTGCGGGTAAAGGCTACGCGTTCACCGGCCCAGCCTTTACCGATAGCAAATACTTCGGCGATGGCATCGGTATCGCGGTACGTAAAGGCGACAAGGAAAACCTGGACCGCATCAACGCTGCGATCGCTGCGATTCGTGCCAACGGCAAGTACAAGGCTATCCAGGACAAGTACTTCAACTTCGATATTTACGGCCCAGACGCCAAGTAAATCGTCGCAGCGGTCTGTCCAGAATGGCGCAAGCAACAGAATTCCTGAGGTTTGCGCCATTTTTTCATCCCCCTTTTCGAGGACCTGAATCATGTTGAAAGGCTACGGGGCCGTCATCCTCGATGGCGCATGGTTGACGCTTCAGCTCGCCTTGTCGTCCATGGCCTTGGCCATCGTTCTGGGTCTGATCGGGGTCGCGTTACGCCTGTCGCCGGTGCGCTGGTTGGCCTGGCTGGGTGACTTGTACTCCACGGTGATCCGTGGGATTCCCGACCTGGTGCTGATCCTGCTGATTTTCTACGGCGGTCAGGACCTGCTCAACCGCGTCGCGCCGATGCTTGGCTATGACGACTATATCGACTTGAACCCCTTGGCCGCCGGTATCGGCACCCTGGGTTTCATCTTTGGCGCCTACCTGTCGGAAACCTTCCGCGGCGCCTTCATGGCCATCCCCAAGGGCCAGGCCGAAGCCGGCCTGGCGTATGGCATGAGCCCTTTCCAGGTGTTTTTCCGGGTGATGGTGCCGCAGATGATCCGGCTGGCGATCCCCGGGTTTACCAACAACTGGCTGGTCCTGACCAAGGCCACCGCGCTGATTTCGGTGGTGGGCCTGCAAGACATGATGTTCAAGGCCAAGCAGGCGGCGGATGCCACCCGCGAGCCTTTTACCTTCTTCCTCGCAGTGGCGGCGATGTACCTGGTGATCACCAGCGTATCGTTGCTGGCGTTGCGTCATCTTGAGAAGCGCTACTCGGTAGGCGTAAGGGCGGCTGATCTATGATCTTCGACTACAACGTCATCTGGGACGCCATGCCGCTGTACCTCGGCGGCTTGCTGACCACCCTGAAACTGCTCGCCATTTCGCTGTTCTTCGGCCTGCTCGCCGCCTTGCCCCTGGGCTTGATGCGGGTGTCCAAGCAGCCGATCGTCAACGGCGCGGCCTGGCTCTACACCTATGTGATCCGCGGCACACCGATGCTGGTGCAGCTGTTCTTGATCTACTACGGCCTGGCCCAGTTCCAGGCGGTGCGCGAGAGCTTCCTGTGGCCGCTGTTGTCCAGCGCCACGTTCTGCGCGTGCCTGGCCTTTGCGATCAACACAAGCGCCTACACCGCCGAAATCATCGCCGGGAGCCTCAAGGCCACCCCCAACGGCGAGATCGAAGCGGCCAAGGCCATGGGCATGTCGCGCTACAAGCTGTACCGCCGCATCCTGCTGCCATCGGCCCTGCGCCGGGCGCTGCCGCAGTACAGCAACGAAGTGATCATGATGCTGCAGACCACCAGCCTGGCATCCATCGTCACCCTGATCGACATCACCGGTGCCGCGCGCACGGTGAACGCACAGTTCTACCTGCCGTTCGAAGCGTATATCACCGCCGGCGCGTTCTACCTGTGCCTGACCTTCATCCTGGTGCGCCTGTTCAAGTTGGCCGAGCGCCGCTGGCTGAGCTACCTGGCTCCACGGAAGCACTGATATGGAACGTATCGATCACCTGTTGCCCTGGGGCCACCTGGGTTGCGAGCGCCAACTGAGCGTGTTCCGTTTCGGCAGCGGCGAGCGCAAGGCCTACATCCAGGCCAGCCTGCACGCCGATGAACTGCCGGGGATGCGTGCCGCGTGGGAGCTGAAAAAGCGCCTGACCGAACTGGAACAGCAAGGCGCGCTCAACGGCGCGATCGAGCTGGTGCCGGTGGCCAACCCGATGGGCCTGGGCCAGCTGTTGCAAGGCAGCCATCAAGGGCGTTTCGAGATTGGCAGCGGCAAGAATTTCAACCGCGATTTCGTCGAGTTGAGCGAGCCGCTGATCGCACAACTGCACGGCAAGCTCGGCGATGATCCCCATGCCAACGTGCGCGTGATCCGCCAGGCGATGCACGATACGCTCGACGCGCTGCCCGCGCCGGCCAGCCAGTTGCAAGGCATGCAGCGGGTGCTGCTGAGCCACGCCTGCACCGCGGACATCGTCCTCGACCTGCATTGCGACGCCGAAGCCGCGCTGCACATGTACGCGCTGCCCCAGCATTGGCCGCAGTGGCGGTCGCTGTCGGCGCATTTGAACGTGAAAGTCGGGCTGCTGGCGGAAGACTCCGGCGGCAGCTCGTTCGATGAAGCCTGCTCGCTGCCCTGGCTGCGTGTGTCGCGGGCGTTCCCCGAGGCGCAGATTCCGCTGGCGTGCCTGGCGACCACCCTGGAACTGGGCGGCCAGGCCGATACCGGCCGCGATGAAGCGATCTTCCACGCCGAAGGCATCCTCGCGTTCCTCGCCGAGCAGGGCCTGATTAAAGGTGAGTGGCCGGCGCCACGTCACGAACCCTGCGAAGGCGTGCCCTTCGAAGGCACCGAATTGCTGTTTGCACCCCACGCCGGCGTGATCAGTTACCTGCGTAAAGCCGGTGACTGGGTGGACGCCGGCGAGCCGGTTTTTGAAGTGATCGACCCTCTGGAAGACCGCGTGAGCATCATCTGCGCCGGCACTTCGGGGGTGCTGTTTGCCGTTGAACGGCTACGTTATGCCCAAGCGGGTTTCTGGCTGGCCAAGGTGGCGGGGCGCGAAGCGCTGCGTCACGGGCGCTTGCTCAACGACTGACCACCTGTTTTTGTGAGAACCGACCGCATGTACAAGCTTGAAGTCCAAGACCTGCATAAACGCTATGGCAGTCATGAAGTGCTCAAAGGCGTGTCCCTGGCCGCCGCGGCCGGTGATGTGATCAGCATCATCGGTTCCAGCGGTTCGGGCAAAAGTACCTTTTTGCGCTGCGTCAACCTGCTGGAGCAGCCCCACGCCGGCAAGATCCTGCTCAATAACGAAGAGCTGAAACTGGTGGCCGGCAAAGACGGCGCCCTGCGGGCCGCCGACCCGAAACAGCTGCAACGCATGCGTTCGCGGCTGTCCATGGTGTTCCAGCATTTCAACCTGTGGTCGCACATGACCGCGCTGGAAAACGTGATGGAAGCCCCGGTGCATGTGCTGGGCATGTCGAAAAAGGACGCGCGGGAAAAGGCCGAGCACTACCTGGCCAAAGTCGGCGTGGGCCATCGTAAGGATGCGTTCCCCGGCCATATGTCCGGTGGCGAGCAACAGCGCGTGGCGATTGCCCGTGCGCTGGCGATGGAGCCGGAGGTGATGCTGTTCGACGAACCCACCTCGGCGCTGGACCCGGAGTTGGTCGGCGAAGTGTTGAAAGTCATGCAGGACCTGGCCCAGGAAGGCCGCACCATGGTGGTGGTGACCCACGAAATGGGCTTTGCCCGTGAAGTGTCCAACCAGTTGGTATTCCTGCACAAAGGCATCGTCGAAGAACGCGGCAACCCGCGCGAAGTGCTGGTCAATCCCCAGTCCGAGCGGCTTCAGCAGTTCCTCTCCGGCAGCTTGAAGTAGCCACTCCTTTTATGTAGGAGGGGGCTTGCCCCCGATAGCAGTCTGTCAGTTGATACATCTGGTGACTGATA
>NZ_JALJRR010000030.1:8313-62495 GCF_024519615.1 Pseudomonas sp. Pse79
GGAGGGGGCTTGCCCCCGATAGCAGTCTGTCAGTTGATACATCTGGTGACTGATACACCGCAATCGGGGGCAAGTCGAATCGTCGCACCGCCCCTCCCACATTGGATGTTCATCGTTTTTGAGATTTGTGTTCGTTTACGGGCTAGCATTGGCCCACGGCTTCTTTCACTGTTTTTGCTTCGGATAGCCCTCCATGACTGCCCATCGAATTGGTTTCCTGATTTGGCCCAGCACAAAAGCACTGACGCTTGCGCTGGCTGAGGAGGCCTTGCGCGTTGCTCAGCGGGTGCATCCGGAGGTGGTCTATGAACTGTCGTTTCTGCAGGCCGAACCGCAGACCGATGGCGCCTGGCAACTGCCCGGCGGGCCGTGGGCCGGCAAGCTCGAAGGCTTCCAGAAACTGTTCCTGCTGGCCGACGAGCCGCCCACCGCGATCGCTTCGCAGCTCAGCACCGCGCTCAAGCAACTGGTGCGCGCCGGGTGTGTGATCGGCGGCTTGTCGGCCGGTGTCTACCCGCTGGCTCATCTCGGTCTGCTCGACGGCTACCGCGCCGCCGTGCATTGGCGCTGGCAGGACGATTTCGCCGAGCGCTTCCCCAAGGTCATCGCCACCAGCCATCTGTTCGACTGGGACCGCGATCGCCTGACCGCCTGTGGCGGCATGTCGGTACTCGACCTGTTGCTGGCGGTGCTGGCCCGTGATCACGGCGCCGAGCTGGCCGGTGCGGTGTCCGAGGAACTGGTGGTGGAGCGCATCCGCGAAGGCGGCGAGCGCCAGCGCATCCCTCTGCAAAACCGCCTGGGCTCGAGCCATCCGAAGCTGACCCAGGCGGTGCTGTTGATGGAGGCCAACATTGAGGAACCGCTGACCACCGACGAAATCGCCCAGCATGTCTGCGTGTCGCGACGACAACTGGAACGCATCTTCAAGCAATACCTCAATCGCGTCCCCAGCCAGTATTACCTGGAACTGCGCCTGAACAAGGCCCGCCAGATGCTGATGCAAACCAGCAAGTCGATCATCCAGATCGGCCTGTCCTGCGGCTTCTCCTCGGGGCCGCACTTCTCCAGCGCCTACCGCAATTTCTTCGGCGCCACCCCCCGCGAAGACCGCAACCAGCGACGCAGCAGCAGCCCGTTCGAGTTGTCGTCGGTGCCGTCCGAACGCGGTTGATCTCACCCGCGCGATCCCTGGGGTAGATAGATAGCCGGCCGCCGGCCAAGTTACGCCTATCCTGCTCGACCACCTGCCGCTGTGCCCCGGTAGCGTTTAAACTGCGCCATTGCGATGCTATTTGTCGCATTGGCGTAAACCCGCCAAAATCGCGGGTTGGCGCTATAAGAAGTTGTCGCTTGGCGGCAAGGCCGCGCTGAAAACTGTCCTTACAATCCCTGCATCGCCCGCCAGTTCCAGGCAGGCGTTCCTCTTCAGGAGACTCCGATGTCCGTTGAGCAAGCCCCGGTGCAACGTGCCGATTTCGACCAGGTCATGGTGCCCAATTACGCACCTGCCGCATTCATCCCCGTGCGCGGCGCAGGTTCGCGCGTGTGGGACCAGGCGGGTCGCGAGCTGATCGACTTTGCCGGCGGCATCGCGGTCAATGTTTTGGGCCATGCCCACCCGGCGCTGGTCGGTGCGTTGACCGAACAGGCCCACAAGCTGTGGCACGTCTCCAACGTCTTCACCAATGAGCCGGCCCTGCGCCTGGCCCACAAGTTGATCGACGCCACCTTTGCCGAGCGTGTGTTCTTCTGCAACTCCGGCGCTGAAGCCAACGAGGCTGCGTTCAAGCTGGCCCGTCGCGTGGCGTTCGACCGCTTCGGCAGCGAGAAATACGAGATCATCGCCGCCCTCAACAGCTTCCACGGCCGTACCCTGTTCACCGTCAACGTCGGTGGCCAGTCGAAGTACTCCGACGGCTTCGGGCCGAAGATCACCGGCATCACCCATGTGCCGTTCAATGACCTGGCCGCGCTGAAAGCCGCCGTGTCGGACAAGACCTGCGCCGTGGTGCTGGAACCGGTGCAAGGCGAGGGCGGCGTGCTGCCGGCCGAGCTGGCCTACCTGCAAGGCGCCCGCGAACTGTGCGACGCCCACGACGCGCTGCTGGTGTTCGACGAAGTGCAGACCGGCATGGGCCGCAGCGGCCACCTGTTCGCCTACCAGCACTACGGTGTGGTGCCGGACATTCTCACCAGTGCCAAGAGCCTGGGCGGCGGTTTCCCGATTGCCGCGATGCTCACCACGGAAGCCTTGGCCAAGCACTTGGTGGTCGGCACCCACGGCACCACCTACGGCGGCAACCCGCTGGCGTGTGCGGTGGCGGGGGCGGTGATCGATGTGATCAACACGCCTGAAGTGCTGGCCGGCGTCAACGCCAAGCACGACCTGTTCAAGGCCCGCCTGGAACAGATCGGCAAACAATACGGGATCTTCAGCGAAGTGCGCGGCCTCGGCCTGCTGCTCGGTTGCGTGTTGAGCGACGCCTGGAAAGGCAAGGCCAAGGACGTGTTCAACGCGGCCGAGAAAGAAAACCTGATGATCCTGCAAGCCGGCCCCGACGTGGTGCGTTTCGCGCCGAGCCTGGTGGTGGAGGATGCGGACATCAATGAAGGCCTGGACCGTTTTGAGCGTGCTGTTAAAACACTGACCCAAGCCTGATACACATTTATCTGTCGGACTGGGTCGAATGTGGGAGGGGGCTTGCCCCCGATAGCAGTCTGTCAGTTGATACATCTGGTGACTGATACACCGCTATCGGGGGCAAGTCGAATCGTCGCACCGCCCCTCCCACATTGGATATGTGTTGTTCCTGACCTGTCCGGTACTTTTTCCTATGAGTTTTTCGAGTTAAGGAGTGACACCATGCTGGTGATGCGCCCCGCGCAAATGGCTGATCTGGGCGAGGTGCAGCGTCTGGCTGCGGACAGCCCGATTGGTGTCACCTCCTTGCCGGACGATGTGGAGCGCCTGAGCGACAAGATCGCCGCCAGCGAAGCGTCCTTCGCTGCCGAGGTCAGTTTCAACGGTGAAGAAAGCTATTTCTTCGTGCTCGAAGACACCGAGACCGGCAAGCTCGTCGGCTGTTCGGCCATCGTCGCCTCGGCCGGCTACTCGGAACCGTTCTACAGCTTCCGTAACGAGACCTTCGTCCACGCCTCCCGCGAGCTGAAGATCCACAACAAGATCCACGTGCTTTCCCAGTGCCACGACCTCACCGGTAACAGCCTGCTCACCAGCTTCTACGTGGTGCCGGAGCTGGTCGGTTCGCCGTGGTCGGAACTCAATTCCCGCGGCCGCCTGTTGTTCGTCGCCAGCCATCCCGAGCGCTTCGCCGACTCGGTGGTGACCGAGATTGTCGGCTACAGCGACGAGAACGGTGATTCGCCGTTCTGGGACGCCATCGGACGCAACTTCTTCGACCTCAACTACGCCGCCGCCGAGCGCCTGTGCGGGCTGAAAAGCCGCACGTTCCTCGCCGAGCTGATGCCGCACTACCCGATCTACGTGCCGCTGCTGCCGGACGAAGCCCAGGAAGCCATGGGCCAGGTGCATCCGCGTGCGCAGATCACCTTCGACATCCTCATGCGCGAAGGCTTCGAGACCGATCACTACATCGACATCTTCGACGGCGGCCCGACGCTGCACGCGCGGGTCTCGGGCATTCGCTCGATCGCCCAGAGCCGCGTGGTGCCGGTGAAGATCGGCGAGAGGGTCAAGGGTGTCGGCCGCCAGTACCTGGTGAGCAACGCGCAGTTGCAGGATTACCGCGCGGTGCTGCTGGAGCTGGACTACGCGCCCGGCAAACCGGTGACCCTGGACCTGGAAGCGGCCGAAGCCCTGGGCGTCGGCGAAGGCGCCAGCGTGCGTTTGGTTGCGGTTTAACGCAGAGTTTTGCGGGTGGCCTGAGCGGGCGGCCCGCCTGAGGAGATAGCATGATCGTTCGTCCCGTACGCAGCAGCGATTTACCGGCCCTGATTGATCTGGCGCGCAGCACCGGCACCGGCCTGACCACCTTGCCGGCCAACGAAGAGCGCCTGACCCACCGGGTCGGCTGGGCCGAAAAAACCTTCCGCGGCGAAGCCGGGCGCGGGGATGCCGACTACCTGTTCGTGCTGGAAAACGACGAAGGCCGCGTGGTGGGGATTTCCGCCATCGCCGGCGCCGTCGGCCTGCGCGAGCCCTGGTACAACTTCCGGGTCGGCCTGACCGTCAGCGCCTCCCAGGAGCTGAATATCTACCGTGAGATCCCGACGCTGTTCCTGGCCAACGACCTCACCGGCAACTCCGAACTGTGTTCGTTGTTCCTGCACGCCGATTACCGCAACGGCCTCAACGGCCGCATGCTGGCCAAGGCGCGCCTGCTGTTTATCGCGGAGTTCCCGCAGTTGTTCGGCAACAAGATCATCGCCGAGATGCGCGGCGTGTCCAATGAAGCCGGGCGTTCGCCGTTCTGGGAAAGCCTGGGCCGACACTTCTTCAAGATGGAATTCAGCCAGGCCGACTACCTCACCGGCGTGGGCAACAAAGCCTTTATCGCCGAGTTGATGCCGAAATTTCCGCTGTACAGCTGCTTCCTGTCCGAGGATGCGCGCAACGTGATCGGCAAGGTCCACCCGGATACCGAGCCGGCGCTGAGCATGCTCAAGAGCGAAGGGTTCAGCTACCAGGGCTATGTCGACATTTTCGACGCCGGCCCAGCGGTGGAGTGTGAGACCAGCAAGATCCGTGCGGTGCGCGACAGCCAGTCGCTGGTGTTGGCCATCGGCACGCCAGGCGACGACGCCACGCCGTTCCTGATCCATAACCGCAAGCGCGAAGAGTGCCGCATCACCGCCGCACCGGCCCGCCTGGCGGCAGGCACGCTGGTGGTCGATCCGTTGACCGCCAAGCGCCTGCAACTGGTGGTGGGCGATCAAGTGCGTGCCGTACCGTTGTCTGCTGCTCGGGAGTCGAAATAATGAATTCGCTGTATATCGCAGGTAGTTGGCTGGCTGGCCAGGGTGAGTTGTTCGAATCGCGCAACCCGGTGACCCAGCACGTGCTGTGGGCCGGCAATGGCGCCAGCGCCGAGCAGGTCGAATCCGCCGTGCAGGCGGCGCGCCAGGCGTTTCCGGCGTGGGCCCGGCGCTCGTTGGAAGAGCGCATCGGTGTGCTCGAAGCCTTCGCCAATACCTTGAAAAGCCGCGCCGATGAAATCGCCCGCTGCATCGGTGAAGAAACCGGCAAGCCCCTGTGGGAATCGGCCACCGAAGTCACCAGCATGGCCAACAAGATCGCAATCTCGGTGCAAAGCTACCGCGAGCGTACCGGCGAGAAGAGCGGCCCGCTGGGCGACGCCACCGCCGTGCTGCGCCACAAGCCTCACGGCGTGGTGGCGGTGTTTGGCCCTTACAACTTCCCCGGTCACCTGCCCAATGGGCATATCGTCCCGGCGTTGCTGGCGGGCAATACCGTGCTGTTCAAACCCAGCGAGTTGACCCCGAAAGTCGCCGAGCTGACCGTGCAATGCTGGATCGAAGCCGGCCTGCCGGCGGGCGTGTTGAACCTGCTGCAAGGTGCGCGGGAAACCGGAATCGCCCTGGCGGCCAACCCGGGTATCGACGGGTTGTTCTTCACCGGCTCCAGCCGCACCGGCAATCACCTGCACCAGCAGTTCTCCGGGCGCCCGGACAAGATCCTGGCCCTGGAAATGGGCGGTAACAACCCGCTGGTGGTGGATCAAGTGGCCGACGTGGATGCGGCGGTCTACACCATCATCCAATCGGCGTTTATCTCGGCCGGCCAACGTTGCACCTGTGCCCGTCGCTTGCTGGTGCCCGAAGGCGCCTGGGGCGATGCGCTGCTGGCGCGGCTGGTGGCGGTCAGCGCGACGATTGCGGTTGGTGCGTTCGACCAGCAACCGGCGCCGTTCATGGGCTCGGTGATTTCCCTGGCGGCGGCGAAAGCCTTGATGGACGCCCAGGAACTGCTGTTGGCCAACGGCGCCGTGGCGCTGCTGGAAATGACCCAGCCGCAGGCTCAGGCCGCGTTGTTGACCCCGGGCATCATTGACGTGACCGAAGTGAGCGAGCGCGCCGATGAAGAGCTGTTCGGCCCGCTGTTGCAGGTGATCCGCTACGCTGATTTCGCCGCGGCGATTGCCGAGGCCAACAACACCCAGTACGGCCTGGCCGCCGGTTTGTTGTCGGACTCCGAAGCGCGCTACCAGCAATTCTGGCTGGAAAGCCGCGCCGGGATCGTCAACTGGAACAAACAACTGACCGGCGCCGCCAGTACCGCGCCGTTCGGTGGTGTCGGGGCTTCGGGCAATCATCGCGCCAGCGCCTATTACGCAGCGGATTATTGCGCGTACCCGGTGGCGTCCCTGGAAACCCCAAGCCTGGTGCTGCCAGCCACACTCACCCCCGGCATTACACTGATCTAAAGGTGGGAGGGGGCTTGCTCCCGATAGCGGTGGATCAGTCACCTGATTCATCAACTGGCAGACTGCTATCGGGGGCAAGCCCCCTCCCACATTAGGTCGGTGGTGTATTCAAGTCATTAGATGCCTATAAAAACAGATGTTCGTGGAGCCTCGCCGATGAAATCCTATGAAGTCAATTTTGACGGTCTAGTGGGGCCGACCCATAACTACGGCGGTTTGTCCTACGGCAACGTCGCGTCCCAGAGCAACAGCCAGCAAGCTTCCAACCCCAAGGAAGCGGCGTTGCAGGGCCTGCAGAAAATGAAAGCGCTGATGGACATGGGCTTTGTGCAAGGCGTGCTGGCGCCGCAGGAACGCCCGGACGTGGCTGCCTTGCGCAACCTCGGCTTCAGCGGCAGCGATGCCCAGGTCATCCAGCACGCGGCCAAGCACGCCATGCCATTGCTGGTCGCCAGTTGCTCGGCGTCGAGCATGTGGGTGGCCAACGCCGCCACCGTCAGCCCGAGCGCCGACACGGCGGATGGCCGCGTGCATTTCACCGCCGCCAACCTCAACTGCAAATACCACCGCAGCATCGAACACCCGACCACCAGCCGCGTATTGGGGGCGATGTTTGCCGATGCGAAACACTTCGCCCACCACGCCGCGTTGCCGGCGGTGGCGCAGTTCGGCGACGAAGGCGCGGCCAACCACACACGTTTCTGCCGTGACTATGGCGAGGCCGGCGTGGAGTTTTTCGTGTTCGGCCGCAGCGCGTTCGACACCCGTTACCCGGCGCCGCAGAAGTACCCGGCGCGCCAGACCCTCGAAGCCTCCCAGGCCGTCGCCCGCCTGCATGGCCTGAAGGAGGCTGGCGTGGTCTTCGCCCAGCAGAACCCGGCGGTGATCGATGCCGGCGTGTTCCACAACGACGTGATCGCGGTGGGCAATGGCGAAATGCTGTTCTATCACGAGGACGCGTTCCTCAACACCGAGACGATGCTTGCCGAGTTGCAGGCCAAGTTGGGCAAACTGGGCGGCAACTTCCAGTCGGTGTGCGTGCCGCGTGCCCAGGTCAGCGTCGAAGACGCGGTGCGTTCCTACCTGTTCAACAGCCAATTGCTGACCCGCGCCGACGGCTCGATGCTGTTGATCGTGCCGGAAGAGTGCCGCGCCAACGCACGTGTCTGGCAGTATCTGCAAGGTCTGACCGCTGCCGGTGGTTTGATCCGCGAGGTCAAGGTCTTCGACCTCAAGCAAAGCATGCAGAACGGCGGCGGCCCGGCGTGCCTGCGTTTGCGCGTGGCGTTGAACGAAACCGAGCTGGCGGCGGTGAACCCAGGGGTTATCATGACCGCGCCGTTGTATGAAACGCTGACCCAGTGGGTCGACAAGCACTACCGCGACAGCCTGCGCGAAAGCGACCTGGCTGACCCGCAATTGCTGCTTGAATGCCGGACGGCATTGGATGAACTGACGCAAATCCTTAAACTGGGCGCGGTATATCCTTTCCAGATCAATTAACGCCACACGGCCGAGAGCTATTTATGAGCACCGATACCCTGCAACTGATCCTTGAAGACACCGACGGCACCCAGCTGCAAACCTCCTGCACCCGCGTTGCCGTGATCTGGCAGGGCAAGGAAGTCTGGATTCAGCACGACGGCCGTGGCCAACTGCTGATCGGTGTGGACGTGGAAGAAGGCGACGCCGAGTACGCCAACCTGCTGATGCGCCCACTGGCCACCAACCTGATGAGCCTGCAACTGGAAATGGAACCGGCCGACGTTGAGGGTGATGACGACGATCACGTCCACGGCCCAGGCTGCAACCACTAAGGAAGCTGCTTATGCTCGCCCTCGGCAAACTCCTTGAACTGACTCTCGCTGGTCGTGAACCGGCGCAAAAAATTCAACTGACTGTCGACGGCGTGCAGATGCGCTGGCTCAGCGAAGGCGCGCTCGAAGTGCGCCCGCCGCAAGCGCGGGACAACGGCAGCGACGTGCTGCTGTCGTCCGGCATCCACGGCAACGAGACCGCGCCGATCGAACTGCTCGACCGCCTGTTGCATGGCATCGCCCGTGGGCAGATCAAACCCCGCACCCGTATTCTGTTCCTGTTCGGCAACCCCGAGGCCATGCGCCGCGGCGAGCGTTACCTCGAACTGGACGTCAACCGGCTGTTCAACGGTCGTCACGAAAAAAATATCGGCCCTGAAGCCATGCGCGCCGCCGAGCTGGAACAATTGGCCCGCAGCTTCTTCAGCCTGCCTGGCCGCTCGCGCCTGCATTACGACCTGCACACCGCCATTCGCGGCTCGAAGGTCGAGCAGTTCGCCCTCTACCCGTGGAAGGACGGGCGCCAGCATTCGCGCCACGAACTGGCCCGCTTGCGCGCCGCCGGTATGCAGGCGGTGCTGCTGCAGAACAAAGCTTCGATCACCTTCTCCGCCTTTACCTATGAGCAACTGGGCGCCGAGGCCTTTACCCTGGAATTGGGCAAGGCGCGGCCATTCGGGCAGAACCAGGATGTGGACGTGTCGCGCCTGGAAACCCGGCTGACGCAGATCATCGAAGGCACCGAGCCGGACACCGGCAGCCTGGATGGCCTGCAGCTGTTTGCCGTGTCCCGCGAAGTCATCAAGCACAGCGATGCATTCCTGTTGCACCTGCCGGCGGACGTGGAAAACTTTTCGCCGTTGGCCCAGGGCTATCTGCTCGCCGAAGACGTCGCCAAGACCCGCTGGGTGATCGAGGAGGAGGGCGCACGCATCATCTTCCCGAACCCGAAGGTGAAGAATGGCTTGCGCGCAGGGATATTGATCGTGCCGACCACGGACGCCGGGCTGGCGTAGATCTCAGCCTTAACCGGATCTAAATGTGGGAGGGGGCTTGCCCCCGATTGCGGTGTAACTGTCAGAAAATTTTTAACTGACAGACCGCTATCGGGGGCAAGCCCCCTCCCACATTTTGTTTTGCGGTGTTGCTTAAACTGCTACGGCACGCGGCTCGCTGCGGCGGATCGCACGCACCTTGTGCAAGGTGTCGGCACAGGTACGCGCCGCTTCCTGGCCTTTGTGTACGAAGTGATCATGGAAGAAGGCGTGGTGCTCGCTGCCAGCGTGGAAGTGGTGCGGGGTCAGAGACACCGAGAACACCGGCACTTCGGTTTCCAGCTGAACCTGCATCAGGCCGCTGACCACCGATTGGGCGACGAATTCGTGGCGGTAGATGCCGCCGTCCACCACCAGGGCCGCGGCGACGATGCCGGCGTAACGGCCGGTCTTGGCCAGCAGCTTGGCGTGCAGGGGCATTTCAAAGGCGCCGCCGACTTCGAAGAAATCGATGTCCGATTCCTGGTAACCCAGGGCGATCATTTCGCTGAGAAAGCCTTTGCGCGATTGGTCGACAATATCCTTGTGCCAGCAGGCCTGGATAAACGCGACGCGCTCGCCGTGATGGTTTTTGCTTTTGCTGTCGATTGCGGTGGGTTGCATGTTCTGACTCCTGTTTAAGAAAAAAACAGGGCGTTATGAATCGAATGGGATTTAAGGGTACGAACAGCTGGGTCATGCAGGCATGAACTCAGCGCGCGGCCCTTTTGCGCCAATCCCGTTCTCTCTTCATCCGGACTATGACCGTCGGCCCCGGGATCACACCGGGTCTGCTGACCTTGTCGCCGTCCTGCCGGAGCAGTTCGAGGCGCCAAGCGCTCGCGGGCTATGCACATTGCGCGCAATTACCGCCGGTGGGGAATTGCACCCCGCCCTGAGAACGTTGCCGCCAGAACCCTGGCGGCGGAGAGTTTTTAACATGGTTTTTCAGAAACTGCACGATTGCCGTATCGATAGCCTATATCGGTTTGTTTGATTGATATTCGATTGACGCAGCATAGGGCTTGATATTCCGTGGCTTTACCCGCAGTAATCGTCAGTACGAAAGAACGCCCAACCCATCAGAGGCCAGTTTGATGACCGTGATAGACCTGCGCAGCGACACCGTGACCCAACCCACCCCCGGCATGCTCGATGCGATGGCCAGCGCCGTCAGCGGCGATGACGTGTATGGCGAAGACCCCAGCGTCAACCGCCTGGAGGCCGAACTGGCCAAGCGCCTGGGGTTCGCCGCGGCGTTGTTCGTGCCCACCGGCACCATGAGCAACCTGCTGGCGTTGATGGCCCACTGTGAGCGCGGCGAGGAATACATCGTCGGTCAGCAGGCCCACACCTATAAGTACGAAGGCGGCGGCGCGGCGGTGCTGGGTTCGATCCAGCCGCAACCACTGGAAGTGCAGGCGGACGGTTCCCTGGACCTGGATCAGGTGCTGGAAGCGATCAAACCCGATGATTTTCACTTCGCCCGCACCCGCCTGTTGGCGCTGGAGAACACCATGCAGGGCAAGGTGCTGCCGCTGGAGTACCTGGCCAGGGCACGTGCGTTTACCCGTGAACATGGCCTGGCCCTGCACCTGGACGGCGCGCGCCTCTACAACGCGGCGGTCAGGCTCGACGTGGACGCGCGGGAGATCACCCAGCATTTCGATTCGGTGTCGGTGTGCCTGTCCAAGGGCCTGGGCGCGCCGATTGGCTCGGTGTTGTGCGGCTCCACGGCGCTGATCGCCAAGGCGCGGCGTTTGCGCAAGATGGTCGGCGGCGGCATGCGCCAGGCCGGTTCCCTGGCGGCGGCGGGGCTGTATGCCCTTGACCATCAGGTGCAGCGCCTGGCCGACGACCACGCCAACGCCCAATGGCTGGGTGATGAACTGCGCAAGGCCGGGTATGCGGTGGAGCCGGTGCAGACCAACATGGTCTACGTGCAGCTCGGCGACCGGGCGCAGGCCCTGAAGACGTTTGCCGCCGAGCGCGGCATCAAGTTGAGCGCCGCACCGCGCCTGCGCATGGTCACGCACCTGGACGTGAGCCGTGCGCAGATCGAGCAAGTGGTGCAGGCATTCGTCGAGTTTTCTCGGAAATGACCGTGCAGACTGTCTAATTGACTGTTTCTATCACATAAACACGCTGTACCACCGGCAAAGGGCCGATATAATGCGGCCCTTTGCCGTCGCTCCGTCTGATGATGTTGCGCACTGGCCTTTGGCCTCAGACTCCGTGGAAGAACCTAATGAAAAGCGCAGAAATCCGTGAAGCCTTCCTTCGCTTCTTCGAAGAGCAAGGCCACACCCGTGTCGCCTCCAGCTCCTTGATCCCAGGCAATGACCCCACCCTGCTGTTCACCAACGCGGGGATGAACCAGTTCAAGGACTGCTTCCTGGGCCAGGAAAAGCGCGCCTATACCCGCGCGGTCAGCAGCCAGAAATGCGTGCGCGCCGGTGGCAAGCACAACGACCTGGAAAACGTCGGCTACACCGCCCGTCACCACACGTTTTTCGAAATGCTCGGCAACTTCAGCTTTGGCGACTATTTCAAGAAAGACGCGATCAACTTCGCCTGGACCTTCCTCACTGGCGTGCTGAAACTACCGAAGGAAAAGCTCTGGGTCACCGTCTACGCCAGCGATGACGAAGCCTACGACATCTGGACCCAGCAAGTCGGCGTGCCGCCTGAGCGCATGGTGCGTATCGGCGACAACAAGGGCGCGCCTTACGCCTCCGACAACTTCTGGACCATGGGCGACACCGGCCCGTGCGGCCCATGCACCGAGATTTTCTACGATCACGGCGCCGATATCTGGGGCGGCCCACCGGGCTCGCCGGAAGAAGACGGCGACCGTTACATCGAGATCTGGAACAACGTGTTCATGCAGTTCAACCGCACCGCCGATGGCGTGTTGCACCCGCTGCCGGCACCGTCGGTGGATACCGGCATGGGCCTGGAGCGGATCAGTGCGGTGATGCAGCACGTTCACTCCAACTACGAGATCGACCTGTTCCAGAGCCTGCTGGCCGCTGCGGCCAAGGCCATCGGTTGTGCCAATGAAGACCAGGCATCGCTCAAAGTGGTGGCTGACCACATCCGTTCCTGCGGTTTCCTGATTGCCGACGGCGTGCTGCCGTCCAATGAAGGCCGTGGCTACGTGCTGCGCCGTATCATCCGTCGCGCCTGCCGCCACGGTAACAAGCTGGGCGCCAACGGCAGCTTCTTCTACCAGATCGTCGCGGCGCTGGTCGCCGAGATGGGCGCAGCCTTCCCGGAACTCACCCAGAACCAGGCGCACGTCGAGCGCGTGCTCAAGGCCGAAGAAGAGCAGTTCGCCAAGACCCTGGAACAGGGCCTGAAAATCCTCGAGCAAGACCTCGCCGGCCTGCAGGGCAGCGTGGTGCCGGGCGATGTGGTGTTCAAACTCTACGACACCTACGGTTTCCCGATGGACCTGACCGGCGACATCGCCCGTGAGCGCAACCTGACCCTCGACGAGGAAGGTTTCGAACGCGAGATGGAAGCCCAGCGCGTGCGTGCCCGTTCCGCCAGTTCCTTCGGCATGGACTACAACAGCCTGGTCAAGGTTGACGTGGCCACCGAGTTCACCGGCTATACGGCCACCCACGGTTCGGCCAAAGTGATCGCGCTGTATAAAGACGGCCAGTCGGTCGACGTCCTGAATGAAGGCGATGACGGCGTGGTGGTCCTGGACCGGACGCCGTTCTATGCCGAATCCGGTGGTCAGATCGGCGACTGCGGTTTCCTCAAGGCGTCTTCCGGTCGTTTCGATGTGCGTGATACCACCAAGACCGGCGGCGCATTCCTGCACCACGGCGTATTGGCGTCGGGCAGCCTGATCGTCGGTTCGCCAGTGGACGCCCAGGTGGACGCCGACGTGCGCCACGCCACTGCGCTGAACCACTCGGCCACCCACTTGCTGCACGCGGCACTGCGCCAGGTGTTGGGCGAGCACGTCCAGCAGAAGGGTTCGTTGGTCGACAGCCAGCGCCTGCGTTTCGACTTCAGCCACTTCGAAGCGATCAAGCCTGCGCAGATCAAGGCCCTGGAAGACATCGTCAACGCCCAGGTGCGCAAGAACACCGCGGTGGAAACCGAGGAAACCGACATCGAGACCGCCAAGGCCAAGGGCGCCATGGCGCTGTTCGGCGAGAAGTACGGCGACAACGTGCGCGTCCTGAGCATGGGCGGCAACTTCTCGGTGGAACTGTGCGGGGGGATCCACGCCAACCGTACCGGCGACATCGGCCTGCTGAAAATCATCAGCGAAGGCGGTGTGGCGTCCGGTGTGCGTCGTATTGAAGCGGTGACCGGCGCTGCGGCCCTGGCCTACCTCAATGCGGGTGAAGAACAACTCAAGGAAGCGGCCAGCCTGGTCAAGGGCAGCCGTGACAACCTGATCGACAAACTGTCCGCCGTGCTGGAGCGCAACCGCGCCCTGGAGAAACAGCTGGAACAGTTGCAGGCCAAGGCGGCCAGCGCGGCAGGCGACGATCTGTCGGCTTCCGCCCAGGACGTCAAGGGCGTGAACGTCCTGGCGGCGCGCCTGGACGGCCAGGATGGCAAGGCGTTGTTGGCCTTGGTCGATCAGTTGAAGAACAAGCTCGGCCGCGCAGTGATCCTGCTCGGCAGTGTCCATGAGGATAAGGTCGTTCTGGTTGCCGGTGTAACCAAAGACCTGACTGGCCAACTCAAAGCCGGTGATTTGATGAAACAAGCCGCTGCGGCAGTGGGCGGGAAGGGCGGTGGTCGTCCGGACATGGCACAAGGCGGTGGTGTAGACGCCGGTGCCCTGGACGCGGCCCTGGCCCTGACCGTGCCGTTTGTCGAGGCTGGCATTTAAGGCGCTGTGAATGAGCCCGTGGTCTAGTCGCGGGCTCGCTCGGTTGCTGGAAGATTGGTTTATTGGGCGCCCCTTTACGGGCTGAGGCGGCTTAGAAATGGCTTTGATCGTACAGAAATTTGGAGGCACCTCGGTCGGCTCTGTCGAAAGAATCGAGCAGGTCGCCGACAAGGTTAAGAAATTCCGCGATGCCGGCGACGACCTCGTCGTGGTGCTGTCGGCCATGAGCGGCGAAACCAATCGCCTGATCGAACTGGCCAAGGCTATCAGCGGCGATCAACAACCGCTGCCGCGTGAGCTGGATGTGATCGTGTCCACCGGCGAGCAGGTGACCATTGGCCTGCTGGCCATGGCGCTGAACAAGCGCGGTGTGCCGGCAGTGTCCTACACTGGCAGTCAGGTGCGTATCCTCACCGACAGCGCGCACACCAAGGCGCGCATCCTGCAGATCGATGATCAGAAGATTCGCGCTGATCTGAAGGCCGGTCGTGTGGTAGTCGTCGCCGGTTTCCAGGGCGTCGACGAGCACGGCAATATCACCACCCTCGGGCGTGGCGGTTCGGACACCACCGGTGTGGCCCTGGCGGCCGCGCTCAAGGCTGACGAATGCCAGATCTACACCGATGTGGATGGCGTCTACACCACCGATCCGCGCGTGGTATCCGTGGCTCAGCGCCTGGACAAGATCACCTTCGAAGAGATGCTGGAAATGGCCAGCCTCGGTTCCAAGGTGTTGCAGATCCGCGCGGTGGAATTCGCCGGCAAGTACAACGTTCCGCTGCGCGTATTGCACAGCTTCAAAGAGGGTCCGGGCACCCTCATTACTATTGATGAAGAGGAATCCATGGAACAGCCGATCATTTCCGGCATCGCTTTCAACCGCGATGAAGCCAAGCTGACGATCCGTGGCGTGCCAGACACCCCGGGCGTGGCATTCAAGATCCTCGGCCCGATCAGTGGCGCGAACATTGAAGTCGACATGATCGTGCAGAACGTTTCGCACGATAACACCACCGATTTCACCTTCACCGTTCACCGCAACGAGTACGAAGCGGCCGAGCGTATCCTGCAGAACACTGCGAGCGGGATTGGCGCGCGTGAAGTGGTCGGCGATACCAAGATCGCCAAGGTGTCGATCGTGGGTGTGGGCATGCGTTCCCATGCCGGCGTTGCCAGCCGCATGTTCGAGGCCCTGGCCAAGGAAAGCATCAACATCCAGATGATCTCCACCTCGGAAATCAAAGTCTCGGTGGTGATCGAAGAGAAGTACCTGGAACTGGCTGTACGCGCACTGCATACCGCTTTTGAGTTGGACGCTCCGGCCCGACAGGGCGAGTGATGCAAGGCCAGGAAGGCGCGGTTTACCGCGCCTTTCATTTTTTTGTAGGGCGCATGTTGTTTTGCGTGGGCTCGACAATACTTAGCTGGTAGGGCTATGGCCGATGAGCCGTAGGTCGAAGGCCTTTTTTTGCAGACTGTTGTTCCTGAACTGAAGTGCGTGAGGTGAAAGGTATGTTGATTCTGACTCGTCGTTGCGCAGAAAGCCTGATTATTGGTGATGGAGAAATCACCGTGACCGTGCTCGGCGTCAAAGGCAATCAAGTGCGTATTGGGGTAAATGCTCCGAAAGAGGTAGCGGTCCACCGCGAGGAAATCTATCTGCGGATCAAGAAAGAGAAGGACGAAGAACCAAGCCTTTAATTTTTATCGTTTTTTATGTTTGCAAACGGGGATGAACGTGGTTAATATACGCCCCGTGTTGCGGAGAGCTGGCCGAGTGGCCGAAGGCGCTCCCCTGCTAAGGGAGTACACCTCAAAAGGGTGTCGGGGGTTCGAATCCCCCGTTCTCCGCCATTATTTGCTTAGTACGTTGCAATCTGGATTTATCGATAAGTTGTTGAAATTAATCGAAAAAATCGCTTTACATAGAGATTGAACGGCCTATAATGCGCGGCAACAAATGCACTCGTAGCTCAGCTGGATAGAGTACTCGGCTACGAACCGAGCGGTCACAGGTTCGAATCCTGTCGAGTGCACCATTTAAGAGTCAGTTGCAGCAATGCAGGTGATTCGGTTACAACCAGTTGTGATCTGGTCTAAAAACACAATCTGCACTCGTAGCTCAGCTGGATAGAGTACTCGGCTACGAACCGAGCGGTCACAGGTTCGAATCCTGTCGAGTGCACCATACAAACAAAAAGCCCGCCTAGTGCGGGCTTTTTGCCGTCTGGGGTTTGTAGGATCAAACCTTTTCTTCCCGCGCCATGTGTTTTCCATTCGCGTGGCAGCGTCGCAATTCATAGATGCGGCCAATTCTCAGCTTTGGCTCGCAAGCGCTTGTTCTTACCAGTTTTTTGACGTTAAAAGCGGCGGGCGGTGTATCATTGCGCCCGTCAGCCCCGCCGGGGCTTGTGGAACACCTCCATGGACTTACCCAGTAGTTACTCAGTACCCCGTTTTACCAATCATGAATTGACTGATTGATCCTTCCGGCGTGCCCCGCTGCTGGGAGTGGAGCTCGCCTATGACCGAAGTAGAAGTAAAGAAAACACAAGAAAGCCTGCAGGATCGCCTGGCTCAAGTCATTGAGCTGCTGCAGCGCCAGCGCGTGGTCGAAGAGCTCACGCACCGCCAGGAAGGTCCGCACCACGACCGCGTCGAAAACCTGGTTCATCGGCAAAACCTCGTCGAGTTGCAACGCAAGCTCGATGATCTGCACTCCGCCGACGTCGCTTATATCCTTGAAGCCTTGCCGCTGGATGATCGACTGACCCTCTGGCAGTTGGTCAAGGCCGACCGCGACGGCGACATCCTGCTCGAAGTATCCGACTCCGTCCGTGAAACCCTGATCGCCGACATGGATGATCACGAGCTCCTGGCCGCGGCCCGGGAGATGGACGCCGACGAACTGGCCGACCTGGCCCCCGAACTGCCCCGTGATGTTGTCCATGAGCTGATGGAAGCCCTCGACAGCCAGCAGCGTGAGCGCGTGCGCTCCGCGCTGTCCTATGACGAGGATCAGGTCGGTGCCCTGATGGACTTCGAGATGGTCACCATCCGCGAAGACGTCAGCCTGGAAGTGGTACTGCGTTACCTGCGCCGCCTGAAAGAGCTGCCAGGGCACACCGACAAGCTGTTCGTGGTCGACTACGAAGGCATTCTCAAGGGCGTGCTGCCGATCAAGCGCCTGCTGGTCAACGACCCGGAGAAGAAGGTTGCGGACGTGATGGCCAGCGATCCGGTGGGTTTCCATCCGGATGAAGACGCCTACGACGCCGCCCAGGCCTTCGAACGTTACGACTTGATCTCGGCCCCGGTGGTCGACAAGAACGGCAAGCTGATCGGCCGTCTGACCATCGATGAAATGGTCGACCTGATCCGTGAAGAAAGTGAAACCGAAGTCCTCAACATGGCGGGTCTGCGTGAAGAGGAAGATATTTTTGCCTCGGTCTGGCGCTCCCTGCGTAACCGCTGGGCGTGGCTGGCCGTAAACCTGATCACCGCGTTCATCGCTTCGCGGGTGATCGGGCTGTTCGAAGGTTCGATCGAAAAGCTGGTGGCACTGGCGGCGTTGATGCCAATCGTTGCCGGGATCGGCGGTAACTCCGGCAACCAGACCATTACCATGATCGTGCGCGCCATGGCGCTCGACCAGGTCAATACCGGCAACACCTCGCGCCTGATGCGCAAGGAATTGGCGGTGGCGCTGATCAATGGCGTGGTGTGGGGCGGGGTGATCGGGATCGTGGCCTACTTGCTGTACGGCAGTTGGTCGCTGGGGGTGGTGATGACCGCCGCCATGACCCTTAACCTGCTGTTGGCGGCCTTGATGGGGGTGCTGATCCCCATGACCCTGGCACGCCTTGGGCGCGACCCAGCCATGGGCGCCAGTGTGATGATTACCGCCATGACCGACAGCGGCGGCTTCTTCATCTTCCTTGGCCTGGCGACGATCTTCCTGCTCTGACCCCTCGCGGCGGGGGCAACCCAGCCCCCGCCCAGTACTGCCTTCCCGAATTGCGCGCAAAAAAAAGCCAGCACATGGCTGGCTTCGGCTTTCAGGAACAAATCATTCGGCTTCTGCGGCCGCCTCAACGTCGTGCGCAATAAGCGAGACAAGGGCATTTTGCTGGCGGTGGGAGAGCTGACGAAAACGCTGCAGCAGTTCGCGTTCGTGCAGTGACAGCTCAGGGCTGTCCAGGCGCATGCTTAGCTCTTCGCCCAACGCACCTTCCTGAATGAGGCTCTGCTCCAGGCGCGCGATGATTTCGGAGTTCATGCTGCGGTGATGATTGCGAGCCACCTCGGCAATGCGTTCCCGCATTCCGTCTGGCAGACGTACGACGAACTTGTCAGCCGTACGGCTGGAATAAATTGCCTGTTTCAATGGGCGCATATATTTAACCGGTTAGTTCAGGGGAGCGGTTATTGGAATTGGCCGCAAGATGAGTGTTAAGACAAGGCTCACGACCAAAGTTCAACCTGAATTGCAAAGAGGCCGCATCATGCCTCAGTTTTGCCGGTTCCTTGGCGTCAATTCTGTGACAAATATTGAACTGCCTAAAGGCTTTATGCCAGTACTGATTTGCTTTTTTGCGGACTGGTTGGAAAACTTTTTTGCGAGCGATCGTCACAATTCATCGTCCCGCAAGCCGTTGCTGCCAAGGGGTTTGGGGCGCATATCGTATCGTGATATGGCCTTTTGCCCTTGTTTTTAAGACTAGTGGCAATTTGCCGATTTACTAGTGCGAGGCGACATAAGGTAGGTGTACCGGCGAGCGAAAATCAGCGCAGCACGGGGTCGAATCTGATTCGGCGGCCGACGATCAGCGTCAACAGCAGGAAGCTGCCGAACACGACGCTGGTGATGAGGGCGGTGGTGCGAGCGTCCTGGGACGAGGTAGACATGCCCAGCACGGCAGTCACGACGGTCAGGCACAAAAACAGCCAGGCGGCTTTGGACATGGAAGGCTTCCTCAGAAAACCCAGTGTTCAGTTGCGGGCGCGGCCTGAGTGCTTTGGGCCAGGCGCACGGGCGATTGCGGGTTGGCCGTCATCACCGCCAATTGCGGACGTTGTTGCAGATGATGCGGCACGGGCTGGCGGATCTGCGCGGTGTCATCGCTACCGTTCGACTGAAAATGAAACATCACCAGTGCGGCCAGGGCGACGGTATTGAGAGCCAACAGAAGGGTGCTGTTCATCGTCATCTTCTCCGCAGCGGGTCCAGCCGAATGGTTTTGTAGGAGAGGTATTGCAGATGCCGTGCCAATGTTTTATTTCAATAAAATCAATGGTTTGAGTTTAATCTAAACAGCGCTCGGGTTGCAATTTGCAATGCTGGCATTTTGGCGTAGTGCATTTTGCACGATGGCCTCGAATGCCCGGGTTTGCTGGGCGAAACCGTGATCCGTGGCGCAAGCATTGGCTTACACTCAAAAAGCCCACGGACGACATGACAAAACCCACCTCGGCCGTTAACATGCACGCCGTCCGTCGCAGCGCCGTTGGCCCGATGGTTGTCATTTGTCCCAGTAGCTCAATTGGATAGAGCATCCCCCTCCTAAGGGGAAGGTTGGCCGTTCGAACCGGCCCTGGGACACCATATAAATAAAGCCTCGCGCGCCGATCCACTGCCAGCTCATTTTTCCCCGTGACAGCAGGGTGACAGCAACAGGCCAACAAAAAGCCCCGCCGGGTATTGCTCCGGCGGGGCTTTTTTGTTTTTGAATGGGCGACTCACTTAATCAGGGTCCAAAGGTGAGCCAGGGTCACACTCGTTCGTTTGCTCGTCGAGAGATGCTCGACTGCACCCGTCTACCGCCCATCGAGGAGGTCGAGTGAAGTCATGCAGGCCAGTCTTGCTCACATCATGAACAAATAGGCCATGAGCAAAACGCCAAGAATTGCAGTGATGACATTGATGCCAGGGCCGGTATTGACGCTGTAGCCAAGGGGGATCTCAACGGGTTTGAGGGTCTTGACCACCTTTTTGTATTGCCAGGATGACCAGCAGGCAACCCAGGAGCCCAGCATCAGAAAGGCCAGCCCGATCCAGAACGAAAAATGTTTTCCGGGAGAGCCCGGAGCGTCCGGTTTCAGCATCTGGAGCAGTAGCCCGGATCGTTCAATCACAAAGCCAAATGCCATCAGCGAAAGGCTGGTTCGGTTCCATGCGAGCAACGTGCGCTCGGCGGCAAAGAACACGCGCGGATCGTTCAGGTCGGACATTGAGATTTCCTTGTTCACACAGCTTTTGAAACGACGCCACGCAGAATAGCTTTAAACAAAACCACTCGAGGTGTCCGTTGATAGATCCAGCTGTTGGGATCAACGCACATATGCCCAGCGTAGCGTCCCGTGCTTGGCGCATAGCCACAAAATCGGCTGCGCCAATGCCCTCGTGCACGTGAACGCTATGGGGTTTTTGCTCAGCAACGGTTACAGGTTTGGATGCCCAGCAACCTGTACAAAGGGCAGAAACGGAAAATACCGGTAGCCAATGGCACTAAGCCGATCCAGCCCCACCAGCCGATCACGCCCGACAGACTGAGGCCAATGAGAACCAGGCCGACGACAATGCGCAGGCTACGGTCAATGGTTCCAAGGTTCGCTTTCATGACGATCTCCCGATCAGTGGTTGCGCCGGGTCTCCAGCGCAGTAAACAACAACATGCCGGCCAGCATGGCCAACATGAACACGATTGCTTGCCAGCGTCCTGTCAGCAGAATTGCCACCGCAGGGCCTGGACAGATGCCTGCTATTCCCCAGCCGATGCCGAACAGCAGGCTGCCGCCGATCAGGCGCGGGTCCAACTCACGCTTGGTCGGCAGTTGCATTGGCTTTCCCAGCAGCGAGCGGGATTGGTGGCGCGCCCAGGTCAGCGGGCCAATGGCGACGCCAATCGCCCCGATCATGACCAGCGCGAGGGAAGGGTCCCAGGCACCGGCCAGATCCAGGAAAGCCAATACTTTGCTCGGGTTGGCCATGCCTGCCAGCAGCAGTCCCAGGCCAAACAGCAGGCCAGCAATGAATGCGGTCAGTTTGTTCATATCCAGGCTCCCAGCAGATGACGCAGGACAAATACGCTAAGGAAACCGCTGAACATGAAGCAGGCAGTGGCGACCATCGATCGCGGCGAAAGGCGCGATATGCCGCACACGCCGTGGCCGCTGGTGCAACCTGAACCGTAGCGTGTACCGATACCCACCAATACACCGGCGACGATCAGCCCGACCCCGCCGCTCTGGAATTCAATCGGCGGCAGCGCGGCGAACAAGCCCCATAGAAGCGGCGCGACGAGCAGGCCGAGGAGAAACAGCGCTTTCTCACCCGCACCTTCGCTGCCCCGTTGTAAAAGACTGCCGATCAAACCGCTGATGCCGGCGATACGCCCGTTGGCGACGACGAAAAGGCTGGCCGCCAGGCCAATCAATGCGCCGCCTGCAAGGGATGACCAGGGAGTGAAGTTGAGCCAGTCGATATTCATGAGGCTTCTCCAGCGCAAAATTGTTGATACAAGGTTTGAATGACTGCCAATGCCGCCGGGCTGCAGATGCGATAGAACACCTGCTTTCCTTCTCGGCGCGTATCCACCAGGCCTTCGCGGCGCAGCACCGCCAACTGCTGAGAAAGCGTCGGTTGTTGTATCCCGAGCAGCGACTCCAGATCGCCGACATTGCGCTCGCCTTGGGATAGCTGGCAGAGCAGGATCAAGCGATCCGGATTGGCCAGAGCCTTGAGGAATTGGCTGGCAGCATCGGCGTTGGCGTGAAGCCGCTGGAGATCTGATTCGAGCATACGATTGATCACTAATTGTTCAGTTGGTCAAATTATAGTATATAAAAATAATAAGTGTATACCGGCGCTGATCTGAATTCGTCACTGGCAGGAGAGGTCGATGGGTAAGTCGGGGGCTAAAGGCGGAGCTTGGGTCGGGCGGGGAGCGCCGGAGAAGGTCGGACAGTCGGCCCGCGTAGCGCTTGAGCACGTATTGATTGCGCTGCAAGCTGAGATATCCGACCGCGTGTGCGATTGCGAAAGGGCACCGAATGGATGCCCCCTGTGCGAACGACGTTGTTAAAACGTCGCCTTGACCTGTAACCCCGCCGCCAGCGCGTTGTCACGCTTTTTGCCGGAGAACGCGCCGGGCTCGATGTAGTACTGCAGATCGGGGCGCAGCAGCAGCCAAGGTGTGACCTGTGCGCCGTAGTTGAGCTCAAGCATCTGCTCGCCGTTGTCGAGGTTGGCGATCATCTCGGCGTCTTCGAGGTTGGTCGCCTTGGCTTCTTGCACATCCCGTGTGCGCGAGTTGAGCACGGCGCGCCCATAGCCAAAAGAGATGGAGTCGTTCGAGCGGCTCGCGAAAGGCTTTTGTTTGACCAGGCCCACCGAATACCAGCGGCGCATCGGCGAGGTCGCCGCGTTGCTGCTGGCCGCTTGGCCGAAGAGGCGTAGTACGCTTTGCGGGTCTTGCTCATCCCGCCAGATGGCTTGGTCAATCAACACATAGGCGCCGGTACGGTTGTCGCTCTTTTGCGTACTGCCGATCTTGGGGGCGTTGGAGGTGTCGTAGTACCAACCGACTTTGTATTGGCCGTTCAGGAAGGCGTTGTTATTGAAGATCGCCTCCAGTGGCAAAATCGCTCCCGTAGTGCCGTTGCTGGGCATGGAGAACGCTTTGGACGAGCGCGTGTTGTATTCCGGGTTGACTTGGAATACGGCGGTTTGCAGCGTCAGCGACGGGTTGACATCGTAACGCAGCTCGCCGCCCCAATGTGCTGTCGGGTAGTTGCCCCAGCCACTGCCGCTCGACATGGTCAGTGGGTGTGCACAAAAACCGGCACTCACAAAGTTGCTCAAGATGGGCATACCACCGAAATCGGTGCCCATCACCATGAAGCCGAGTTTGGTGGAGAGGGCCGGCGAAAACAGGTTGCGTTGATAACTGAACTCGGTCAGCCGGGTGTATTCGCCGCCATAGTTTTCTTGCGACGACAGGCGGTTTCCGAGCAAGTCTTCGGTGGCGCTGTGGCCGCGACGGTCGTTAACCAGCAGTTGCACGCGTCCCGCATCGGGGCTGTCGAGCAACTTACTCAGATCAAACTGGGCGCCTATGCGTATTTGTTGTGAATAGCGGGTGCCGCGCTTGATCCCGCCATGCAAGTTGGAAATCGTTTCGGAACTGTAGTCACCGGTCAGTTTGATGCCCTTGTCGGTCAACTTTTGGCGTTCACCGCCCCAGTCGCCAGTGAGTGTAGAGCGGTTCATCAGATCGTCGGCCAGTGCCGGGGATGGGGCGAAAAGGCATAGGGACAAACCGCTGCACAGGCTGCTGGTCAGCATGGCGCGGAAAGAAAAAAGCATTTGGATGTGCTCCGTTACAGAGAAAGTGGGGGAATAGCTCAACGGCCCGCGTTGTTTATCGGTTGCACCGTTCTTTTGTGACTTGGAAAAATAACCCCCGTAAACGGGGGTTATTTTCATGCAGTGGCAACTAACGCATTACGGCTTGATGTTGTCCGGCAATGCATAAGCGATGATGTAATCACCGACGTCAGGCGAATGGCTCATGCCGCCGGCGGAGATGACCACGTACTGCTTCCCGGTGGTGGGCGACTGATAGATCAGTGGGGCGGCAACTGCGCCAACCGGCAGGCGGGCTTTCCAGACTTCTTTGCCGGTGGCCGAATCGAGCGCGCGCAGGTAGTAGTCCTGGGTACCCGCAAAGAACACCAGGCCAGAGGCTGTCGACGTCGGACCGCCGAGCGTCGGCATGCCCAGCGGAATCTGCAGGTGCGTCTTGATCCCCAGCGGGCCGGTGTCCTGCACGGTGCCCATGGGAACCTGCCAGAGCAGTTTCTGCGTATTGAGATCAATCGCACTCATGCTGCCGAAGGGCGGTGAGTTGCACGGCACGCCCAGTGGCGACTGGAGGATGTCGATTTTCACGCCGCCATAGATACCCGCGACTTGCGGGCGAATGGTGCCCATGAAACCCGGCACTTCATCGGTCGACACCTTGAACTTCTTGGTTTCTTCCTTGGTCACCAATGACATCCGCAGCGGCATCCGCATGTCGTTGACGAACATCGTGCCGGTGTTCTCATCGATGGAGATGCCACCCCAGTTCATCCCGCCCAGCAAGCCAGGCCATTCGATGTACGGCTTTTCAGTTGGCGGCGTAAACGGCCCCGCGTAAACCGAATCTTTGAACATGATCCGGCAATACAGTTGGTCGAATGTCGACACGCCCCACATCGACTTTTCAGTCAGTGGGTCGGCCCCGATCACCGGCATGCCGGCCGAGTACGGTTGCGTCGGCGACAAGTGTTCGCCTTCTGCCGCAGGAGAAGTCGGAACGGCACGCTCCTGCACCTCGGTGACCGGCTGGCCAGTACGACGATCCAGCACAAAAATCTGGCCGGTCTTGGTGGTCTGGATCAAGACCGGGGTTTTCACGCCTTGGGCATTCTTGATGTCATAGAGAACCGGCTGCGATGGCAGATCGTAATCCCATACATCATGGTGAATGAGCTGGTAGACCCATTTGGCTTTGCCGGTCGAGGCATCGACTGCCACGACGGCCGAACCAAATTTTTCTTTGACGGCGTTGCGATCACCGCCCCAATAGTCGGGCGGGCCATTGCCGGTCGGCAAGTAGACCAGGTTCAGCTCTTTATCGTAGGTCGGGATCGTCCATACGTTAGGTGTTTCCAGCGTGAACGGGTGATCGGCCGCGGTCGGGTCGGTGCCTTCGGGCGCGCCGACGTCCCATGCCCACACCAGCGCACCGCTCAGCACGTCGAAGGCACGCACGGCGCCGGAAGGCTCGCCTGCCACAATGTCGCGTACCCAACCGCCCACCACCGTGAGGTGGCCCATGACCACAGGCAGGGAGGTCGGGTGGTAGCGCTTGCTGTTCTCGGTCGGGCCCATGCCTTTCTTGAGATCGACGTAACCGTTGTCACCAAAACTCTGGCACAAGGCGCCGGTGTGCGCGTCAAGTGCAAACAGGCGGGCATCCACCGACGACACCAGAATACGCTGGCGACATTGCTGCTGATCGGTATACGAGGCCTTGACCGCCGCGCTCAGGCTGTCGTCTTTATCGATGTCGTAATAGCCCACGCCACGGCACGTCACATGCTCTTCGCTTTTGGCGTGAGGGTCGAACGTCCAGATCGCCTTGCCCGTATCGCCATCCAGCGCGGTGATCAGGTTTTCCGGGGTGCACGAATACAGCACGTTGCCGATCTGCAGCGGGGTGTTTTCATCAACGCCAGCGCCGGCGCCGGTGGTCCTACGTCCGGTTCTGTAGGTCCAGGCTACTTGCAGGTCCTTGACGTTTCCCGGCGTGATCTGCGTGTAAGGCGCAAACCGCGTCCCTGACGCATTGCGCCCGAAGAACTCCCAGTTTTCAGGTGCGCTGGCGGGGCTCGTGGCCTTGCTCGAGTCAGTCGCGGCCACAGGGTTCGAGATCCCGCCGTGCGGGTAGAACGCCGCAATGAAGGTGGCGATCAAGGCCAGGAATACGGCGAAGCCGAATCGGTTCGCCGTGCGCCGGGTGCTCAAGGCTGTTTCCGGGAATGCGGCACCGACCCACAAGCTGAGGGTCAGGATGATCGCCGGCACCACCAGGCGCGGCAGCAGTTGCCAGTAGCTGAACTGACCCACTTCGTAGAACGCCCACACACAGGTGGCGAGGAATATGACGACGGAGAGGGCGATGCTGATAGGTTTACGCAAGACAAACAGTGCCGCCAACAACAGATAGGCGAGGCCAGCCAGCAAGTAATAACTCGACCCGTCGAGTGCTACCAGCTTGAATCCGCCATAAATCAACGCCAGTGCCACGGCAAAAACAAGCAGGGAAAACAGTCCCCTTGCAATAGTGCTCATTGAGGATCTTCCAGAGTGAGATCGATGATCGTCTGTCATATTTGTATATGCTCAGTTGGGGAAATACGTAACGGTTTGCGCTATTTACCAACAACTTGGCCGAATATTGAGTTCGGCCTTTAGTTGGCCGGGTGCGGTTCTTCCATGATCCCGATAGGCTGGCTTGCCGACGGCAAGCGAGCTTTGGAAATCAGCGTAATAATTGGCCATCCCCGTATTCATGGTCTGGATGCCGACACTCTTTCGCCCCAGCCCTCCACGTTGAAAGCGCCGTTCGATAACGAACGGGATGCTTAATAGAGGCTGATTGAGTTTCGGCAGGAGGGATAACGAAAACGTTGGCGGCTGTATTACGCCCGCTTGACGACTGTCCACGTGCTCAGTCGCGAGTGAATCGTTCCGAAGGCTCTGTCGGCCTTGTTCGGGTTACATGCTTTACTCCGACTGATTCGCTGGTTAATCGCGGTGGATTAACGCGTAGACCAGTCTATAGCGCTGGTTTTTTGGATAAATCCATAAGACTGGAAAACAATGTTGATAAAACAGTAACAATTAGCGGCGATACGCATCGGCGACGCCGGCGTGCGGGTAATCATGTGCAGGCGCGGCGGGGGGCTTTTGGGGCGTGCTCGGTCTTTTCAACACTCGGTCGAACCTTGCGCGTGATCGAGGTTCACAGGTGGTGCGGCGAGTATTTCGCGCAACCTTGTACCTTGTGTGTCACCCGGTAGCGTCTGAGCTGTAGTCCATCGTTTTCACACAAAATATTCCCCGGAAACAGCGCCTGGTGCCTGTCCGGACCCGACCCCCGGGACTATCATGCCGGTAGCCCTGACCCTCACTGCAAGGAGCCGCTCGGAACGCCGATGCGCCAGATCTGGAAATCTTTTCGAGCCCTTTATTTCGCCTCCTTGATGATGCTGATCGGCTCCGGCCTGCTCAGTACGTACCTGGCCTTGCGCCTGGCGGCCGACAACGTCGACAGCCTGTGGGTCGGCGCGCTGATGGCGGCCAACTATTCCGGCCTGGTACTGGGCGGCAAGATCGGCCACCGCCTGATCGCCCGGGTCGGGCATATCCGTGCGTATGCCACCTGTGCCGGGATCGTCGGCGCGGCGGTGTTGGGCCATGGCCTGATCGACTGGCTGCCGGCCTGGATCGTGCTGCGGGTCATCGTGGGCCTGGGGATGATGTGCCAGTACATGGTCATCGAAAGCTGGCTTAACGAGCAGGCGGATGCCAAGCAGCGTGGCGTAGTGTTCAGCGGCTATATGATTGCGTCCTACCTTGGCCTGGTGCTGGGGCAGTTGATCCTGGTGATGCATCCCCAACTCGGCCCCGAGTTGCTGATGCTGGTCGCGCTGTGCTTCGCCCTGTGCCTGGTGCCGGTGGCGATGACCCGGCGCATTCACCCGGCGCCCCTGCGTCCGGCGCCGATGGAGCCACGCTTCTTTATCCAGCGGGTGCCGCAGTCGTTGAGCACGGTGCTGGGGGCGGGGTTGATCGTTGGTTCGTTCTACGGTTTGGCGCCGCTCTATGCGTCCCAGCAGGGGCTGAGTACCGAGCAGGTCGGTCTCTTCATGGGTAGCTGCATTTTTGCCGGGTTGGTGGTGCAGTGGCCGTTGGGCTGGCTGTCGGACCGTTACGATCGCGCACTGTTGATTCGCTGCTTCGCCCTGTGCCTGGCGGTGGCAGCATTGCCGTTGGCGATCCTGAGCAAGGTGCCGCTGGAAGTGCTGTTCGTGGCCGGGTTCCTGTGTTCGCTGGTGCAGTTCTGCCTGTACCCGCTGGCCGTGGCGTTTTCCAACGACCACGTCGAAGGCGATCGTCGGGTATCGCTGACGGCCATGCTGCTGGTGACCTATGGCGTGGGCGCCAGTATCGGGCCGTTGCTGGCCGGTGTGGTGATGAAGCTGTTTGGCAGCCAGATGCTGTACGCGTTTTTCAGCCTGTGCGCGCTGATCCTGGTGTGGCGTATCCGGCCTAAAGCGGTGACCAACCTGCATCAGGTCGACGATGCACCGCTGCAGCACGTGGCAATGCCTGACAGCATGTCCAGCTCGCCGCTGGTGGCGGCCCTCGATCCGCGGGTCGATGAGCAGATGGTGCAGGAGCAGATGCAGACGGCGGTTGTCGAGCCCGAGCCTGAAACCGACGCGGAATCATCGGCGGATGAGCCGCTCTTTGAAGGGCCGCCGGAACCACCGGGCCCGGATGAGCATCCCCACGGCCTCAGCAGGGCGCGCCCCTGAATGCAAAAACGGGCAGATCCCCAAAGGGTCTGCCCGTTTTTTATCGCGATCTGAATGCTTAAAAATCGTCGTCTTTGTCGAAGCGTCGTGCTTCGCGTTGCAACTGGTACACAAAACGCTCGACCTGGCGCTGCACCAGGCCGCTCATGTTGTGGAAGCGCACGCCGGCGAAGGTGGTGTTGATCTTCTCTTCGAAGTGCAGGTAACGCAGTTCGACCGAGGTGGTCATGCTGCCAAAGGGCAGTGCGGCGATAAAACGGTCGTAGACCTGGCCCAACTGCAGGCGCTCGGAAATATCGCCTTCAAAGCGCAATTTGCAGCCGGTGGCGGAGATATCCAGCAGCTTGCCGCTGACCGGCGCCTTGAGTTTCTCGCCGCCCAACTCGATATTCACCAATTGCGCGAGTTTCAGCGCGGCGCGGAACGCATTGCGGCGCTGATGGTAGACCACTTCGTCCGGCATGTTGCCGCTGTAGATACGGTGGCCGCCTTTTTCGCTGATGCTCAGGGTGCCGTTGCTTTCCCAGGCAACGCGCACGCCGTCGTGAAAGCCTTCGATGCGGAAGGGTTCGCCATTCTCAAGGTAGCGTTCGCCGTCGCGGGGGATCATTTCGTCCAGGGCCAGGGTCTTGCTGTCCCGGTCGACGTCGACCAGGTAGCTTTGAAAGCGCTGGCTGCGTTCATGGAAGGTGATGATCAGCGGGTCATGGCTTTCTTGCAGCATGCGCAAGGTGCCAGCGATTTCCAGAGGCGTGGTGAACACCTTGGGTGGCTGCGGAGCTTCTTCCGCATTAAGGGCGTTGAACACGGTTCTTCCATCTCCAGACAATATACGACTACACGCAAGAACCATCATTTTGCCAGTATGTCGCACGCCTTGGATAGGGCGCACGTTAAACCGACGTCAGGCTTGGCTGCGGGTGCTTGGCTTGACCATGCGCGAGGTAGAGCCTTGGGCGTTATACAGGGCCGGAGGTTCGCCGCCATGGAGTATGCGCAACTGATTGGCGGTCGTGGCTTGCTGAAGCTGGATCGACTGACCGTTGAGCAGGTTGGCTTCCTGACACTGGGTGAGTAATTGATTGAGTTCTTTGCTCTGGGCCAGCAACCGATCGCCGACCGAGGAATGACTGGCCAACTGTGCGAGGCCGTCTTGATCTGCCGGTAGGCCGAGGCTGACGAGAATCTGGCTACGCTTCTTGCCGTGCTGTTCCAGCAGGACAATCAGCGACTGCTTGCGCGCCAGGATTTCTTCCAGCAGCGGCATATCCCGGCCATAGAGGGCCAGGGATTCTTCTTTGAGCAGCTCGAGCAATTGTTGCGTCGGCGCCAGATCATCAATGATCAGTTGAAGCAGATTTTCGTCGTGGTGCATGGCTGGCCTTGGGTTTTAAGCGTCCAAAAGCCTGGCGCAGGCCTTTGCCTAGCGCTCGGCTTCGAAGTTAAGCAGCTTGCTGGCTACACGGTTGCTGTCGACTTTATAGCTGCCATCGGCGATTGCCTGTTTCAATTCGGCCACACGGGCTTGATTGACGACGGGTTGATCGCGCAGCGAGTCAGTGACCTTCTGCAACTGTTGAGCCTCATTGCTCAGGTGTACGGATTCCCCGCTTTGGCTGGCGCCGGCCTGTTCCGCTTTGGCGGGCAGAGGCTGGGCCTTGGCGTCTACGCTGTCCTTGGTGCCGCTGGTGCGCGTAGTGCCTGGCAAAGCCGGGGCGTTATTCAAACGGCTGAAATCGATGACCATGATAAAAAACCTCTGGGTATTTGGACGCTTGCCATGGTTTCGGCCATACCCGGACAAACTTTAGGCGCGATTGACAATAAACCTGCATGCACGAACGTCAGGCGTACAGTGTAGGAAAAGCTGGCGTCCTATTCCAGTGATCTATAAAGCCACCTCGACTTGGCCCGGCGCGGTGACCCGTGCCTTGATGACGCGGTTGGAATTGAGGTTCTTGACCCGGATCTGTTCGCTCATGCCGCCGTTGGACAGCGCTTCGCCCGGCATCTTCACATTCAGCCCGCCGCTGCTGGCGGAAATGATGACCTGGTCGCCCTTGCGAATGACTTCTGCCTGTTCAAGATGGACCAGGGTGATGACCTGGTCGGCGACCATTGGTCGGGTCAATCGTTGCCCGACAGCCTGGTCCACTGACGTCAGGTAACCCTGATTGATCAGGCTGATGTCCCGCTCGCGCAAGATGACATCCTCATAGCCGATGATTCCGCTGCGTTTGAGCGGCCGCGACACCACGACGACATCGCGGAACAGTTTGACCTGGGCGGGCACGAACACGGTCCAGGGCGAGGTCCCTTCACAGCGCACCTTGACCGTCACGCGACCAATGGGTTGGGCCGGGCTTTCCAGGCTGGCTGTCAATTCCTTGTCGCACATCGGCATGCGCAGGCGCGGATCCAATTGGTTGACCTGGATTTCATAGCGTCCTGGCGTCTGGGTGGTTGCCAGATAATCTTCTACAGTGAATTCAAGAAAGCCTTGGGTGACGCCGATAAGTAGATCAGGCAAGGTGACGTCGGCGGCGCGGGCAGTGATGCCTGCGCCCACGGCAAACAACGCCATCCAGGCGCAGAGCAATCTGCGATACCGTGAGTGGCGAGTGCGTCGGGAAACTGTCGTTTTCATATCCATAGCCAATAAAAAGCAAAGCTCGTGCCGTTTAGTGTTGGGTGCGCGTCGTACCCCCAAAGGTTTTAGCGTAGGAGTCTGGGCATGGCAGGTGTAATGGATTCAGTAAACCAGCGCACACAGCTGGTAGGGCAGAATCGCCTGGAGTTGTTGCTTTTTCGCCTGGACGGCAAGCAGCTCTATGGCATCAACGTGTTCAAAGTGCGGGAAGTGCTGCAGTGTCCCAAGCTGACGATCATGCCCAAGTCGAGCCCGGTGGTGTGTGGCGTAGCCAACATCCGTGGCGCGACCATCCCGATTCTCGACCTGGCATTGGCCACGAGTTCGGCCGGCCTGCAAGACCGCGAAAACCCGTTTGTGATCATTACCGAATACAACACCAAGACCCAGGGTTTCCTGGTGCGCTCGGTGGAACGTATCGTCAACATGAACTGGGAAGAGATCCATCCGCCGCCCAAGGGCACCGGTCGCGATCACTACCTCACGGCGGTGACGCGAGTAGACAACCAGTTGGTCGAAATCATCGACGTGGAGAAAATCCTCGCCGAAGTCGCACCGACTTCCGAAGCGATTTCGGTTGGCGTCGTCGATGCCGAAACGGCGCACAAGGCGGTTTCGCTGCGGGTGCTGACGGTGGACGACTCCTCGGTGGCGCGTAAACAGGTGACCCGTTGCCTGCAAACCATCGGCGTTGAGGTGGTGGCGCTCAACGATGGCCGCCAGGCGCTGGATTACCTGCGCAAACTGGTGGACGAAGGCAAGAAGCCGGAAGAAGAATTCTTGATGATGATTTCCGACATCGAGATGCCGGAAATGGACGGCTATACCCTCACGGCTGAAATACGCAACGATCCACGCATGCAAAAATTGCATATCATCCTGCATACTTCGTTGTCGGGCGTATTCAATCAGGCGATGGTCAAGAAGGTCGGTGCTGACGACTTCCTGGCTAAGTTCCGCCCTGATGACCTGGCATCCCGGGTAGTCGACCGGATCAAGGCAGCAGATCACGGCTAGGGGAATTTCCCTGGCGGTCACACGATTTAAGAGGCGGTATCATTGTCTACGGGTAATTTGGATTTCGAACAGTTCCGGGTCTTCCTGGAAAAAGCCTGTGGCATATTGCTCGGTGAAAACAAGCAGTATCTGGTATCCAGCCGTCTCAACAAACTGATGGAACAGCAGGGCATCAAGTCCCTCGGTGAGTTGGTCCAGCGGATTCAGAGCCAGCCGCGCAGCGGGCTCAAGGAAATGGTGGTCGATGCCATGACCACCAACGAAACCCTATGGTTTCGCGACACCTACCCCTTTGAGGTACTCAAGAGCAAAGTGCTGCCCGAGGCGATCAAGGCCAGCCCGGGTCAGCGTTTGCGGATCTGGTCGGCAGCCTGTTCCTCGGGGCAGGAACCGTACTCGATTTCGATGGCGATCGACGAGTTCGAACGGACGAACATGGGCCAGTTGAAGGCCGGCGCGCAAATTGTCGCCACCGATCTGTCGGGCACCATGCTCACCAACTGCAAGACCGGCGAGTACGACAGCCTGGCCCTGGGCCGCGGTTTGTCCCCGGAACGCCTGCAGCGTTACTTCGACCCGAAAGGGGCGGGGCGCTGGGCGGTCAAGGCGCCGATCAAGAACCGGGTGGAGTTTCGCTCGTTCAACCTGCTCGACAGCTACGCCAGCCTGGGCAAGTTCGACATGGTGTTCTGCCGTAACGTGCTGATCTACTTCTCGGCCGAAGTGAAGAAAGACATCTTGCTACGCATCCACGGCACGCTCAAGCGCGGGGGGTATCTGTTCCTCGGTGCATCCGAGGCGCTGAACGGCCTGCCGGATCATTTCCAGATGGTGCAGTGCAGTCCTGGGATCATTTACCAGGCCAAGTAAGTCGCACGCAGTCAAAGTGTGGGAGGGGGCTTGCCCCCGATAGCGGTGTGTCAGTCTCAGTATCTATGACTGAACCACCGCTATCGGGGGCAAGCCTCCTCCCACATTTGTTTTGCGGCAAGGTAAAAGCGGCAACTCCCGATTGCCGCTTTACTGGCGCCACGCGGAAACCGCTTGCCGCTTTTCTGGCATTGCCGCCGGCAATCTCTGCGTAACCCCTTGATATATGGGCTTTAGCCAGATTGGCATGCACCTTGCTATAACCCTGTTAACGAACAGCAGGTCAGCCTAAAGGTTTCCGCCATGAGCATCAGCTTCGATAAAGCGCTCGGTATCCACGAACAAGCCCTCGGCTTTCGCGCCCAGCGTGCCGAAGTCCTGGCCAACAACATTACCAACGCCGACACCCCGAACTACAAGGCTCGGGACCTGGATTTCTCCGCCGTGCTCGCCGCACAGCAGGACAAGACCAAGAACGGCACCTTCGCCTTGAACATGACCAACAGCCGTCATATCGAAGCGCAAGGCCTGAGCAGTGGCGACGAATCGCTGCTGTATCGCACGCCGATGCAGCCGTCGATCGACCAGAACACCGTCGACGCGCAGTTGGAGCAATCGGCCTACGCCGAGAACTCGGTGAACTTCCAGGCCAGCTTCACCCTGCTCAACAGCAAATTCAAAGGGCTGATGTCAGCCCTGCGTGGAGAGTAAGCCATGTCCTTAGCCAGTGTTTTCAATATTGCCGGTAGTGGCATGAGCGCGCAGACCACGCGCCTGAACACCGTCGCCAGTAACATCGCCAACGCCGAGACGGTGTCTTCGAGCATTGACCAGACCTACCGCGCCCGTCACCCGGTGTTCGCCACCATGTTTCAGGGCGGCCAGAGCAGCGGCGGCGATTCGCTGTTCCAGAATCAGGACGCTGCCGGGCAAGGCGTGCAGGTACTCGGCGTGGTTGAAGACCAGAGCAATCTGGAAGCGCGCTATGAGCCTAATCACCCTGCGGCGAACGAAAAAGGCTACGTGTACTACCCGAACGTCAACGTGGTCGAGGAAATGGCTGACATGATCTCTGCCAGTCGCTCGTTCCAGACCAACGCGGAAATGATGAACACCGCCAAAACCATGATGCAGAAGGTCCTGACCCTGGGTCAGTGATAAGGGGCGCCAAACAATGGCCATTGTTGATACGACGAACAACTCGGCAGTCCAGGACCTGTTCAACAGCAAGGTCAAGACTGCGACGGACAACAGCAGCCTCAGCACCGCCACCAAGACGGCAACGGGCAACCAGTCGCTGGGCAAGGATGCGTTCCTGCAACTGTTGGTGACCCAACTGAAGAACCAGAACCCGCTGTCGCCTCAGGACAACGGTGCGTTCGTGGCTCAGTTGGCGCAGTTCAGTAGCCTGGAAGGCATCAACACCCTGAACGACTCGGTAAACAGCATCTCCAGCAACTTCAGCTCGTCGCAAGCATTGCAGGCTTCGTCGCTGGTCGGTCGCTCGATCATTACCCAGACCGACAAGGCGCTGGTGGACACCAGCAAGAGCATGACCGGCTCGGTCGCAGTGACGGCGGCAACGGGCAACGTCTCGGTCAAGATTACCGACAAAGACGGTGTCGTGGTGCGTACCCTCGATATGGGCGCACAGAGCGCGGGCAGTTCCGACTTCATCTGGGATGGCAAGAACGCCAACGGTGAGGTCGCCCCGGCAGGGACTTACACCTTTACGGCCACCACCAAGAATGACGCGGGCGACGCAGTGGCTCTGGCCACTTCGCTGCCGGCGACGGTCACCAGCGTGACCCTGAGCAAGACCGGCGGCGAAATGCTGCTCAACCTTGCAGGCGGCATGGGCAGCGTCAAGCTGTCGCAAATTCAGACTATCGGTACATAGAGCCGGCTAGATACGGCAGAGGGAGAGAAACATGTCTTTTAACATCGGCCTGAGCGGCCTCTATGCGGCCAACAAACAACTGGACGTGACCGGCAACAACATCGCCAACGTCGCGACCACTGGCTTCAAATCGTCCCGTGCGGAATTCGCGGACATCTACGCGGCGTCCAAGCTGGGCACCGGCCAGAACAGCATCGGTAACGGTGTGAACCTGGCGGCCGTGTCCCAGCAATTCACCCAGGGCGACGTCAACAACAGTGGCGGCATCCTGGACATGGCGATCCAGGGCGGTGGCTTCTTCGTACAGAAGGGTAGCGACGGTTCGCTGGAATACACCCGTAGTGGTGCTTTCCGTGCGGACAAAGACGGCTACATCACCAACAACACCGGTACTTCGCGCCTGCAAGGCTACGCGGCGGATGACAACGGCAAGATCGTCAAGGGTGGCTTGGTCGACCTGCAACTCAACTTGTCGAACCTGCCGCCAAAAGCCTCCAGCACCGTCGATTCCAGCAGTAACCTGAACTCCTCGGAGCCGGTGATCGACCAGGTGGCCAAGCCATTCAACCCAACCGACACCAAGACCTTCACCACCCAGTACAGCACCACCTTGTACGACACCCAAGGCAACGCTCACCCGATGGTGCAGTACCTGGTGAAGACGGACTCCAACCAATGGAAGTCCTACACCTTGATCGACGGGCGTAACCCTGACGGTACCCCGATCAGTGGCGCAGGCGCGGTGGCACCTGTCGCGTCGACCCTGACGTTCGACACGGCCGGTAAGCTCGCTGGCGTGGTCACCCCGCCCAGCGCAGTCTCCAACACCACCCTGACCATTTCCAACTGGAAACCGGGCACCGTGACCAACGGTGTATGGACTGCTAACGGCGCCGCGGCCAACACCGGCGGTATTGCGGTCAACATGGCGAATATCACCCAGTACAATTCGGCCAGCTATCGTAACCCGCCGGTCACCGATGGCTATGCCACCGGCCAGATCACCGGGCTGAAAATCGACGGCAGCGGTGTACTGTTCGCCACCTTCAGCAACCAGCAGAGCAAGGCCATTGGCCAGATCTCCCTGGCCAGCTTCAACAACGAACAAGGCCTGCAACCGGCAGGCGGCACGGCCTGGAGAGAGACCTTTGCCTCGGGCCAACCGGGATACGACACCCCTCAAGCCGGCACCCTCGGTTCGATCGTGGCCAACTCCCTGGAGAACTCCAACGTCAACCTGACCAACGAGCTGGTGGACCTGATCAAGGCCCAGAGCAACTACCAGGCGAACGCCAAGACCATCTCCACCCAGAGCACCATCATGCAGACCATCATCCAGATGACCTGATGCGCTGACGCTGCACAAGAAGCCCCTCGATCGAGGGGCTTTTTTTTGCGTTTTATTTGGCATCAGGACCTTTTCCCATCCCCGATGCGGTTACGAGATGACATGCCTTTGTTGGAACGCGCCACACCTGTCTTTCCACCTATCTAGCCGAGAGGCGTTGGGTTGTTTCATTACCTGGGAGAGGCGGTATGTGGAATTCATCGATATCCGGCCAAAGGGCTGGGGGGGTGCGTTACGAGGATGGGGGGGGAGGGCAGTACCTGAAGGGGGTCAACCAGTCTGATGGCACCAAGGACGACAAGGGGGCCGTCAAGGACAGTATCACGAAGCTGATCAAGGAGCTTGAAGATGCCGAAAAAACCTCCAAGAACCAGACGGCCCAGGAGCTGCGGGACAAGCTGAATGAAAAGCGAAAGGAGCTCGGCGAAGAGAAGTTCAAGGAGATCCTCGAAGAGGTGAAGAAAGACGCGCCTGAGGGCTTTCAGGCGTTCATGAAGAGAGCCTTCCCGGAGGAATTTCCGGATGGCCCGGATGCGCCGCCGTCACCAGCACCGTCTCCATCCCCCTCTCCGGACGGCGGTGGGGGCGGGGGGGGCGGCGGAGGCGGAGGCGGTGGAGGCGGCGGTGGTTTCGGCCCCAGCGAGTCCATGAGCGACAAGCCGATTACCGAAGGCGCGAAGCATTTCGACTACAAGCCCGATGACAGCGAGCCGGGGAAAAAACCGGAGAATATCTGGAGCGGTTTCAGACAGGGGCCGGACGGCAATTGCGTGACGGTTTCAGCGATTAAAGCCGCCATGATGCAATTTGGCGAGAAGCCCACCGACGTCTTCAAAGAGGTCAAGGAGACGGGTAATGGCTACTCTGTGACCATGCGCGATGGTGTCAAGGTTGACCTGACCAAGGATGAAGTGCGGCTGGCTGCCACCCATGCACGTTTCCAGGGCGATGACCCGAAAATGATGACCAACGCCAATTTCATGTTTGCAGTCAGCGCAAAACGGGCGCAATTGGAAAACAACGACGGCACTGCCGGACGCAGCTTTCTGGATGGCATACGTACCCTCAATGATGGCGAGTACAGCCGGGAAGGCTTGGACCGTCTGGGCTTGCGCAAAAATTACCGGCAGGCCACGGATGCCGACTTGCGAAGCGGCAAGGTGGGGACGGTGGAGTATGGCGGTCATTCGATGGCGGTGATCGGTGGCCGGATTGAGCTGTGGGGCAAGCGGGGCGGGGTGCCCCGGTCGGGGATTGCGACCATATTGTTCGACGACTGATGAGCCTTTGCCCAGGCAAAAGAAAACCCCGATAAACCCAACTGCAGCAAGGGATTATCGGGGTTTTCCAATCCCGGGCCATCAAGCCCGGAACGTGCTCAGCTTATTGGCAGGCTTCGCAATCCGGCTCGTCGATCGCGCAGGCTTTCGGCACGGGGGCCGGGCCGGCCGGTGCGGCGAGCACCGAGTCATCACCGTGGTTGCCGCTGGAAACCGCGTTCAGCTTGCCGGTGTTGATGGTCGACTTCTCGGTGCTGGTCGCGGCCAGGGCACGGAGGTAGTAAGTGGTTTTCAGGCCACGGTACCAAGCCATGCGGTAGGTCACGTCGAGCTTCTTGCCCGAAGCGCCGGCGATGTACAGGTTCAGCGACTGCGCCTGGTCGATCCACTTCTGGCGACGGCTGGCGGCGTCAACGATCCATTTGGTGTCCACTTCGAAGGCAGTCGCGTAGAGCTCTTTGAGTTCTTGCGGGATGCGCTCGATCTGCTGCACCGAACCGTCGTAGTACTTCAGGTCGTTGATCATGACCGAGTCCCACAGGCCGCGGGCTTTCAGGTCGCGAACCAGGTACGGGTTGATCACGGTGAATTCGCCCGACAGGTTCGATTTCACATACAGGTTCTGGTAGGTCGGTTCGATCGACTGCGACACGCCAGTGATGTTGGCGATGGTCGCGGTCGGTGCGATGGCCATGATGTTGGAGTTACGGATACCTTTCTGCACACGGGCACGTACCGGCGCCCAGTCCAGGGATTCGTTCAGGTCAACGTCGATGTACTTCTGGCCACGTTGCGCGATCAGGATCTGTTGCGAATCCAGCGGCAGGATGCCTTTGGACCACAGCGAGCCCTGGAACGTCTCGTAGGCGCCGCGCTCGTCGGCCAGGTCGCAGGAAGCCTGGATCGCGTAGTAGCTGACCGCTTCCATGGACTTGTCGGCGAACTCGACCGCGGCGTCCGAACCGTAAGGAATGTGCTGCAGGTACAAAGCGTCCTGGAAGCCCATGATCCCCAGGCCAACCGGACGGTGCTTGAAGTTGGAGTTCTGCGCCTGTGGCACCGAGTAGTAGTTGATGTCGATGACGTTATCGAGCATGCGAACAGCGGTGTTGACAGTGCGCTCCAGCTTGGCGGTGTCCAGCTTGCCGTTGACGATGTGGTTCGGCAGGTTGATCGAGCCCAGGTTGCAAACAGCGATCTCGTCCTTGTTGGTGTTCAAGGTGATCTCGGTGCACAGGTTCGAGCTGTGGACCACGCCTACGTGCTGCTGCGGGCTGCGCAGGTTGCACGGGTCTTTGAAGGTCAGCCATGGGTGGCCGGTTTCAAACAGCATGGACAGCATTTTACGCCACAGGTCTTTGGCCTGGATGGTCTTGAACAGCTTGACCTTGCCTGGGTACTCGGTGAGGGCTTCGTAGTACTCGTAGCGCTCTTCGAAGGCCTTGCCGGTCAGGTCGTGCAGGTCCGGCACTTCGGACGGCGAGAACAGGGTCCACTTGCCGTCGTCGAAGACACGCTTCATGAACAGGTCAGGAATCCAGTTGGCGGTGTTCATGTCGTGGGTACGACGACGGTCATCGCCGGTGTTCTTGCGCAGCTCGATGAACTCTTCAATGTCCATGTGCCAGGTTTCCAGGTAGGCACATACAGCGCCTTTGCGCTTGCCACCCTGGTTGACCGCTACGGCGGTGTCGTTGACGACTTTCAGGAACGGTACGACGCCCTGGGACTTGCCGTTGGTGCCCTTGATGTACGAACCCAGTGCGCGCACCGGGGTCCAGTCGTTGCCCAGGCCGCCGGCGAATTTGGACAACATGGCGTTGTCGTGGATCGCGTGGTAGATGCCCGACAGGTCGTCCGGCACGGTGGTCAGGTAGCAGCTCGACAGCTGTGGACGCAGGGTACCGGCGTTGAACAGGGTCGGCGTGGACGACATGTAGTCGAAGGACGACAACAGGTTGTAGAACTCGATGGCGCGGTCTTCTTTGTGCTTCTCTTCAATCGCCAGGCCCATGGCCACGCGCATGAAGAACACTTGCGGTAGTTCGAAGCGGATACCGTCCTTGTGGATGAAGTAACGGTCGTACAGGGTTTGCAGGCCCAGGTAGGTGAACTGCTGGTCGCGCTCGTGGTTGATCGCCTTGCCGAGTTTTTCCAGGTCGAAGGTGGCCAGGACCGGGTTCAGCAATTCGTATTCGATACCCTTGGCGATGTAGGCCGGCAGGGCCTTGGCGTACAGGTCGGCCATCTCGTGGTGGGTGGCGCTGTCGGCTACGCCGAGGAAGCCCAGGCCTTCGGCACGCAGGGTGTCCATCAGCAGGCGCGCGGTGACGAACGAGTAGTTCGGCTCGCGTTCAACCAGGGTACGGGCAGTCATCACCAGGGCGGTGTTGACGTCGGTCAGGGCCACGCCGTCGTACAGGTTCTTCAGGGTTTCGCGCTGGATCAGGTCGCCGTCGACTTCTTCCAGGCCTTCGCAGGCCTCGGTGATGATGGTGTTCAGGCGGCCCAGGTCCAGCGGCGCGAAGGTGCCGTCGGCCAGGGTGATGCGGATCGATGGGTGCGCGTGTACGGCGGCTTCGTCGGCCGGGGAGCGAACGGCACGTTCCTTGGCGCGCGAATCACGGTAGATCACGTAGTCGCGGGCGACTTTCTGCTCGCCGGCACGCATCAGGGCCAGTTCGACCTGGTCCTGGATTTCTTCGATGTGGATGGTGCCGCCCGAAGGCATGCGACGCTTGAAGGTCGCGGTGACTTGTTCGGTCAGGCGGGCAACGGTGTCGTGGATGCGCGACGAGGCGGCAGCGTTGCCGCCTTCAACTGCAAGAAACGCTTTGGTGATGGCGACGGTGATTTTGTCATCGGTGTAAGGAACGACAGTGCCGTTACGCTTGATCACGCGCAGTTGGCCGGGTGCAGTGGCGGACAGATCCATATTCGAATCAGCGGCCTGCGGCACGGAGCCCTGCGGGTTCTCGCGAGTTGTGTCGGTTTGCATGGGGGGTTGTCTCCACATTCTATATTTATTTGGGCACCATCACGGTGCCCACCGTTCCGTCCTGAAGCACTTACAGCAGGCCTTGGCCTGGCATAACAACTTCGGGACAGGAGGAAGGGGGGCTTATCGCGCCGCTTCCATGCCGAAGTCTTCGGTTTGGCGCTCAAAAGCGCCTCGCCGTATTCCTGGTGGGTGACAGTTGCCCGGTTCAAGCACTGCAACACCCGTACCGTTTTGCGCTGTTGGAGCGCTAAAACGGTTGCCATCCGCATGAGCGGTTTGGGCTTTCAAAAAATGCTGGAGTTGGACCAAACAGGAGCAAGAAAGGGCTTGAGTTTCTTGTCTGATTTGTGTTTGGTCTTTTAGTTCAAAACCCTACATGTAGGGTTTTTTTGGCGCCGAGGTACAAGATAATGCGTTTTTGGAGGCTTAGCAATCCAGGGGCTGTGGATAACGCTGTGAGTAAAATGTGTATGAAACGTAGAATGCCCGTGTAGGCCGCAGTACTGCGGGACCGCGCCGTTTGTCACTGAATATTCCAAGAAAAAAACGGCTCTTTGGATTTTTGAGGGCGCGAACCCTATCACAAAAAAACCTCATCACCGAATGCATTTCCTGGCTTGTGTTCGAGGGTTGGGGCATGGCTACAATCGATCATTGTTATGCCCTCACAACATTACAAATAAGGTGTGGCTGGCGAAGATCAACATGTGGGAGGGAGCAAGCCCCCTCCCACATTTGATCAAGCAGACCAACCAATCCCCTAATAACAACGAGGATTACCTGTGGAGCATGAAGCCTGGCAAATCCTGATCGTCGAGGATGACGAGCGATTGGCCGAGTTGACCCGTGATTACCTGGAGAGCAACGGCCTGCGCGTGTCGGTGGAAAGCGACGGCGCCCAGGCTGCGGCGCGGATCATCGCCGAACAGCCGGACCTGGTGATCCTCGACCTGATGCTGCCCGGCGAAGATGGCCTGAGCATCTGCCGCAAGGTGCGCGAGCGCTACGACGGGGTGATCCTCATGCTCACCGCGCGTACCGACGACATGGACCAGGTATTGGGCCTGGACATGGGCGCCGACGACTACGTGTGCAAACCCGTGCGCCCGCGCCTGCTGCTGGCGCGTATCCAGGCCCTGTTGCGCCGCAGCGAGCCGGCGGAACCGGCCGTCGCGCAAAACCAGCGCCGCCTGCAATTCGGCCCGCTGCTCGTGGATAACGCCCTGCGCGAAGCCTGGCTGCAGGGCGACGGCATCGAACTGACCAGCGCCGAGTTCGACCTGCTGTGGCTGCTGGTGGCGAATGCCGGGCGCATCCTGTCGCGCGAAGAAATCTTCATCGCCCTGCGCGGCATCGGCTACGACGGCCAGGACCGCTCGATCGACGTGCGTATCTCGCGCATCCGTCCGAAGATCGGCGACGATCCGATCCACCCGCGCCTGATCAAGACCGTGCGCAGCAAAGGCTATCTGTTCGTCCCCGAAGCCGCTGGCGACATACCGCTGTGAACTCGATCTTCCTGCGCATCTACGGCGGCATGTGCGCGGCGCTGATCCTGGTGGCGCTGCTGGGCGTGCTGGCGTTGCACCTGCTCAACGACGTGCGCAGCGGGCAGTACCGCGAGCGTCTGGCCCACGGCACCTTTGCCTTGATGGGCGACAACCTGCAACCCATGAGCGCGATCGAGCGCCAGCGTGCGCTGGCGGTGTGGGAGCGCCTGTTGGGCATTCCCCTGATGCTGCGCACGTACACCGATGCCCAACTGGACCTCGGCCAACGCACCCGCCTGCAGCATGGCCAGGTGCTGGTGCAACAGACCGGCCCCCATGCGGCGCGGGTCCTGCGTTTGGTCAGCGAGCAGGATCAGTTGGTGCTGGAAGGTGAAGTGCAACAGATCAGCGAGCAATTGGCGCGGGCGACGATCTACCTGTTGGCCGACGAGTTGGTGCGTTTTCCGGTGGCCGAGCAACCGCAACGCCTGGCGGATATAAAGGAAGCCAAAGGGTTTGGCTTCGAGATGCACCTGATGGCCCTCGATCAGGCCGATATGGACGACGACCAGCGCCGCCGCGTGTCGGAGGGCGATACGGTGATGGCGCTGGGCAAGGGCGGCGACTCGATTCGGGTGTTTGCCGGCATGGTCGGCACGCCCTGGGTGCTTGAAATCGGCCCGTTGTATCAAATGAACCCGTACCCGGCGCAATGGTTGATCCTGATCGCATTGATCGGCCTGACCCTGATTGGCCTGATCGTTTATCTGTTGGTGCGTCAGCTCGAGCGCCGGCTCAGAGGCCTGGAGGCCGCTGCCACGCGTATTGCCAAAGGCAACCTGGAAGTGCGCGTGCCCGCGCGCGGCGCCGACTCGGTGGGGCGCCTGGCCGCCGCCTTCAATGGCATGGCCGAGCACCTGCAGCAGTTGCTCGCGATCCAGCGCGAACTGGTGCGCGCGGTGTCCCACGAGTTGCGCACCCCGGTGGCGCGCCTGCGTTTCGGCCTGGAGATGATCGGCGAGGCCGCCACCCCGCAGGCCCGGCGCAAATACCTCGAAGGCATGGACAGCGATATTCAGGACCTCGACGGCCTGGTCGACGAAATGCTCACCTACGCGCGCCTGGAGCAGGGCGCGCCGGAGCTGAATTTCCAGCGGGTCGACCTCAATGCGTTGCTCGACCAGGTGATCGGCGAATTATCGCCACTGCGCCCGCAGGTCAGCGTGAGCCGTGGTATCTGCCTGTCATCGGTGCATTGGGACGATGCCTGGGTCGATGCCGAACCGCGCTACCTGCACCGCGCCCTGCAGAACCTGGTGAGCAACGCCATGCGCCATGCCCAGGGCCGGGTGCTGATCAGTTACCAGGTCGGCCAGGTGCGCTGCCGCATCGATGTGGAAGACGATGGTCCTGGCGTACCGGAAAGCGCCTGGGAACGCATCTTCACGCCGTTCCTGCGCCTGGACGACAGCCGCACCCGCGCCTCGGGCGGGCATGGCCTGGGCTTGTCGATTGTGCGGCGGATTATTCATTGGCATGGCGGGCGGGCATTGATCAGCAAGAGCAACAACCTGGGAGGAGCGTGCTTCAGCCTGAGTTGGCCACGGGACCAGGATAAATCCTGATACTGCTATCGGGAGCAAGCCGAACCCTCGCACCGCCCCTCTTGGAATGCATTCCAGTGTGGGAGGGGGCTTGCCCCCGATGACGCTCGATCAGACGCCGATTGCTACAAGGCTCAACAACTGATCCCCATCCACCGCAAATTGCCCAACCAACTCCTTGCCGTGGCACCACTCGCCGGACAACTCCGTCAGCAGCCGCAACCGCATCTGGCCGTGCTCGGACCATTCCACCACTTCGGCATGCTCAAAGTAGAAGCGCTTCTGCACGATCGGGTAGAGCGCCTTGAACAGGCTCTCCTTGGCCGAAAACGTCAGTGTCACCAGCCGCGCATGTTGCTCACGCGGCAACCCGGCCATGCGCTGCAACTCATCGGCGGTGAGAATTTCCCCCGCCAGGCGTTCCGCGCGCTCCAGGCTCAGGACATTTTCCAGGTCCATCCCCAGCCCGCGCCATTGCGCCTTGTGCCCGACGATTGCCGCCGCGTGCCCGCTGCTGTGGGTGATGGAGCCGCTGATGTGCGGCGGCCACACCGGCGCCCGGTCTTCGCCGATTGCCGGCACGCAGTCCAGGTTATCGAGTTGTTGCAAGGCGGCGCGGGCGCATAACCGTCCGGCGAGAAACTCCGCCTGGCGCTTGGCCACCGAACGCTGGATGCTCGCCGGCGGCGGCACCGCGCTGCGTTGGAAATCACCGGGGATCAACAGGGCCGGATCAAAGCGCGTACTGAGCAACACCGTGCCCGGCAAGGGATCGGGCAGTGGCCAATGGGCGTCGAGTGGGGTGCAGCAAGCGGGTAGGGGCGTCATGGGCGGTATTTTGCCGAGTTGGCGCGCCAGTGGATAGTCCGTAGCGGTTCAGGCCAGGTTCAGAGCCTGTTCAGGGGGAGTTCAGGGGCGCTTGCGTAGTGTGGGCCTACAGCCTACGTGGAGGTAAGTACCATGACTGCAATCAAGAAGCTGATGTTGGCGTTGACCATGTTCAGTGCCACCGCCGGGGCGCAGGCCAGCGATGGCGCCTTTGCGGCATTCGGTAGCGAGAGAACCAAGAAATCCAGCACGCTGATGCAGCGTGTGAGCTTCGAGGCGGTGCGCAGCCAGGCCGCGCCTTGGGGCCAGTCGCTGGGTTCGAGCAGCCCGCAGGCGACGTATCGTGCCGGCTATGAGCATCTTGGTGGCCAATACAATGGCATTAAACTGCGCCCGCAAGACCTGCAGGGCCGCTATGATATCCCTCTGTCGGACTGTTGATTTGCTTTGGAGAGCCTTATGAAATTGCTGGTCGTGGAAGATGAGGCTCTGTTGCGTCATCACCTGTATACCCGCCTGACCGACAGCGGGCACGTGGTCGAAGCCGTGGCCAACGCGGAGGAGGCCTTGTACCAGACTGGCCAATTCAACCATGACCTGGCGATCATCGACCTCGGCCTGCCCGGCATGGGCGGTCTTGATCTGATCCGCCAACTGCGCGCCCAGGACAAGACCTTCCCGATCCTGATCCTCACCGCTCGCGGCAACTGGCAGGACAAGGTCGAAGGCCTGGCCGCTGGCGCCGACGACTACGTGGTCAAGCCGTTCCAGTTCGAAGAACTGGAAGCGCGGATGAACGCGTTGCTGCGTCGTTCCAGCGGCTTTACCCAATCGACCATCGTCGCCGGCCCCTTGCTGCTGGACCTCAACCGCAAGCAGGCCTCGTTGGACGAGCAGCCCCTGGCGCTGACCGCCTACGAGTACCGGATTCTCGAGTACCTGATGCGTCACCATCAGCAGGTAGTGCCCAAGGACCGCTTGATGGAGCAGCTCTACCCCGATGACGACGAGCGCGACCCGAATGTCATCGAAGTGCTGGTCGGCCGCCTGCGCCGTAAACTGGAAGGCCCGGGCGGGTTCAAGCCGATCGACACCGTGCGCGGCCTGGGCTATCTGTTCAATGAGCGCTGTCGTTGATTCGCTCGTTACGTGTGCGCTTGATGCTGGCGGCCGCCACCCTGGCCGTGCTGTTTATGCTGGGTTTGTTGCCGGCCATGCAGGGCGCGTTCAGCCTGGCCTTGCAGGACTCGATCGAGCAGCGCCTGGCGTCGGACGTCACCACCTTGATTTCGGCGGCGCGGGTCGAAAACAACCGCCTGCAGATGCCGGCGCAGTTGCCGGACGAACGCTTCAACCTCACCGATAGCCGGTTGCTCGGTTATATCTACGACCGCGAAGGCCATCTGGTGTGGCGCTCGCGGGCAACCCAGGAAGAAAACATCAACTACAGGCCGCGCTATGACGGGCGCGGTAATGAGTTTGCGCGGATTCGCGAGGGCAATGGCCAGGAATTCTTCGTGTATGACGTCGAGGTCAAACTGCTCGGCGGCAAGAGTGCGGCGTTCAGCATCGTCGCGCTGCAACCGGTGCGCGAATACCAGTTGACCCTCGAAGGCCTGCGCGAAAACCTCTACCTGGGCTTCGGCGCGGCGTTGCTGGTGTTGCTGACGTTGCTCTGGCTGGGCCTGACCTGGGGCCTGCAAGCGTTGCGGCGCCTGAGCCAGGAGCTGGACCAGATCGAAGGCGGCACCCGCGAAAGCCTCAGCGAAGAACACCCGCGCGAACTGCTGCGCCTCACCGGGTCTCTCAACCGCTTGCTGCACAGTGAACGCGAGCAGCGTACCCGCTACCGCGACTCCCTCGACGACTTGGCCCACAGCCTGAAAACCCCGCTGGCGGTGTTGCAGGGCGTGAGCGAAGACATGGCCCAGCGCCCCGAAGACCGCGACCAGGCCTGGGTGCTGCAATCGCAGATCGAACGCATGAGCCAGCAGATCAGCTACCAGTTGCAGCGTGCCAGCCTGCGTAAAAGCGGCCTGGTACGCCATCAGGTACGCCTGCAGCCGGTACTGCAAAGCCTGTGCGACACGCTGGACAAGGTCTACCGCGACAAGCACGTCAAAGTGAGCTTCGTATTGCCGGACGCGTGCGATGTGCCCATCGAAAAAGGCGCCTTGCTGGAACTGCTCGGCAACCTGCTGGAAAACGCCTACCGCCTGTGCCTGAGCGAAGTGCGTATCAGCCTGGTGGAAAGCCTGGATGGCATCGAACTGTGCATCGAAGATGACGGCCCCGGTGTGCCGCCCGACCAGCGCGCGCGGATTCTGCAACGGGGCGAGCGGCTGGACCGTCAGCACCCGGGGCAGGGGATCGGCCTGGCGGTGGTCAAGGACATCATTGAAAGCTACGGCGCGCGCCTGACCCTGGGCGACTCGCCTTTAGGGGGCGCGGCGTTCAAGATCCACTTTCCGGCCGTTTGACCTTCCTTGAGTGGCGCCTGCCTAACTCTCCTGTGCCCGATAAGCCCCCGGCGTCAATCCCGTCCACTTCTTGAACGCCCGATGAAACGCCGACGGCTCGGAGAACCCGAGCTGTTCGGCAATTTCCTGCAATGACAGATCCGCGCGTCCCAGGTGGTAAATGGCGATGTCCCGCCGCAGCTCATCCTTGAGCGCTTGAAAACTGCTGCCTTCTTCACGCAGATGTCGGCGCAGGGTCTGCGGGCTGATGTGCAGGTGCTGGGCAACGGCGTCCAGGTCCGGCCAGGGTGTGCGGTCACGGCTGAGCAGGCGGCGGATCTGGCTGCTCAAACTGTCGCCTTCATCGGGACGCGACAACAAGTCGGCGGGGGAGCGCTGCAGGAAATGCTTGAGGGTGCGCTCGTCCTGCAGCAGCGGCAGGCTCAAGTAACGCGCAGGAAACACCAGGCTGCTGTTCGGTGCGCCGAACACCTGCGGGCAGGGAAACAACAGGTCGTATTCGCTGGCGTGGGCCGGCATCGGGTAGCTGAACGTGGCCTGCTGCAGGCGGATGCGCTGGCCGATCAACCAACTGCCGAGGCGATGCCAGATCAGCAGCAGGGATTCGCTGAGAAAGTGATCCGGGTCCCCGAGCTGGGAGTCGTCCAGGCTCAAGCGGGCCATTTCGCCTTCCCGTGTCAGCTGCCAACGCGGACCTTGTGGGAATAGGCTGTAAAACAACAAGCCGCGTTCGAGTGCCTTCTCCAGGGTGCGGCAATGGATCAGCGCGTGGCACATCATGGCGAACGTGCCGCGCTTGCTCGGACCTTCGGCAAAGCCCAGGTATTCGTCGTCCAGCGCGAGCCAGAGCATTTGCAACAGCCGGGTAAATTGTTCCGGGGCGATGCGGGCGCGGGGTTCGTTCAGCAGTTCCGGGGTGATGCCCACCTGCTGCAACAGGCCCGAGTAGTCGTAGCCGGCCCGGCGCGCACCGCCGAGGGCCGCTCGGGCGTAGTGACTGGCGATGGTACGTTCGCGCATGCAAGGGCCTCGTCCATGGAAGGGCGGATGGTAGCCATCACCCGCTACAGCGACAAGGCGGATATCCGCCAAATTGTAGGACGAGACACGGCGAGTTGGCGGAAACCCGCCATGCAATGGACGGCGCTCAGGCGCGCCTTGATCCCTCCAGCCCTGATGTTTAAGGGGCTTCAGGCCGTTTCAGCAAAGTGGCACGACGTTTGCGATAAGGATTACAGCGCAGGCTTGGTCCTACAGGTCTCGCAAACAACAAATCCCTCCAGTGCAGGAGGGTTCGCAATTCAAGTGCCGTGGGCAATGGCGGATATTTGCCACACGGGACGATTGAGGAACTTTGCAATGACGACTCGTCAGCCACTGTACAAATCCCTGTATTTCCAGGTGATCGTTGCCATCGTTATCGGTATTTTGCTCGGTCACTTCTACCCGCAGACCGGTGTGGCGCTCAAGCCGCTGGGTGACGGGTTCATCAAACTGATCAAAATGGTCATCGCCCCGATCATCTTCTGCACCGTTGTCAGCGGCATCGCTGGCATGCAGAGCATGAAATCGGTCGGCAAAACCGGCGGCTACGCGCTGCTGTACTTCGAAGTCGTGTCCTCCATCGCCCTGCTGATCGGCCTGTTCGTGGTGAACGTTGTGCAGCCGGGCGCCGGCATGCACATCGACGTGGCCACCCTGGACGCATCCAAAGTGGCGGCCTACGTGACAGCTGGTAAAGACCAGAGCATCGTAGGGTTTATCCTCAATGTGATTCCAAACACCATCGTCGGCGCATTCGCCAACGGTGACATCCTGCAAGTGCTGATGTTCTCGGTGATCTTCGGTTTCGCCCTGCATCGCCTGGGTGCCTACGGCAAGCCGGTGCTGGACTTCATCGATCGCTTCGCCCACGTGATGTTCAACATCATCAACATGATCATGAAGCTCGCGCCGATCGGTGCGCTGGGTGCCATGGCGTTCACCATCGGTGCCTACGGTGTCGGCTCCCTGGTGCAATTGGGCCAGTTGATGATCTGCTTCTACATCACCTGCGTCCTGTTCGTGGTGGTGGTGCTCGGCGCCATCTGCCGCGCGCACGGTTTCAGCGTGCTGAAACTGATCCGCTACATCCGTGAAGAGCTGCTGATCGTTCTGGGTACGTCCTCGTCTGAATCGGCACTGCCACGCATGCTGATCAAGATGGAGCGTCTGGGCGCGAAGAAATCCGTGGTTGGCCTGGTGATCCCGACCGGCTACTCGTTCAACCTCGACGGTACGTCGATCTACCTGACCATGGCTGCCGTGTTCATCGCCCAGGCGACTGACACGCACATGGACATCACCCATCAGATCACGTTGTTGCTGGTGCTGCTGCTGTCCTCCAAAGGTGCTGCAGGCGTGACCGGCAGTGGTTTCATCGTGCTGGCCGCGACCCTGTCGGCCGTGGGTCACCTGCCGGTTGCCGGCCTGGCGCTGATCCTCGGTATCGACCGCTTCATGTCCGAAGCCCGTGCGCTGACCAACCTGGTCGGTAACGCCGTGGCGACCCTGGTTGTCGCCAAGTGGGTCAAGGAGCTGGACGAAGACACGCTGCAAGTCGAGCTGGCTTCCGGTGGTCGTGGGATCTCCGACACCCGTGAAGAAGATGACCTGGGCGTGGCCGAAGGCCCTGCGCCGGTGGTCAAGTAACCCGCTGATGGCGTGAACTGACGCCCACAGCAATCCGCAAACGCCCCGACTGGTTCGGGGCGTTTGCGTTTCTGCGCGGCCAAATTCGAATTTTTTGGTTTACAGTTAGTCAATGCTCCATCAAAGGCCCGGTGAAGATCCGTCTTCGCAAGAGAGCCTCCTCAGCCTGAGCCCATCTGCGTGCACCCGAACCAGCGATACCTTTCGCAGCAGATGGCTCGCCCCTAAATGCAAAAAAAGGCGGGCGTGCCCAATGATTACCCTGAAACTCAACGGTCAAGACCATCAACTGGACGTCACCGAGGATATGCCGCTGTTGTGGGCGATTCGCGATGTGGCGGGTTACAACGGCACCAAATTCGGCTGCGGCATGGGCCTGTGCGGCGCGTGCACCATTCATATCGACGGCGCCCCGGCGCGCAGTTGCATCACTCCGATCGGCGCGGTCAAGGGCCAGGCCGTGAGCACCATCGACAACCTGCACACCGACCCCATCGGCCAGGTCGTGCAGCAAGCCTGGCTGGACAGTGCCGTGGCCCAGTGCGGTTACTGCCAGGGCGGGCAAATCATGTCGGCCACCGCGCTGCTGAAAACCAACCCCAACCCCAGCGACGAGCAGATCGAGGAGGCGATGGTCGGCAATATCTGCCGCTGCGGCACCTACAACCGCATCAAGACCGCGATCCGCCAGGCCTCGACGCACCTGCAGGGGGCCAAGGCATGAACCGCTTACCCGCTGATTTCGTCCTCGATAACCTCAGCCGTCGCGGTTTCCTCAAGGGCGTCGGCGCCACCGGTGCGCTGGTGATCGCCGCCAGTTGGGGCCTGTCCGCCGCGTTTGCCGCCGATGCCGCCAAGAAGTATGGCGGCGATGCCATGCCCCATGGGCTGATCGATGACCCCAAGGTCTACGTCAGCATTGCCACCGACGGCACCGTGACCGTGATCTGCAACCGTTCGGAAATGGGCCAGGGCGTGCGTACCAGCCTGAGCCTGGTAGTCGCCGATGAGTTGGACGCCGATTGGGCCCACGTGCGCGTCCAGCAGGCGCTGGCTGACGAAGTGCGTTACGGCAACCAGGACACCGATGGCTCGCGCAGCATGCGCCACTGGTTCGAACCGATGCGGCGTTGCGGCGCGAGTGTGCGCGCGATGCTGGAACAGGCGGCTGCCGAACAGTGGAAGGTGCCGCTGGGCGAGTGCCGTGCGCAGCTGCATAAGGTGGTTCACCAGCCCAGCGGTCGCACCTTGGGCTATGGCGAGCTGGCCGCCGCTGCCGGTGCATTGGCGGTGCCGGCGCGCGACACGCTGCGCCTCAAGCAGCCGTCGGAGTTCCGCTACATCGGCAAAGAGGGCGTCAAGGCCATCGACGGCGCCGATATCGTCAACGGTCGCGCGGTCTACGGCGCGGACGTGCATTTCGACGGCATGCTCTACGCCACCATTGCACGGCCGACGGTGTATGGCGGCAAGGTCAAATCCTTCGATGCCAGTGCGGCGTTGAAGGTGCCGGGGGTGATCAGGGTCCTCGAAATCGAAAGCCGGCCTCTGCCCTCGGAGTTCCAGCCGCTGGGCGGCGTGGCCGTGGTGGCCAGCAACACATGGGCGGCGATCAAGGGCCGCGAAGCGCTGGCGATTGTCTGGGATGACGGCGTCAACGCCGGCTACAACTCGATCGATTACCGCAAGGAACTGGAAGCGGCCGCGCGGCAACCGGGCAAAGTGGTGCGCAACACCGGCACCCTCGAGCAGGCGATGAACGAGGCCGACAGCACTTTGGACGCCGCTTATTATTTGCCGCATCTGGCCCAGTCACCGATGGAACCGATGGTTGCCGTTGCCCGTTTCGACAAGGGCCAGTGCGAAGCCTGGGCCCCCAGCCAGGCGCCCCAGGTGACCCGTGAGCGCGTCGCCGAGCGCCTGGGCCTGCCTTTCGATAACGTGACGATCAATGTCACGCTGCTGGGCGGCGGTTTCGGTCGCAAGTCCAAGCCGGACTTCGTGGTCGAGGCGGCCATCCTCGCCAAGGAGTTCCCCGGCAAGGCCGTGCGCGTGCAGTGGACCCGTGAAGATGACATCCACAACTCCTACTTCCACACGGTTTCCGCCGAGTACCTCAAGGCCGGCCTGAACAAGGACGGCCTGCCTTCCGCCTGGCTGCACCGCACCGTCGCGCCGAGCATCACCGCGTTGTTTGCGCCGGGGATGAACCACGAGGCGGCGTTCGAGCTGGGCATGGGCTTTACCAACATGGCCTACGCGATTCCCAACGTGCGCCTGGAAAACCCCGAAGCCGCCGCCCACACCCGGGTTGGCTGGTACCGCTCGGTATCGAACATCCCGCATGGCTTTGCGATTCAGAGCTTTGTCGATGAGCTGGCGCACAAGGCCGGCCAGGACCCGTTGCAGTACCAACTCAAACTGCTTGGGCCGGACCGTCAGATCGATCCGAAAACCCTGAGCGATGAGTGGAACTACGGCGAATCCCCGGAGCGCTACCCGATCGATACCGCCCGCCTGCGCGGCGTCCTCGAAACCGCCGCCAAAGCCGCCGGCTGGGGGCGCACGCTACCCAAGGGGCGAGGCCTGGGGCTGGCGGTGCATTACAGTTTCGTCACCTATGTGGCGGCGGTGATCGAGGTGGAAGTCAAAGACGACGGCACGCTGATCGTCCACAAGGCGGATATCGCTGTGGACTGCGGCCCGCAGATCAACCCGGAACGCATTCGCTCGCAATTCGAAGGCGCCTGCGTGATGGGCCTGGGCAACGCGGTATTGGGCGAGATCAGCTTCAAGGACGGCAAGGTCCAGCAGGACAACTTCCATATGTATGAAGTGGCGCGCATGTCCCTGGGGCCCAAGGTTGTCGCGGTCCACCTGGTCACGCCACAGGGCGAGGTGCCGTTGGGCGGTGTCGGTGAGCCCGGCGTACCGCCGATTGCGCCGGCGCTGTGCAATGCGATCTTTGCCGCCACCGGCAAGCGTATTCGCAACCTGCCCGTGCGTTATCAGTTGCAAGGCTGGCAGGAGGCGAAGGCTTGATGGACAGCGTGGATCTGAATGTCCTGCGCAGCGTGCTCGAATGGCGCCGCGCGGGGCAGCGGGTGGTGTTGTACAGCGTGGTCCAGACCTGGGGTAGCGCGCCGCGTCCGCCCGGGGCCATGCTGGCCTTGCGCGGCGACGGGGTGGTGATCGGCTCGGTGTCCGGCGGTTGCATTGAAGACGACTTGATTGCGCGTTTGCAGGATGGTCGGTTGGCGGACGACGGGCCCGCGGTGCAGTTGGTGACCTACGGCGTGACACGCGATGAAGCGGCGCGTTTCGGCCTGCCGTGCGGCGGCACCCTGCGCCTGACCGAAGAGCGCGTGACGGAGTGGCAGTGGGTGGCCGAGTTGCTGGCGCGCTGTGACGCCCATGAAATCGTCGCTCGGGAGCTGGACCTGGCCACCGGCGACGTGAGCTTGAGCCCCGCGAGCAAGACCGACGTGGTGAGCTTCGACGGCGAGCGCCTGCGCGCCATCTATGGCCCGCGCTGGCGCCTGCTGTTGATCGGCGCCGGGCAGTTGTCCCGCTACGTGGCGCAGATGGCGCGGTTGCTGGATTTCGAAGTGCTGATCTGCGACCCGCGTGAAGAGTTCGTGTATGGCTGGGAAGAACCGCACGGCCGCTTTGTGCCCGGCATGCCTGATGAAGCGGTGCTGAACATCCAGACCGACGAACGCACAGCCATCGTCTGCCTGACCCACGACCCGCGCCTGGACGATATGGCGTTGCTGACGGCACTGAACTCCAATGCGTTCTATATCGGCGCGCTGGGTTCGCGGGTCAACACGCGTAAACGCCGGGAAAACCTGGCGGCGCTGGGGTTGTCTGCGCAGGCGATCGCGCGGTTGCATGGGCCGATCGGTTTGCATATCGGCAGCCATACACCGGCGGAGATCGCGCTGTCGTTGCTGGCGGAAATTGTCGCGATCAAGAATGGCGTGGTGCCGCTGCAGAAAAAGCCGCTGTCGGTGCAGGTTGAATGACCGTCACGGTGATTGTGCTGGCGGCGGGGCAGGGCAGTCGTTTTCGCGCTGAAGCCGGGGCAGATCGGGATAAATTGCTGGCTGAGTGCGTCGGCCGGGACGCAGTGGTGCGGCCGGTGATCGAGCAGGTGCTGGTGAATTTGCCGGCGTGGGCGCTAAAGCGCGTGCTGGTGACGTCGCCCGAGCGGCTTGAAGTCATTCGTCTGGCGCAGGTCCATGGCTGCGAGGTAGTGCAGCTGTGCTCGGCCGGAATGGGCGACAGCATTGCGGCAGCGGTCGCGGCCAGTGCTTCCAGTGATGGCTGGCTGGTGGTGCTGGGTGATATGCCGTTCATCCTGCCGTCCAGTATTGAACGGGTGCTGGAGCACGTGGACAGCATCAACGTGCCGGTGCATGCCGGCCAGTATGGGCATCCGGTTGCGTTTGGACGAGCGTTTGGGCCAGCGTTGATGGCGTTGACGGGCGATCGCGGGGCCAAGCCGCTGTTTGCCCAGGGGCAGGTGCGCGAGATCCAGGTAAACGACCCTGGCGTACTCTGGGATGTGGATCTGCCGCATCTGTTGGATTTCAAACCGCTCTGAAATGTGGGAGGGGGCAAGCCCCCTCTCACATTGAATCTTTGGTGTTTTCAGAATTTGTTTGTCTAGTCCTGAAATAGGTTTACACCTATTTCAGTCTCAAAACGCCCGGTGCAC